>NZ_QUJT01000005.1:0-223262 GCF_003480955.1 Clostridium sp. AM27-28
AAAGTAGGGCTGCCGCCCAGCAAAAATATTTGCTAATGCGACAGCCCCTTTTTATAATCACTTTACTTAGATCAATATAACGTATTCGCAAAATATATATCAAACATATTTGGAAAACAGGTACACTGGAAAGTTGATGATTAAAGCTTGGTTACGTTAGTAGCCTGCGGTCCCTTAGCACCGTTAACAACTTCGAACTCTACCTGAGCGCCTTCCTCAAGAGACTTGAAGCCTTCCATGTTCAGTCCGGAGTAGTGAACGAATACATCGTTGCCCTGCTCGTCGCAGATAAATCCGTAACCTTTCTGGTTGTTGAACCACTTTACAGTACCTCTGTTCATATGATACCTCCAAAAAAATATAAAAAATAGTGATGGTCGCATGGATTTACGACCTGTTCCAAGAATAGCATAGTTTCATATTGATGTCAAACGTTTTCGCATAAAATTTCTGGAAATTCAGACATTTAAAAATAGTTAAATTTTTGTGGAAAATAAGGGCATTTGTTACTGTACACACATGTGTGCCCAGTAACGGGTATTTTCCAGAAAGCCGCGAAAGAAAGTGGGGTTGTCAAACCAGAATACGGGGGGTAAAATAGGAGGAAAGAAAAGGGGAAAGAGGTAGGAAAATGAATTATATTTACAATGCGTATCATCATTTTTTGACGATCACGAAACATAAATGCGAGGTCATGAAAAACTGCTTTGCGGTAGGGCTGTACCGCCAGGGACTTCTGCACGACCTCTCCAAGTATTCCTGGGAGGAATTTGTGACCGGCGTTAAATATTATCAGGGAAACCGCAGCCCAAATGCGGCGGAAAAAGAAGAAAAGGGCTATTCGGCGGCATGGCTGCACCACAAGGGACGCAACAAACATCATTTCGAATACTGGATCGATTTTGCACCGGACAAGTCCTGGGGGCTTGTCGGCAATAAAATGCCCCTTCGCTATCTGATCGAGATGGTAATGGACCGGATTGCCGCGTCGAAGGTTTATAAGGGAAAAGATTATACGGATGCGTGTGCGTGGGAATACTTTGAAAGAGGCAGAGATTTTGTCGTGATGCACCCGAGGACAAAGTACCAGCTGGAATATCTCCTCACGATGCTGAAAGAGCAGGGCGAGGAGAGAACCTTTGCGTTCATCCGGGCGCTGCTTGCGCGGGAGAGGGCGAAAGAACAGGCAGTCCGGAGAAAACGGATGGGACACGTGATCCGGGAGATAAGAGAGCGTGGACGGGTGCTGTAATTTATAAGGACAATTCTCTCAGATAATTATGTAAGTACAGCACTGCCGTCTCTGGATCTGTGAAAAGCTGTTCTGAATACGGCACAAACAGCTGCTTACTCTTATAGTCTGCTTTCAGGCATTCATGCCACATCGGAGTGCCATCTGCAAGAAGCGGTTGCGGCACAAACAGCCCGGCTGCGCGGGTGTAGCACGTTTTGGCGGTTGCCTTCTTGCGGGCGGAGCGATCCACATACTGACCGACACTTTTGTGGATGGCGCAGTCCTCGTAGATCATATAGTAATAATTCTCATAATCGCTGTAAAATCGTTTCAGTTCCCCGGAATATAATGGGAGGTCGAGCGTCAGGCGGTTTCCTTCCGCCGACAGCTCCAGCTCACCGATAGAAAACTGGAATCCACTTGTCAGAGAGACGGGGCTTTCATAGTGAAGCAGCAGGTGCTTTTCTGAGTTTCCGTCCGCATATGGGATATCACGGCTTTCTGAACCTTTGAAAGAAAAATCGCCGGTCAGAAAGTCCGGGTAGGCGAGAATCGGCAGAATCTGCGGCATTCCCTTTAAGTCATCCTCGTTATGGAGAATCAGAAGGTGTTTCAGCAGCTCAGAGTGCGTCTGTAAATATTCACCGTAAACCTCGATGAGCTGACCGCCGTTGTACTTATCTTCGCGGGCAATGCCGAGGAACCGCTCGATGCTTTTCTGTTTCAGATTTTCAAGTCCCAGCAATTTCTTTAATGGGCGTATTTTCTTATAAATATCAAAACTTTCAACCGCTTCAAAATTCCAGTCCTTTTTATAAAAAACACAGCGTTTCGTCAGAAATGGAATGTCAAACCCGTCGCCGTTGAAATGGACGAGGATGCGCTTTGTCCGGAGAAGTGCAAAAAAAGCGTCGAGAACCTCTTCCTCCGCATCCCTCGTCTCGGCAAAATACTGGGTCAGAATCCAGGTGTTTCCGTCGTGCCAGACGCAGCCGATCAGATAGACCGAGGCGTAGTCGCCGGAAAAGCCGGTTGTCTCGATATCGAAAAAGAGCAGATCGGAGATAGCTCCTAACCGTTTGGGCGGATAAGAGGAAGTAAAGGTCAGCGGATTTTGAATGGTGATCATTTGGCAGTATCCTCCTGTGTCGGTTTATAATGTCCGCCCCAGATCCGCATTGCGTCGGGGATTGGTTTCAGACTGTAACCTATGGCGTTATTATAAATTCATCGGAAGTGAAAAGCAACCGTTTAAAATGACAAAACAATAACACAGCCGGTATCGTGAAATATCCGTTCTGGCAGTTGAGTAAAAAGAAAAACAATTTGTAAACCTTCAGTGGTACAAGTTTGGCAATCTTTTGAAATTCCGATATACTAGAAAATGTCGGAAGTGACAGCGGGAAATGTGGTTGTACCAATATGGCAATTCGGGAATTTTTGGCGGAAAGACTGGCAGATTATGAGATCCCGCGCGAATTTGCCTTGCTAAAGGAGTTTCCAAAGACTGAAAGCGGAAAGATTCGTAAAAAAGAACTGTGAAAATTGCTTTTTCTTGTCGAAAAAAGAAAAAGATTTATTGTGCAAAATGACAAAGGTGACGTTGACAAAATTGGAAAAGAGTGGTATATTTACATACAGCAATCAAACTATTTAATGTAACGGTTGTGAACGTGACCGGAGAGCTGCTTTCTGTGGGGGAAAAGCGGCTCTCTTTTTATATATGTTTGACTTTTTGTATAGTGACAGCTACAATAAATTCGTAACTGTTCAGTACCTTCACAGTCACGCGCAAAAATCCATTTAAAATTGCCTACGGCAATGGGATTTTTGCCTGCTGGTCCATGTTTTCGTACGGTCAGCGCAGTAAATGCGCAGACCTATTGAACAGTTGCTATGTTTTTAAAAATTATTTATAAGGGAGACAAACCATATGATAAGAGATGGCTTTATCCGGGTTGCCGCGTCAACGCCGGAAGTGAAGGTGGCAGATGTAGAGTACAACCGGGAACAGGTTTGTGAACAGATAGAGGAGGGGTGCAAAAAGGGCGCTTCGATTATGGTATTTCCAGAGCTGGTGCTGACGGGATATACGTGCGGTGAGCTGTTTATCCAGAAATCGCTGCTGGCGAAGGCAAAGGAAGAGCTTAGGAAACTGATCGCCTTTACAGCTGGCGATTCAATGCTTGTATTTGTAGGACTTCCGTGGGAATACAACAATAAATTGTACAATGTGGCAGCGGCGATCCAGGATGGAAAGCTGCTCGGTCTGGTTCCGAAGAGATGGATTCCAAACTATTCTGAATTTTATGAGGGACGTTATTTCAACCCGGGCTGGGAAAAGACAATCGACGTTTCCTGGGACGGTTATCAGGTGCCAATGGGAATGGAGCTTTTATTTTCCTGTGACAATGTGGAAAATCTCGTCGTGGGGGCGGAGATCTGCGAGGACGTCTGGGTTTTAAATCCACCGAGTATTGCACACGCGTCGGCGGGGGCAACGGTGATCGTCAACTGTTCTGCCAGCGATGAGGTGACAGGCAAGAGCGAGTACCGCAGAAGTCTGATCAGCGGTCAGTCGGCGCGGCTGCTCTGTGCGTATATTTACGCCAATGCGGGCGAGGGAGAGTCTTCCCAGGATCTCGTTTTTGGCGGCCAGAATATTATCGCTGAGAATGGCAATATCCTGTCGGAGTCAGCGCGATTTGAGAATCAGACGATCTACGCAGATATCGATTTGGAACGTCTGGAATGTGAGCGCCGCCGGATGACGACCTATCAGACAGAAGGCCGTGAGGATTACCGGTTTGTAAGCTTTACGCTGGATCGGAAACCGCTTGCGCTGGAGCGCGCGATCGATCCGACCCCGTTTGTCCCACACGATGCGGGCAGCCGGAACCGCCGCTGCGAGGAGATCCTTTCGATCCAGGCGATGGGATTGAAAAAACGTCTCAAACATACCGGATGCCGCCATGCTGTCGTTGGTATTTCAGGCGGTCTGGATTCAACGCTGGCACTTTTAGTAACCGTGCGCGCCTTTGATCTGCTGGGGATTCCGCGTGAAAATATCCTGTCTGTGACGATGCCGTGCTTTGGTACGACTGACCGGACGTACCAGAATGCCTGCCAGCTCACGAAAAAGCTGGGTGCAACCTTGAAAGAAGTCGATATCCGAGAGGCAGTTACTATCCATTTCCGTGACATTGAGCAGGATCCGTCGGTTCATGATGTAACGTATGAAAATTCACAGGCACGCCAGAGAACGCTGGTTCTGATGAACCTTGCCAATAAGATCGGCGGTCTTGTCATCGGTACCGGCGATATGTCGGAGCTGGCGCTTGGCTGGGCGACCTACAACGGCGATCATATGTCGATGTACGGTGTCAACTGCTCGGTTCCGAAGATGCTGGTGCGCCATCTGGTGCGCTATTATGCAGATACCTGTGGCGAGAAAGAGCTTTCTGATATTCTGCTGGATGTACTGGATACGCCGGTCAGCCCGGAGCTTCTGCCGCCGGAGGAGGATGGAAAGATCGCGCAGAAAACGGAGGATTTGGTTGGTCCTTATGAGCTGCATGATTTCTATCTCTACTATATATTAAGATTCGGCTACCGTCCGGGCAAGATTTACCGCCTGGCGCGTCAGGCATTTGACGGTGCTTATGATAAGGAAACGATCCTTAAATGGCTGAAGGTGTTCTACCGCCGTTTCTTCAACCAGCAGTTTAAGCGTTCCTGCCTGCCGGATGGTCCGAAGGTAGGTTCTGCTGCAGTATCGCCGCGCGGCGACCTGCGTATGCCGAGCGATGCGTGCAGCCGCCTGTGGCTGGAGGAGCTGGAAACACTGGATGAGGATTGCGTTTACGGAGTGCCGGAGACGAAAGCGGCAGGAGGCAGCCTGTGATCGCGAGCACGGGCAACGCCCGTGTCAGAGCGGTGACGGCGCTTGCAAAGAAAGCAAAAGCAAGACGGGAACAGGGCGTCTTTTTGGTGGAAGGTCCGAAGATGTTCGGGGAACTGCCGGTGGAGAAACGCCGCGAAGTCTATGTGTCGGAAAATTTTCTGCGCCAGCAGGGGGAAAGAGCAGAAAAACTGCTGGCTGGCTGCCGGTATGAGACGGTGACGGATGAGGTCATGCGCCATATGTCGGACACCCAGACACCGCAGGGGATCCTGGCGGTAGCGGAACAGTTTTCCTATCAGCTTTCAGATGTGCTGAAAAATAGCCCGGACGGAAAGGCACCGGAGCTTGTGATTCTGGAGACATTGCAGGATCCGGGTAATCTGGGAACAATCCTGCGTGCCGGAGAGGGGGCGGGTGTGACAGGCATCATTCTTGACCGAGGTTCAGCTGATATTTACAGCCCGAAGGTCATCCGTTCCACGATGGGCTCGATCTACCGGGTGCCGTTTATCTACACGGACGACCTGCATCAGACGATCGGGGAAGTAAAAAAGCAGGGAATCCACCTCTATGCGGCGCATTTAAAGGGGAAACATAACTACGAAGAAGAAAATTATACAGGTCCGTCCGGCTTTCTGATCGGAAATGAAGCAAATGGTCTGACCGAGGAGACGGCGGCGCTTGCTGACGCGTGGGTGAGGATTCCGATGGCTGGAAAGGTTGAATCCCTCAATGCAGCGGTGGCGGCTTCGGTGCTGCTGTTTGAGACGGCACGGCAGAGACGGCAGTAAATTGCATTTTTTGAAACAATGTTTTAAGCCGGATAGTTTGTGCAAATAGAGAGCTGTGAAGAAATAAATTGAACTGCAGATCGATATGTTCCATTAAGAAGTTTGTAATAAAACCGTAAGTTCAAAAACAGAGCTGATTGGTTGATAAATGTCAGAAAATATCGTATACTAGTTTTAAGATATCAGGGTCAAAAGACCTATATGGAAGGAGGGGATGACATGGCAGTATGGTGTGTCTGGCTGGCGGTGTTTGTAGTGTGTATCGGGCTGGAAGCAGCGTCGATGGCGCTGACTTCGATCTGGTTTGCTGGAGGCGCTCTGATTGCGTGTGTCCTGTCGATCGCGGGAGTGAATCTTTACATTCAGCTGGCAGTGTTTGTCGTTGTTTCATTCCTTCTTTTGTATTCAACAAGACCATTGGCACTCCGGTATATCAATCAGAAGACGGTGCGGACCAATGTGGACGCGCTGGTGGGTAAAAAAGCGCGGGTAACCGCAGAGATTGATAACGACGAGGCGAGAGGAACGGCGATGGTGTCCGGCCAGGAATGGACGGCACGCTCGGCGGATGGAAGCCGGATTCCGAGGGATACGATGGTACAGATTCAGGCGGTCAGCGGCGTCAAGCTGATTGTCAGCAAATGTAAGGAGGAGTAGGAAATATGGGAGCAGTTATCAGTTTTCTTGTCATTGCGATTGTGGTACTTCTGATTTTGTCATCCTGTATCCGGATCGTGCCGCAGGCACAGGCATTAGTCGTAGAGCGTCTGGGTGCTTATCTGGAGACATGGTCGGTTGGCGTGCATTTCAAGGTGCCGTTCATTGACCGCGTGGCAAAAAGAGTCATTTTAAAAGAGCAGGTTGTAGATTTTGCACCGCAGCCGGTTATCACGAAAGATAACGTTACGATGAAGATTGATACGGTTGTATTTTTCCAGATCACGGATCCGAAGCTGTTTGCTTATGGTGTTGAGAATCCGATCATGGCGATCGAGAACCTGACGGCGACCACCCTTCGAAATATCATCGGTGATCTCGAACTTGACCAGACCTTAACCTCCCGTGAGACGATCAACACGAAGATGCGCGCTGCACTCGATGTGGCGACAGACCCGTGGGGAATCAAGGTAAACCGTGTTGAGTTGAAAAATATCATTCCTCCGGCAGCCATTCAGGATGCGATGGAGAAACAGATGAAGGCAGAGCGTGAGCGCCGTGAGTCCATTCTCCGTGCCGAAGGCGAGAAGAAATCGACGATCCTGGTAGCCGAAGGTAAGAAAGAGTCCGCGATTCTGGAAGCAGAAGCAGAGAAGGAAGCGGCGATCCTGCGTGCAGAAGCACAGAAGGAAAAGATGATCCGCGAGGCAGAAGGTGAGGCGGAAGCGATCCTCAAAGTCCAGAAAGCGGAAGCAGACGGACTTCGCTTCATCAAGGAAGCAGGCGCGGACAATGCAGTGCTGCAGCTCAAGAGTCTGGAGGCATTTGCCAAAGCAGCGGACGGCAAGGCAACGAAGATCATCATCCCGTCCGAGATCCAGGGCATTGCCGGTCTGGTAAAGGGTCTGACGGAAGTTGGCACGGATGTTCAAAAGGCAGAGTAGCCGGGAGTGAGCGGCTCTAAGTTATAAAAAGAAGGTATAAGAAAAGGCTGGTGGTTATGTGAAGCAGGAACCGCAGCCTTTTTCGATTTCTTTTTTGACAAGCCTGCGGACATTCGGTATAATATCCCATAGTGATATGTATACCCATATATGTTGATGAAAGGGTATATGCAAGAAGCTATGTACTATATGAAGAATGAGGCTGTTGTTTGCGAATATAAGTAAGGAGTGGATGCGTTGAACTTGCAGGAAAAAAGAAAGAAAAGCGCGAATATCGCGTTTGCCCTGGATATGCTTCATATCGTAGTGGGTATATTGATCGTGATATTTGCGGTTCTTGCGTTTCTGAACCCGGATGAAAACCGGATTTTGTTTCCGGTAATCTTTCTTCTGGCGGCGGTACTGAATTTTGCCAATGGCTATGACCGCTATCGCCGGGGAAGGGGAAGAAAGCATCTGCGGACCGGCGGAATGATCCTGATGGCAGTGGGAGCAGGATTGTTCCTTTTATGTATTGTCAGTACACTTACAATATGGTGGGGGTAATAAAAGTGAAAACAGAAGTTTTGCGAATGTTAAAAGAAACGGATGATTACCTGTCCGGACAGGAGATCTGTGAGCGTTTAAATGTATCACGGACGGCAGTCTGGAAAGTTATCAAACAGTTGGAGGCAGAAGGATATGAGATAGAGGCGGTCCGGAACCGCGGTTACCGGCTGCGTTTCCTGGGCGATGTTCTCAGCCAGGCAGAGCTGGAGAGCAGCATCGACAGCGAGTGGGCTGGAAAAAATATTTTATATTTTGACGAGACAGATTCAACCAATACCGAGATCAAGAAAGCGGCGGAGAAAGATGCCCCGCACGGTACGCTGGCAGTCGCGGATTATCAGTCGATGGGAAAGGGACGCCGCGGAAGAAGCTGGGCGGCGCCGCATGGCGTCGGCATCTGGATGAGCCTGCTTCTGCGCCCGGAGCTTCCTCCGACCTGCGCGTCGATGCTGACGCTGGTGGCGGCTCTGGCAGTTGCCGACGGGATTCGGGAGGTTTGTGATCTGGAGGCAAAGATCAAGTGGCCGAACGATATCGTCGTCAATGGAAAGAAGGTCTGCGGTATCCTGACCGAGATGAGCACGGAATTAGAGTGTATTAATTATATCGTGACTGGTATTGGTATCAACGTGGCAAATCACGAGTTCCCGGAGGAGATTCGGGATGTGGCAACGTCTCTGTATCTGGAGACAGGAAAAGAAGTGCGCCGCAGCCAGCTTATCGCCGCGATCATGCGTGCGTATGAGGGATATTATGATAAATTCATGAAAAACCAGAACATGAAATCCCTGATGGACGTTTATAACAGCCGTCTGGCAAACTGCGGTACACAGGTGCGCGTCCTGTCTCCGGGCAATGAGTATACGGGCATAGCGCTCGGAATTGACGAGATGGGCGAACTGCTGGTCCGCACAGAAGACGGAAAGGTATGCAAGGTGATCTCAGGAGAGGTATCTGTCCGGGGCATTTACGGATATGTATAAAGATTTTTATGCGTCGTTAAAGCCTTTAGAGGGGGAAATACCGTATGCGGAAGAAGAGAGGCTGGCGGCATCCGGCGATCCATTGCTCTCCTGGTACCGGAAAAACCGGCGGCTCCTTCCGTGGCGGGAGAATCCGGAACCGTATTCGGTCTGGATTTCGGAGATCATGCTGCAGCAGACACGGGTAGAGGCGGTCAAACCGTACTTTGCCCGTTTTATGGAAGCACTCCCGGACATCACCTCGCTCGCACAGGTGGACGAAGAGCGGCTTTTGAAGCTGTGGGAGGGACTTGGGTATTATTCCAGAGCCCGGAACCTAAAAAAGGCAGCGGTCTGCCTGATGGAAGACTACGGCGGTCAGATGCCGGCGTCGCGGGATGAGATATTGAAACTTCCGGGCATCGGAAGTTATACAGCCGGGGCAGTTGCGTCGATCGCGTATGATCTGCCGGCTCCGGCGCTGGATGGAAATGTGGTGCGTGTTCTGACACGCCTGTTTGCTGACCCACAGGACAGCACGAAGCCGGCGCTTCGAAAGAAATATGAGCGGCGCCTGGAGGCGGAACTTGTGCGCCGGACGGAGGAAAGAGATTCCTATTTGTTAGCCGGTGATGATGCCGGTGAGGTTTCAACGGCATCACGGTCAGAAGAGCTATTTCATCCAGGTGAATATAATCAGGCATGGATTGAGTTGGGCGCGCTTGTCTGCATCCCGGGCGGACGTCCGCTCTGTGAGAAGTGCCCGCTGGAATCCCTTTGTCTGGCGCACCGGCGGGGAGAGGAGGAGCAATATCCGGTCAAGCCGCCGAAAAAGCCGCGCCGGATCGAGGAAAAAACGGTCTGCCTGATTGAGTGGGAGGATACGGTGGCGATCCGCAAGCGCAGCAGCAAGGGATTGTTGGCGTCCCTCTACGAATATGTCAATCTGGACGGAAAAAAGAGTGCGGCGGAGGCAGCGAAAGAACTGGGGATCGCGGAGGCGGATATCAGGGAAACCGAGGATCTGCCGGATGCAGTCCACATTTTTTCCCATGTTGAATGGCATATGTGCGGACGCAGAATCCGCCTGAAACGGGCATCCGGTTATCAGGATAAAGCAGTTTTGATGGTGTGCCGGGCACAGCTGCAGGATCGCTATCCGATCCCCAATGCATTTCGCGTGTATACAAATATATTAATATGAAATACTGTTAGTGTGGGGGAGCAGGAGAAATGGCGATTATGAAAAAAATGCTTTTTATCATCAATCCGAGATCTGGCAAAGAACAGATTCGAAGTCGTCTTCTTGAAATTTTAGATAGTTTTGTAAAGGCGGGCTATGGACCGTCTGTTTATATTACGCAGGGCCCGAAGGATGCGGAGTATCAGGCGGCACGTGCGAAAACGAAGGAACTGGTCGTGTGCAGCGGCGGGGACGGTACGCTCAACGAGGTGGTATCGGGGCTGATGACGATCACCCCGGAAAAGCGCCCGGAGTTAGGATATATCCCGTCGGGTTCCACGAATGATTTCGCATCCAGTCTGGGACTTCCGAAAAATATGCGGAAAGCGGCGCAGACAGCTGTGCGGGGAAAACCATTTCTGGTGGATGTCGGTG
Organism: Clostridium sp. AM27-28; assembly: GCF_003480955.1. Classification (NCBI taxonomy): domain Bacteria; kingdom Bacillati; phylum Bacillota; class Clostridia; order Eubacteriales; family Clostridiaceae; genus Clostridium; species Clostridium sp. AM27-28. The sequence continues at coordinate 10,660 of NZ_QUJT01000005.1, forward strand.
TATTCGGTAAAAACCGATATTTCGTCTATGTGGCGGCGTTCGGAGCATTTACGGAGGTATCCTATTCGACCCCGCAGGAGACGAAAAATATTTTGGGGCATCAGGCATATATGCTGGAAGCTATCAAACGCCTGACAGGGCTTAAATCCTACCGGATGCGCCTTACGTGGGAACATCTGGGGGAGCAGAGAGAATTGGAAGAGGAATTTATTCTGGGAATGGTGACCAATACGACCTCGATCGGAGGTTTTAAAGGACTGGTTGGTATGGACGTGGCGCTGGATGACGGGGAGTTTGAGGTGCTTCTGGTCCGGAAACCGCGCACGCCGCTTGACATTGCAAGTATTGCTGCTTATCTGATTCAGAGAGAGGGCGAAAATGAATGCGTATTCAAGTTCCGCACCTCGAAACTGACGGTACAGTCGGAGGAGCTGGTGGACTGGTCGCTGGACGGTGAGTTTGGTGGAAGTCAGACAGAGGTCGTGATTGAAAATAAACCAAGAGAGATTGCGATCAGGGTGCCTGAAGTTACGGTTCGCGGATAGGCACTTTTGGAACCGAAAGTGCCGTAAGAAAACGTGGTGGCAGCAGGAATTTGCCGTATTTAAATGCGAAGCCACGGCAAATTGCGTTGCTGGGCACGTATGCGTGAACAGTAACTGCCTAAATAGAAATAGATCGAAAAATTTCGAAAATTGTTGAAAAATAGAATTTAATCGTATATAATGTACTTTCGGGATATTGCAGGGAAAGGTGCAGGGAAATAAGAGCACACAAACAATCGAGGGACAATATCACGTTAGATATAAAGAAACTTCTAAGCGAAATAAATCGAAAGGACGTTAATTCGTGGAGAAAGAAAATTTTTTAGGTAAGTTAAGGAAACTGGTAGAGTTAGCAAAGTCCAAGCAGAACGCGCTGGACGTGACAGAGATCAATAACTTTTTTATGGGCGATAATCTGCAGACAGAGCAGATGGAGCAGATTTACAATTATCTGGAGCAGAATAATATTGATGTCATTCCGGAGGTGATCGATGATTCGATCCTCAAGGAAAATGATTCGATGCTCGATGATGATGTGGATGATGAATTCCTCAAGAACGAGGAAGAGGATATCGATCTGGATGCGATCGATCTGTTAGAGGGAATCGGCACGGAAGATCCGGTCCGCATGTACCTGAAAGAGATCGGTACTGTTCCGCTTCTGAGCGCGGAGGAGGAGATCCGCCTTGCAAAGCGCAAAGCAGAGGGTGATGTGAATGCAAAAGAGCGCCTGATTGAGGCAAACCTGCGCCTGGTTGTCAGCATTGCAAAGCGCTATACAGGACGCGGCATGAGCTTCCTGGATCTGGTTCAGGAAGGCAATCTGGGTCTTATTAAGGGCGTTGAGAAGTTTGATTATACAAAGGGTTATAAGTTAAGTACATATGCGACCTGGTGGATTCGTCAGTCTGTTACAAGGGCTCTGGCGGATCAGGCGAGAACTATCCGTGTCCCGGTGCATATGGTAGAGACGATCAACAAGATGTCCAAGATGCAGCGTAAGCTGACGCTGGAACTGGGCTATGAGCCGTCGGTGGCAGAGCTTTCCGAGGCGCTTGGCATGTCCGAGGATAAGGTCATGGAGATCATGCAGATCGCACGTGAGCCAGCTTCCCTGGAAACCCCGATCGGTGAGGAAGACGATTCCAATCTGGGTGATTTCGTAGCGGACGGCAACGTGGTAACGCCGGAAGGGAATGTAGAATCTGTTATGCTGCGTGAGCATATCGATGCATTGCTTGGAGACCTGAAGGAGAGAGAGCGTCAGGTTATTATTCTCCGGTTTGGTCTGGAGGACGGACATCCGAGAACCCTGGAAGAGGTCGGAAAAGCATTCAACGTAACGAGAGAGCGTATCCGCCAGATCGAGGCAAAAGCACTTCGTAAATTAAGAAATCCGGTCCGGAGCAAACGGATTCGCGATTTCCTGTAAGAGTTGTATCATTTTGATAAAAAGGGAAATTTGTTTGGAATTTCCTGAAAGGTTTAATAAAAAGATAAAGCAGTTTGTACCCGTCCGTGGGTACAGGCTGCTTTTTCAAGTTTTGAAGAATATGAATTATTGTGCATATCTTCATATGACGTCTAAGGATGAAAATGATGTTTGTCAGGAAAGAAGCGTTTCGGATAGAAGTATCGCGTGCTGGAAGGAAAATGCACGGACAGATGGGAACTTATAGAAAGAGGAGAGAAAAATGTCGGAACCAATGAAAAATCCGCCAGCCAGAAAGACACAGACGGCGAAACGGAATTATCAGAAAGAAATGGAAAAAGTGCTGGATGCAGCAGTCCGGGACGGCAGAGTTCCGACTTTATTTCTCCACAGCTGTTGTGCGCCGTGCAGCAGCTACGTGCTGGAATATCTGTCGCAGTATTTTTCGATTACGGTGTTCTACTACAATCCGAATATTTCACCGAAAGAGGAATATGAGGCGCGCACGGAGGAGGTACAGCGGCTGATCCGGGAGCTTCCAGCGGTGCATCCGATCCGGTTTGTAGAAGGAAAGTACGACCCGGAATGCTACTATGAGGCAGTCCGGGGGCATGAGAAGGATCCGGAGGGCGGCGAGCGCTGCGGTATTTGTTTTGAGATGCGCCTCCGGGAAGCGGCGAAGCTGGCAGCCGAGGGCGGCTATGACTGGTTCACGACGACCCTCACGATCAGTCCGCTCAAAAATGCCGGGCGCCTCAATACGATCGGGCAGGCGATGGGAGAAGAGTATCATGTGGCATTTCTGCCGTCGGATTTCAAGAAAAAAGAGGGATATAAGCGCTCGATCGAGCTGTCGGCGCAGTATCATCTATACCGGCAGAATTACTGCGGATGCGTGTTCTCGAAGCGGGAGCGTGAAGAGCAGATGCAGAAGGAGAGGCAGGAAACATCGTGATTTGCGGGGCGATATGTTTGGTCGAAGATGAGTTTATATGGATGATTGCCTGTAGCTGTGAAAGTATGAATCGGCTGTGAGGGGAAAAAAGTGGTACTGTTCACAGGTAGGCACTTTTGGAACCGAAAGTGCCGTAAGAAAACGTGGTGGCAGCAGGAATTTGCCGTATTTAAATGCGAAGCCACGGCAAATTCCGTTACTGAGCACGTATGCGTGAACAGTAACAAAAAAGTTATAAGAAAAGATGGAAACAGAAAGGAAGAAACGCAATGTACCGCTTATGTATATTTGATTTGGATGGAACTCTTTTAAATACGGTTTATGCGCTGACTTATGTGACAAATTTAACATTGGATGCATTCGGACTGCGCCATGTCACACCGGAGGAAACGAAACGGATCGTGGGAAATGGCTATCGGATGCAGATGAAGCGTGCGCTGATGCTGGCAGGGGATGAGAAGCTGGTTCATTATGAAGCGTCGCTTCCGATTTATATGGAGAATTTCTCTAAATACTGCCTGAAAGACGTAGAGCCATATGACGGTATCCGGGAGTTGCTGGCGTCGTTAAAAGAGATGGGTGTACATGTGGCTGTTTTTTCGAACAAGCCGCATGAGCAGGCAATTGTGAATATTGAGACATTCTTTGGGAAAGGATATTTTGATGTGGTGCGCGGCGAGCAGGCGGGAACGCCGAAAAAACCGGCTCCAGACGGGGCGTTCGCCATCTGCCAGGAACTGGGTATAAAACAGGAAGAGTGTCTGTATCTGGGCGATACGAATACAGATATGGAAACTGGGCTGAATGCCGGAATGGACACGGTCGGCGTGCTCTGGGGCTTCCGTGACCGGGAAGAGCTGGAAGGCTGCCATCCGCAGTATATTGTGGCACATCCGTCGGAAGTAGCGGAGATTGTGAAGAAAAAGAATGAGTCACATGGAAGAATGGAGTAGTGTCTGTGTTTGTTCATAGCTTTGAAAAGAGAAACAGTTGTGAAAGAAAATGATATTTGAAATAGTAATTCGAAATGTTTATTGAAAAACATTTACTGAAATAGAAGAAGTTAAGGGTAAAAAAGAAATATGGTAAAACACAAGAATGGATTTAAATGTAAATGGATATCATGGATGCTTGCTTTTTTGATTGTCTTTTCGTGTGTTCTTACAGCGTGTACGCCACGGCGGGGAACTGCATCGTCTGATTCATCGTCGAATCCGTTAAAAGGGGCAGATGCGTCTGGTGATACGCGCTTAAACGTTGTGACGACGCTATTTCCGTATTACGATTTTCTCCGGCAGATTGCCGGGGATTCGATCCGGCTGACGATGGTTGTTCCGGCGGGCATGGACAGCCATTCGTTTGAACCGACACCGGCGGACATGATCACAATCCAGAATGCAGATCTGTTAGTCTGCAACGGCGGCACGATGGAACAGTGGCTTTCGCAGGTGCTTGATTCCTTCGAGGAGGGAACCGGACCGAAGCGCGTCGTGACGATGATGGACTGCGTGGATGTGGTGCAGGAGGAGATCGTCGAGGGCATGGAAGATGGAGAGTCGCACGATCATGGACATACGCATGTTCATGCAGATGGAACGGTTCATGCGGGTGATCACGATCATGAGTCGGAAGATCATGCTCACAGTGAAGAAGAACATGAGCCAGAGGACCATGTTTACAGTGAAGAAGAACATGAGCCAGAGGACCATGTTTACAGTGAAGAAGAACACGACACAGAAGAGCATATTCACAGCGAGGATGAGCATGATATGGAAGATGTGGCGGTTCATGATGAAGATCACGCTCAAGAGTATCTGGATGAGGACGATGGTCACGGCGTCGAGATTGAATATGACGAGCACATCTGGACGTCCCCGGTCAATGCGAAAAAGCTGGTCGGCGTGCTGGCGGAGGTGCTGGAACAGGAAGATCCGGCGCACGCGGCTTCCTATGCAGAAAACTGCACGTCCTATCAGGATAAATTGACGGAATTGGATGCAGAATTCAGAGAAGTTGTCTCCCATGCCAAGCGGCGTCTCGTCGTTTTCGGTGATAAATTTCCACTCCGGTACTTTTTCGATGAGTATGGGCTGGAATACAGGGCGGCATTTTCAGGATGCAGTACGGATACGGAGCCGAGTGCCAAGACCATCGCCTACCTGATCGATAAGGTGCGGGAGGAACAGATACCAGCCGTCTATTACCTGGAGCTTTCCAGCCCGCGCGTGGCGGAGATCATCGGGGAAGAGACGGGCGCGGAACCACTGTTGTTCCACTCCTGCCACAATGTGACGAGACACCAGTTTGATTCGGGCGTTACCTATCTGGAATTGATGGAGCAGAACGTAAAGAACTTGAAAAAGGGATTGTCATAAAAATAATAGATGATTATGGGAAAAAGTCTTTAGCCATGGTGAATGTTTATGACAATAGAAGAGTAGAGCAGTAGTGAAAGGAATTATAGATGGGATTACTCTTAAAATGTGAGCATGTAGGTTTTGGTTATGAAAACCAGGATGCGGTGCTGGATGTGAACCTGGAGGTAAATGAGGGCGATTACATCTGCATTGTCGGGGAAAATGGTTCGGGAAAAAGTACCCTGATGAAGGGCATTCTGGGACTTTTAAAACCGACTTCGGGCAGGATTGAATATTCGGAAGAATTAAAAAAAGCCGGTATTGGTTACCTGCCGCAGCAGACCGACGCGCAGAAGGACTTTCCAGCGACTGTGTTTGAGGTGGTTATCTCCGGGTGCCTGGGAAAACGCGGCAGTCGCCCGTTTTATTCGATGAAAGAAAAGAAAGAGGCGCGGGCAAATCTGGATCGTCTGGGAATCCGTGATCTGGAAAAAAGCTGTTTCAGAGAGCTTTCCGGCGGTCAGAAACAGCGTGTTCTGATCGCGCGGGCGCTCTGTGCGACGGATAAGCTGCTGATTCTCGATGAGCCGATCACGGGACTCGATCCGTCGGCGATTCTGGACTTTTACCAGCTGATCCGGAAACTGAATCAGGAAGAAAAGGTTGCAATCCTGATGGTTTCCCATGATATGGCAAATATTGTGCATCAGGGAGGAAAAATTTTGCAGATGCGGCAGAAGCCGCTGTTCTGGGGTACGATGAAAGAATATGTGAAGAGTGAGATTGCTCATTCTTTCCTGGGACGGGAAGAGCTGGCAACTCTGGGGCACAGATGCGGAGTGCCGATGCAGAAGGATGGAATCAGGAAGATGCAGAAGCCGGAAATGGGTTCGGAAACTGATTCTGAAACGAAACAGCATTTGAAAGACAGAAATGCGGAGAAGGAGGTGTAGAAGATGGGAATTATATCTGAAATGTTATCATACCCGTTTATGGTGCGGGCGCTGATCGGCGGTCTTTTAGTCTCTCTCTGCGCCTCTCTGCTGGGTGTCAGCCTGGTGCTCAAACGCTACTCAATGATTGGAGACGGTTTATCCCATGTTTCGTTCGGATCCCTTTCGATTGCACTGGCGGCAGGCTGGTCACCTTTAAAGGTTTCGATTCCGGTGGTCGTGCTGGCGGCATTTTTCCTGCTGCGGCTCACAGAACATGGAAAAGTAAAGAGTGACGCTGCGATTGCGATGATCTCGGCCAGTGCGCTTGCAATCGGTATTATCGTAACTTCCCTGACAACCGGTATGACGACCGATGTCAGCAGCTATATGTTTGGAAGCATTCTCGCGATGAGCCGGGAAGATGTCCAGTTTGCGGCGGTGCTTTCCATGGTGGTGCTTGGATTATATCTTTTTTGCTATAACAAAGTATTTGCGGTTACCTTTGATGAAAGCTTTGCCAAGGCGACCGGCGTCAATGTGTCGCTCTATAACGTGCTGATAGCGGTTCTGACCGCGATCACGATCGTGATTGGAATGCGGATGATGGGCGCGATGCTGATCTCCAGTCTAATTATTTTCCCGGCGCTGACCTCTATGCGGGTGTTCAAGAGCTTCCGGGGGGTGGTCATCGCATCGGGGATTCTGTCGCTGATCTGTTTCTTTGGAGGAATGGTGATGTCCTACACGTACTCAACACCGGCGGGCGCGAGCGTTGTTGTGGTGGATCTGGCGGCGTTTCTGCTCTTTTCGCTGATACAGAGAGGGATATCTGCTACTGCCCGCAAATAGGATGTTTTTTGTAGAACATACACATTCTGTATGCTCATGTTTCTGTTCACGGGTAGGCACTTTTGGAACCGAAAGTGCCGTAAGAAAACGTGGTGGCAGCAGGAATTTGCCGGGGAGTGGTTGACAAATAAAATGGCTTGCGGTTATAATAATATCCGGTTGCCGGAATGGGCAGATCGCCAGCAAAAGCTTGCAGAGTTGCTGGTCGGCGATAGAAAACGAAAATCGAATAGCTTGTCTAAGCGTTAAAGAGACTATAGGGTTTGTACTGTTTCTGAGATAAACAGTAAAGTCCGTAGTCTCTTTTTTATTTGATAAGAAATGCTTTGCAGAAGAAACCCAGGTGTTTTTTTTGCGAAGAATGTCTCAGAAACGCTCATGAAAAGTGAAAAACAAAAAAGGGAATGGAGATGGAAAAATGGATCAGACCTACATGAAAGAAAAACCAGTTGTCCCGCTGCTGCTTTCGATGGGAATCCCGGTCATCATATCGATGATCGCCGGGGCACTCTACAATATTGTGGACAGCATTTTCGTGGCAATGATCAGTGAGGACGCGATGACGGCGGTTTCGCTTGTCTATCCGATCCAGAACCTTGCGCACGCAGCCGGGGTTGGGTTTGGCGTTGGTATCAATGCGATGGTGGCGAGACGCCTTGGCGAAGGAAAAACACGGATGGCGAACCAGACAGCATCGCAGGGAGTATTTTTAAGTGCCTTACATGGAATGATTTTAACGATTTTAGGAATGGCGGTGATTCCGTATTTCCTGCGGATGTTTACGAGCGATGAGGTAACGATTTCCTACGGACTGACGTATTTTTGCAATGTGTTTCTGTTTTCAACGATCGACACGATGGGAATGGCATATGAAAAGGTCTACCAGTCGGTTGGAAAGATGAAAATATCGATGGCAGCCGTCTTGATTGGATGCGTCGTCAATATCGTGCTGGACCCGATCTTTATCTTTGGATTAGGCCCCATGCCGGAACTGGGAATCCGCGGTGCGGCGTGGGCGACAGGAATCGGGCAGACGGCGTCGCTGCTGTTTTATTTGATTTTAAACCATGTGAAACCGTTAAATGTGGAGATTTCGCTGCGGGAAATGCGTCCGTCGAAGGAGATCTGCGGCGGTATGTATTCAGTCGGAATCGCGGCAACACTCAATATGGCGCTGACATCCCTGCTTCTGACGGCGCTCAATGCGATCCTGGCACCATTTTCGCAGGTATATATTCTGGTGCTGGGTGTTTACTACAAGCTGCAGGCACTGCTTTATCAGGGAGCCAGCGGCGTGGTGCAGGGAATGCGCCCGCTGATCGGTTACAATTACGGTGCAGGCGAGCAGGAGAGGGTGAAAAAGATCTTCCGCGCGGCCTTCATGATTGTTGGCATTATCATGACAGCGGGAACCCTGCTTGGCGAGCTGGTGCCGGATTTCCTGATGGGGCTGTTTACGCAGACGCCTTCGACGGTGGAGATCGGCAGAACGGCGCTCCGGCTCATCAGCCCGGGCTTTGTCATGTCAACGGTTTCCGTCATTGCTTCTGGCGCGTTTGAGGGACTTGGAATGGGACTTAAATCTCTGAAAATTTCCCTGATGCGCTATGCTGTGATTATCATTCCGATCGCATTTGTGCTCAGCCGGATCATCGGTCCTATCGGTGTCTGGCACGCGTTCTGGCTGGCAGAGCTTATCACGGCAGTGTATGCTGGGGCGAGCTGGAAGCGGACGATTACTGTGTCTTTATAGGGCGTTTTTGGTCTCAAAAAGGCTGCATATATGTGAGGCTAAAAAAGTTACTGTTCACACGCGCCCAGTAACGGGATTTTGCCGATGCTTGACTTTACTAGGTATTTGTGTAAAATAATAAGTGGCTGATCGGAACTTCGGCAGATTCGGGCGATGTAAAGCTATGCATTGCCGGGATGCCAGGTACCGGGCGGACAATGATTTACAGTCAGTACACATTTGTACAGAAAAGAAGGTAAGTAAAATGACAAAGATTGATATTATTTCCGGTTTCCTGGGTGCAGGAAAGACTACGTTTATTAAACAGCTTTTAAAAGAAGCAATTTCAGGCGAGAAAGTCGTTCTGATTGAAAATGAATTTGGACAGATCGGCATTGACGGCGGTTTTTTAAAAGACGCTGGCATCGAGATCCGTGAGATGAACTCCGGCTGTATCTGCTGCTCTCTGGTCGGCGATTTTGGACGTTCCCTCGAGGAAGTTCTGACCAAATATCAGCCGGATCGTGTTATCATCGAGCCGTCAGGCGTCGGCAAGCTGTCTGATGTTATGAATGCAGTAAAAAATGTAGCTTCTGAGATTGAGGTTATGTTAAACAGTGCGGTTACCGTGGTAGATGTCAACAAATGCCGTATGTATATGAAGAACTTCGGTGAGTTTTTCAACAACCAGATCGAAAATGCAGGCACGATCGTGTTAAGCCGTACCGATGTAGCGGATCCGAAGAAGGTACAGGGCGCGGTTGAGATGCTTCGCCAGCACAATGCAAAGGCAACCATCGTGACCACTCCATGCAGCGAGCTGACCGGCGCACAGCTTCTTGAGATGATCGAGCAGGAAGATGATATGGCAGAGGAGCTGATGAAAGAGGCAAGAGAGCATATGCATGAGCATCATCACCATCATGATCATGACGATGACTGCGATTGCGGCTGCCATGACCACGATCATGAGCATCACCACCATGACGATGACTGCGACTGTGGCTGCCATGATCATGATCACGAGCATCATCACCATCATGATCATGACGATGACTGCGATTGTGGCTGTCATGATCACGATCATGAGCACCATCATCATGACCATGATGATGACTGTGGCTGTCACGATCATGACCATGAGCATCATCATCACGACCATGATGACGAGTGTGGCTGTGGCTGCCATGACCACCACCACGATCACGAAGGACACCATCATGCAGATGATGTATTTACAAGCTGGGGCTTGGAGAATGTCGGCGTGATGAAGAAAGAAGATCTGCAGAAGATTCTGGATGATCTGGCTTATGGTGATAAATACGGCGAGGTTCTGCGTGCGAAAGGCATGGTTCCGAGTGAAGAAAAGGGCGTATGGCTGCATTTTGATATGGTTCCGGAGCAGGCTGAGATCCGTGAGGGAGCACCGGATTTTACCGGAAAGGTGTGCGTGATCGGTGCCGAGCTGGACGAAGAGGGTCTGAAGGCAGCGTTCAACGCGTAAATACAAGGAGAATGAACTATGAATGAAGATAAGATGCCGTTGTTTCTCATCAATGGTTTTCTGGAAGCTGGAAAAACCCAGTTTATTAAATTTACAATGCAGCAGGATTATTTCCAGACCGAAGGAAAAACACTTCTGATTGTCTGCGAAGAGGGCGAGGAAGAGTATGATGAGGAGCTTTTAAAGCAAACTCATACAGCGGTTGTCTATATAGAGGAAGCGGAAAAGCTGACGCCGGAATACCTACAGGATCTGGAGCTCCTTTACAATCCGGAGCGAGTTCTGATGGAGTGGAACGGTATGTGGAATCTGGATGCCCTGAAACTTCCGAACGATTGGGATCTGTATCAGCAGATTACGATCATCGATGGTTCCACATTTGATTTATACCTGCAGAACATGAAACCATTGATTGGTGCCATGGTCCGCAACACGGAAATGATTATCATGAACCGTTGCGACGAGATCGAGGATCTGGATGTATACCGCCGTACTTTAAAGGGCATGAACCCGCAGGTTCAGATCGTATTTGAGGACGCAGAGGGCGAAATTGAGGAAGTGACCGAAGCGGATCTTCCGTTTGATGTCAATGCCGAAGTGATCGAGATTCCGCCGGAGGCATATGGTATCTGGTATATTGATGCGATGGATAAACCGGACCGTTACCGTGGAAAGACTGTTGAATTTACCGGCATGGTACTGAAAACCCCGGATTTCCCGAAGAACAACTTTGTTCCTGGACGTATGGCGATGACCTGCTGCGAGGCAGATATGACGTTCTTAGGTTTCATGTGCAAGGCAAAAAATGCCCGTCTGCTTGAGACGAAAGACTGGGTCAAAGTACGTGCCCGCGTAGAATATGAGTATATGCCGGAGTATGAGGGCGAAGGTCCGATGCTTTATGCAGATTATGTGGAAAAGGCAGAGCCGATTGAGGAGATTGTGCAGTTCTAAGATTTGCAACGGAAAGCTGTGCTTGAAAGAAAAGGTGTGCCCCGGAGTGTGGAAGACTCCGGGGTTTTTAAAAAAGAAAGAGAAATCGAGCATTCGTTCGATTTCTCTTTCTTTTATTTAAAATTGGATTACAGTCTTATCTTACTCCGTCATCTTCGGCACCGGAGTAGGTCTTGACCGGTCAAATACCTCGTTGACATCAAACAGGTCACTCAAATGATCGCCGCCGACTCCACTTTCCGGAAGGTCGTAATACATCCGGTAGCCGTCGAGGTTCCGGCGCCCCTGTCGCATATAATCGTCGCCGATCTGGACGAAATACTGGGAGGAATCTACGTTACAGAAGTAACGGAATCCCTTGTTGTACAGGTACTGGAAGCGCTCGCTGCTTGTATCATACGGATGCCAGTCCCCAATATCGCTTCCAAACGGGAAGAGGATGATATCACACGGACCGGTCAGCGTTTCGACTTCATTTGCCCATTTATCGGTATCTTCACGGAATTTATCCATTGGGATCGTACCCATGTTGCGGTGGCCCCAGCTGTGGGAGGCAATTTCAAAACCGTCGTCGCGCAGGCACTGGACGACTTTTGCTGCGTTGGCGCGTTCTTCCTCAAAGTTGAAATCCGGGTGTTCCGCTTTGTACTCGTCAGTATTGTAGGCGGAATCGGTGCGGTAACCCAGGATGCCATTGTAACCGGTAAAAGCAATGCACGCTTTTGCGCCGCGGTAGGAGAAATCCGGGTGCTCTTTGATGAAATCATCCAGTAACGGCACCAGATCATAGGAACCGACGGAAACAGAACCGTCGTCCATCTTCATCTCGTTCGTTGGCTTGCCATCCTCGCCGATAATCATACGGGAGGCAAAGCCATCGCCATCCATGTATTCGTAGTAGCAGACATCATCCTGTGACATGACGAACGGTTTCTTACCTTCCGGAAGCATGATATCGCCCTCCTGGAAATGCCTGGAACCGTCCTCTGCGGTCACCTCATATGCTACATCGTGCAGACGTACCAGAACGAAACCGCGCTCATACATCGACTGGAGAATCTTCATAAATTCATCCTTGGTCGTCATGACCTGATTATAACCCTTTTCGCGGCTGTCGCCGTCAAATGCTTTCGAGGTATCCATAATCAGTGTATGGAAGAATACATGCGTTACCTTACGCGGATCAGCGCGCACCAGTGTTTCTTTGGTGGCGTTGTATTCGTCGATCGCTGCCGTCACGGACTCGTCAGATGCGTATGTACTGCTGGACAGGAGATTGATTGCCCCGTCATAGTCATAACCGTCTGCCAGAAGCTTTGCCTGAGCGATGACACCCTCGAGGCTGTCATCAGCAGGTGCAGATGCATTATCAAGGGAAATTACTCCATTTTCAGAATCCGTTTCGGTTGTCGCTGGAACCGAAGATACATGTGCTGCCGGAGAGCGGCGCACCCAGAGGAACGCGGCAATTCCAAGCAGTACAATCAGAATGCCGATTAAAATTAAATACGGAAGTTTAGAGGAACCGCCGTGCCGTCGCCTGGAACGTCCGCCACGTGCAGAAAATCCAACGCTTCCAAGGGAGGAATTTCTTCTCATCATAGTTTTCACCTTTTGTTTATTCATATTTATCTGTCGTTTTTTGCGTCAGATAGTAATAACAGGCCGAGAAAGTTTGCCACCGACTCGACACAGCAAGAAAGAGAGCGGAAAACGTTTTTATAAGCCTGTCTGTGTTCTTATAGTATACCATAAAAAGGAAAGGTGGTCTATGACAGTTTCTTACAATTCTCTTTGGCATAGGGACGGGCGGATATGCCATATCTTGAGAAGAGAGTATGTGCAGACGGAGGAAGATATGAATGAAAAATGTATCATGCAGGGAGAGGCGTGGTATTTGAAATGGAAGCGTGTGGAAAAATGGTGTTGGTTTGTGAAAAAGAAGCTGTTTCGGGAAAAAGAATGTATGTGTTGGGACGAAGGGGGCAGAGACAGGAGAAGAGAGTATTTAAATAAAAATGCTTGGAGAGGGCTGGCAGCGATTGGTGTAGCGGTTGTGCTTACGATGGGAGAATGTGTGTCAGGCATACAGCTTGGAATTGGTGAATTGGGGGGAAATAGTATGCTCACATCTTACGCGGAGGAACTGTGGATTCCCGTTTCAGTAACCGCAGAGACAGCGCAGGCAGCAGAAAATGCCGCTGAGCTTCCCGTCCAGGCACCGGAGGCGATTCTTATGGAGGCCTCCACCGGAACTATTTTGTATGAAAAAAATGCGGACGAGGCGCGAAATCCAGCCAGCGTGACGAAGATTATGACGCTGCTTCTGATTTTTGATGCGTTACATTCGGAAAAAATTCATTTGCAGGATGAGGTCACGACCAGCGCGCATGCGAAATCCATGGGGGGATCCCAGGTGTTTTTGGAAGAAGGGGAGGTACAGACGGTCGAAACGCTGATCAAGTGCATCGTCATTGCATCGGGAAATGATGCCAGTGTGGCAATGGCAGAGTATATCGGCGGCAGTGAGGAGGCATTTGTTGCGATGATGAACGAGCGGGCGAAAGGGCTTGGAATGGAGACAGCAAAGTTTGAGGATTGCTGTGGTCTGACGGCGTCTACGACGCACGCGATGTCGGCGCGCGACATTGCCCTCATGTCGCGGGAATTGATCACGAAGTATCCGGAAATTTTTCAGTATTCAACGATCTGGATGGAAAATATAACGCACCGGACCAAGCAGGGAGAGAAAGAATTTGGACTTTCCAATACGAATAAGCTGCTGAAAATGGTGACAAATTTTGAGGTGACGGGACTGAAAACAGGTTCTACATCGCTGGCAAAATATTGCCTGTCCGCAACCGGGCGGAAGGATGGCGTTGATCTGATTGCCGTCATTCTGGCAGCACCGGATTATAAGGCGCGGTTTGCGGATGCGGTCACATTGTTAAATTATGGGTTTGCAAATTGTCATCTTTACAAAGATGAGAATCCGGGAGCTGTGCCGGAAACGACGGTGGCAGGCGGCATCCAGGAACAGGTTGCAGGGCGTCTGCGGGGAACCTTTTCTTATCTTTCGATGGGAGGAGAGAATCTGGATGGAATCGAAAAAGAGTGGATGATGGAAGAATCCCGCAAAGCGCCGATTCAGGAGGGCGATGTGATCGGACATCTGGTTTACCGGCTGGATGGACGGGAATTGGGAAGTGTGGAGATAGAAGCGGCAGAAACGGTGGAGAAAGCGGGGCTTTGGGACTATTTTAAGAAGGTAATGGGAGTGTTTGCGGCATAGAAATAAAGAGCTGTCATGTTTGAATAGTGATACACGACAGCTCTTTTTTGTGTAATAGGAAATTCCTTGGAATTTCCTATTACACAAAAAGGCACTAACGTGCCAATGATGCGCACTCGCGCGAAGATGTAGGTTGTCGCAAGCGACCGCGCGAGACGCCCGGATGTGCCAAGGCACATTCTTTTTTGCTGGTTATTCATTCTGCAATCCAGCCGCTTTTTCAGAATACGTGGTCGTTACCAGTTTTTCATAAGGAATCCGTTCCTTGAGTTCACCTGCTTCTTCCAGAATATTTTCCAGAAGCTCAAAGCTGTCCCTGTGGAAAATGGTATCATTTTTCCAGGTGTCCTGCGCTTTGTAGCGTTCAACGATGCGGGCGATTGCCGCGCGGTCTGTTTCTGGAAACTGAGGTTGGATTGTCTCGGCGATTTCGTCCGCACTGTGGGAGTTGACGTAAGCTAAGCCCTTCTGGATGGCATTCGTGAACGACTGGATAATTTCCGGATGCCTATTTAGATAGCTCTGCTTTGCACAGTAGGCGGTGTAGGGGACATAACCGGAATCGACGCCGAGCGAGGCGACAACGGTGCCATTTCCTTCGGTTTCAAGGGTGGTGGCGAAGGGCTCGAACTCGACCGTGTAATCCGCATCATTACTCGTAAACGCCGCCGCTGTCAGCCCGAAATTGATACTCTGATCGATTGTCAGGTCATTTTTTGGATCGATGCCATTTTTCTTTAAAATATACTCAAAGACCATTTCCGGCATTCCACCCGCGCGCCCGCCAAGCACCTTTTTGCCTTTCAGATCCTGCCAGGAAAAGTCTGGTTCGGCACTTCGTCCAACGAGAAAGTTTCCGGCACGCTGGGTCAGCTGGGCAAAATTGACAGCATAATCGGCGGAACCTTCCTGGTAGACATAGATACTTGCCTCTGAGCCCATGAATCCGATATCGGCATCCCCGGAGATGAGCGCGGTCATAACTTTGTCGGCACCGGCACCGTTTACGAGTGTCAGAGCGATGCCTTCATCCTTAAAATAGCCCAGCTCGATCGCGGCGTACTGTGGCGCATAAAAAATCGAGTGGGCTACCTCATTGAGTGTGACCGGTTCAAGCGCCCCGTCCGCCTCCTTCGCCTGTCCACACCCGGTCAGGGTGGTAAGCAGAGTGAGCACAGCCAGGGCAGCTGCAAATTTAGTTCGTTTCATAGTTGCCTCCTGCGGTTCGTTCATACTATTAAGATATGGGAAATACAGGAAGGTGTGAGCGGTCTGCTGGTTTTTCTTTCTGTCTCCAGAGAAGTCCAATACAAAGCCCGACAAGCGACGGCAGAATCCATCCGAGGTTCAAATCAAACAGCGGAAGCGTATGTCTGGCAAATGCGATGACGGGTTCCAGATGTAGGGCAGACTGCATTTCGTCTGGCAGAGCTGCTAAAAAGTCAAAGATGGAAGCTGCCCAGGAACAAATGGTAACGCAGACATAGACTTTTTTGTTATGCTGGAATGCATTTCCAAGCAGCGCGAGGAGAATCAGCGTGATGGCTGGCGGGTAAATCAGCATCAAAACAGGAACCGAGTAAGTGATGATAGCGGACAGTCCTATATTTGACACAATGAGTGAAAAAAGGGTAAAAACGACTGCCCATGCACGGTAGGAAAGGGCATGGGGAAACAGTTTCACAAAGGTTTCCGCACAGCTCGTTACAAGCCCGATGGAGGTTTTGAGGCAGGCGAACGTGATCGCGATGGCGAGGATCCAGGTGCCCATCCGTCCAAGGTAGTAGTCTGCAATCTGGGAGAGGGCGATGCCGCCGTTTTCTGAAAGTTCGAACTGTCCCAGTGACTGTACTCCAATCAGGATGGTAAGCAGATAGATAAATGCCATCAGAAGCCCAGCCAGCATACCGGAATGCAGAACCTCTTTTGCAATGATTGAATCTTCCCGCACGCCCATCTGGCGGATAACCGAAATGACCACGATCCCGAATGCGAGTCCGGCAATCGCATCCATGGTTTCATAGCCCTGGGAGAGCGCGGAAAAGAAAGCTCCATTCTGATAAGAGGCATCGGGAACTGCCCCTGAAACCGCGATGCTCGGATGAAGCAGGGCAGTCACAATCAGAACGCCTAGAAACAGAAGAAACAGCGGATTGATGATTTTTCCGATCCAGAGCGTGATGCTGCCAGGACGAATGGAAAATACAAACACCAGCGCAAAGAAGATCAGCGAAAACAAAAACAGCATAGTCTGTTCGGAAAGCTGTGTTCCTAAAAGAGGTCTGACTCCGGCGGTAAAGGAGGTCGTAGCGCACCGCGGAATAGCGAAAAACGGTCCAATTGTCAGGTAGAGCAGACAGGTAAAGAAATAGCTATATCTGTGTCCGACGCGGCGGGACAGATCCTGAAGTCCCTCCGAATGCGTGCTTCCGATCGCGGCAACACCCAGGATCGGAATGCCGACGGCAGTCAGAATAAATCCAATCGCTGCCGGGAGAAACTGGCGTCCGGCAAGCTGACCGAGATGTACCGGAAAAATCAGATTTCCGGCGCCAAAGAACATGCCGAATAATGTTCCGGCAACTAAAAGCCGCTGCTTATGGGAAAGACAGGTCTGCGTCATAGATATTCACTCCTTTTACATGAGAATTGAAAGTTACTGTTCACGCATACGTGTCCAGTAACGGAATTTGCCGTGGCTTCGCATTTAAATACGGCAAATTCCTGCTGCCACCACGTTTTCTTACGGCACTTTCGGTTCCAAAAGTGCCTACCCGTGAACAGTAACAATTGAAAACTCTTTTCTAATCATCATTATAAAGCCTTCCTTGTGGTTTGTGAAAATCTAGTTTATAATAGAAATATGACAAAATGTAATATTCTAAAAGGAGGTGCGGCATGGATGCCAAAAAACTGGAAATATTGATGACGGCGGTAGATCTTGGAAGTTTTTCGAAAGCATCCGAGGTAGTCGGCTACACGCAGTCGGGGCTGACCCATCTGGTGGACAGCCTGGAGCGGGAGATTGGATTTCCGTTGATCCGCCGCAGTTACAGCGGCATCGCGCTGACGGAGGCGGGAGAAAACCTGTTGCCGGATATCCGCCAGTTTTTGCAGGCAAATGCCACCCTGGAAAATAAGATTCAGGCGGTGCGGGAACAGCAGGAGGAGTCGATCCGTGTGGCGGCATATGCGAGCATCGCGATGTACTGGATGCCGGAGATTTTATACCGGTTCCGCCGCCTCTGCCCGAAGGTGGACGTTGATCTCCGCATGGTCGATCATGCGCTGGAACCATTTGAATTATTACAGAGCGGAAAGACGGATGTCATTTTTGCGAGCAGACAGAAAGAACCGAAATGCGAGTGGATTCCGCTGTATCATGAACTTTTGTATGCGATTCTGCCAAAGCAGTATCCCTTAAATGGGCGCAAAGAATTTCCGCTGCGTGAATTTGAAGGAAAAGATTTCCTGATGCCTTACGGGCGGTTTGACATCGATGTACACGCCGCATTTGCAAAAGAGGGAGTCAGGGCAAAGGAGCAGTCCGTCTATGTGGATGACGAGACGGTGATCCGCATGGTGGGAAAAGGACTGGGCATTTCAATGATGTCTGAACTGATGATCCGCGGAAATACGGAAGATGTCTACTGCGTTCCGGTTTCCCCGACCTGCATCCGGGAAATAGGAATGGGTATGAAGCCGGGGGCGGAGGAAAGTGAAAGCATTGCGAAGCTGACGAAATGTGTGATGCAGTTTGTGAGTACGTTAAATAAAGGAAGAAACGTCTCTTTGAAATAACCGGAATCAAAGTCCAAACAGTCCCAGCCTTGCCATTTTCCCGGTATAGAGTATATAATTATTAAGAAGAAACGACTGAGACTGCCGGCTTTTCGTTTTTTGGAAGAGCTGGTAGTTAGGTGTTTTCAGATATTGAAATATTCAGGAAAATCAGAAACATAAATACAGATAAATATATGGAAGGAATACACCGTGAGTATAAATAAAAACCTTTTTGATGCTCTCCCAATCGGCTTTTTCAACTGCCTGGCAAGCGGCAGCAGCAACCGCATTTATTCGGACTGTCTTCTGCTCATTTATCATGAGTATGATCGGGAGATTACCTACCGCATTGCCCGCAGCCGCATCCGGGATGCGCTTGCCATCTATCTTCTGGAAAATCACATTGATTATTTGGACGATGAGATGACAACCGACCGGAATTACAACCAGCTTGCCAATTCCGTGATCCGCAAATTCTGCTCGAAAGAGGTCGGATGGCTGGAGGAGGACACGGACGATGCGACGTATGAGAAGCATATCATGATGACGGAGCAGGGCGTCTTTCTGGCAGAATTTCTCCAGAAGATGATGAAGCCGGAGTGGGAAGAATTTTCAAGTTATATTTTCAATATTTATAATATTTTGCAGAATCCAGACCAGTGGGAACCGGATATCTATGTCAATGCGCTGCGCTCGGTCTACCGCAACGCGAAACAGCTCTCCGGTGCGCTCAAGCGCCTGGCGACCTTTATCAAAAAAATCATCGAGCGGATGGTGCGCGAGGAAAGCCTGGAAAGTCTGACCGAGAACGTCCTCGAATACTGTGAGGGCGATTTTATCCGCGAGTACGCGCGTCTGACGAAACAGCAGAATATTCATATGTACCGTTCCTTTATCCGGTCAAAGCTGGAAGCGATGCAGAACCGGCAGGAGCTGTTTGAGGGCCTGGTGGCGGGATGCGCGAAGGAAGAAGAACTGGAACACATTGAGGCGGAGAATAAGGTGCTGGATATGATCCAGACGATTCTGCAGTTTTTCTCAGTCGATTACGACCAGATCATGCGGGATATCAAGCATAAAATTAATATCTATTTACAGATTGCGATTGGACGCGCGAGATTTCTTCAAAACCGGGACAGCGATGTGCGCGGGCATGTCGAGCAGACGATCCGCGTGATTGCGGCGGAGATGAACACACTCGGTTGGAAGGAAGAACTGCCGGAGTCGATGAACGGGTTGTTTTTGCTGGAAAATAATGAGTTTATCGATACCGACTCGATCCGCTATCCGCGACGGGAGCAGATGATCCGCGAGGCAACCTATGCAAAGCTGGAAGAAATGACACAGGAGGACATCGATCGTGCGAGGGAGGCACAGGAGAGGGAGGCAGAGAACCCGTATTCGAAGGATAAGATGAAGAATTATCTGGAGGCGCTTTTAGGAGATCGGACGGAGATATCCAGCGAGGAGGTTCCGATGAAGAGCAAGCGGGATCTTTTAAGCGCGCTCTCGGCGGTTGCCTATGGTTCGGAAAATGGGTATGAGATACAGGCGGAGGATGGTTATCTGGAAACGCAGCAGATGCTTCTGCGGCGCTTTAAAATCGAACGCCGGAAGGAGAAATAAAACATGGGATTTGAAGAAATATGGAATGAATATACATCCTCTGAGAAGGACATGTTCCAGAAAAGTGTCAGGCGTCTTCTGAAGCAGACCTTTATCGTGCGCGACCGTGACGAGGACAGCAAAAAAGCGTACTATTTTGTCTCCAAGCGTTCGGAACCATTTTCAGCGTACCTGGGATATATCGGATACGATATTGTAATTGACCGGGAAAATGGTGTGATTATGCTGCAGAACTGCCGGGATCTCGGCGAGAATGGAAAACTGCAGATCAACCATGTGACACTCAAAAAGATGGAGAGTGTGGTTTTATGCTGCCTCTGGACTCTCTATGCGGACCGGGTGCGTTCTGGAAGTCTTTCGAAAAATATTGAGATTTCGGTGACCGATCTGCGCTATGAGATGGAAAAATACGGCATTCGGGATCAGATTGACAAGAGCAGTTTTGCATCGATTCTGACGCTGTTTACCAAATATCAGCTTCTGCAGGTGATTGGAAAGCTCGGCGAGGAGGACTGCCGGATCTGTCTTTATCCGTCGATGCAGTTTGTGCTGGAACCACAGGAGTTTGGCAAATTTGTGGAAAATGTCAACCGGCGGATGCAGGAAAAGTGGAGCCGTGAGGACGAATGGGAAACGGAGCTGACAAAAGAGGAGGAAGACGGCGATGAAGAATCAGACGATCATGAATAGGAAATCGGCGAAAAAACTTTTGATGGTCCAGTGGTCGCGTTTCCAGAATGTCTGTATCGAGCTGGAAGGTTCGACCCTGGTGACCGGTGTCAACGGAAGCGGAAAATCGACGGTGCTTGATGCGATGACCTATCTCCTGACGGGCAACACGCAGTTTAACAAGGCGGCGAAGGACCGAGACCGGACGGTGCTTGGCTATGTGCGCGGCGACACGCGCAGTAATGGCGAGGCGCGTTATTTGAGAAATGGCAGCGTTGTCAGCTATATTGCGATGGAATTTTCCGATCCGACGCTGGGAGTGCCGCTCACGGTCGGAGTATGCATTGAGTCTCCAAGTGAGTCTGGCAAGCCGGTCAGCAGCTGGTTTATCTGTCCAGGGGCGGCGATTGACGATATCGATTTTACACGGATTGAGGGAAATGCACTCCGCATCACGCCGAAAAATGAGCTGACAGTGAATGGCGAGGCGATGAAGCTTTCCTCTTTTATGGGACGGGACCGCGGCACGGAGGCGGTACTCCGGGCGCTGGGACTCCGCGTGGACGCAGCCAAATACCGGACAAAGCTTCTGAAAATGATGGCATTTAACCCGGAAAATAATATCGACCAGTTTATTCAGGACTGTGTCCTGGAACCGGGAAAAGTCCAGTCGCTGGAGGAACTGCGCGAGCAGAAGCGCCAGTTTGAGCGCCTGCGGGAACTCTATGAGAGTCTCAGACAGGGCAAAATCCAGCTCGAAGAGGTGCTTCGCCAGAGTGATGAATACGAGAAGAAAAAGCGGGTACTCCGCATCCGGGAGCTGATGCTTTCGTATCAGGCGCTCCGGGAGAAGGAAGAGGAAGAAAAGCAGACGAAAAACCGTTATCAGGCTTTAAAAGACCAGTACGGGCGCCTGACCGAGCGGGCGGGAGAGCTCGCAAGACAGCAGGAAGCCGCACAGGAACGCCTGCGAATTGCAGAAAATAACGATATGGTCAAGGGAATGCAGGAAAGCATGGATTCCCTGAAACGCCAGATCGAGGAAGCGGATCGTGAGAAAAAGAACTGGGAGGACAAGCTGGCGCAGATTTTGAAATTGAAGAAGAAGATAAGCGCGCTTATCAAGCTTCTGGAAGCAGATCTTCCGTCCTTATCCTCGGAAAACACCTATCTGGAGACACTGGAACAGGCGGATGGGGAGACGGCGAAGAAGCGGGAGGCGTTTGACGCATTCCGCGAGAAGGTGCACCGTCAGGATGGCATCTATGAGGAAAATAAGATCCACCTGCAGGATCAGTGTAAAGAGCGCGAAAAAGAGATAGGGGCGCTGCAGGAGAAGATCCGCCGTCTGGAATCGAATATCCTTGTGTTCCCGGCGGAGGTGGAAAATGCCCGGAATAAGATTCAGAGAGGGTTAGAAAAACAGGGTATCCAGACCGAGGTCCACATTTTTGCCGAATTGGTCCAGGAGGTGACCGCTCCGGAGTGGAGAAAGGCGGTTGAGACATTTCTGGGAAGAAAGCGTTTCTATATCATCGTGGACGGCGCGCACTGCTACAAGGCGATGCAGATTTTACAGAAAGAGAGGATCTATGATGGAAATGTCGTGATCACGGATAAGCTTCCGGAAACAGAGGCGGTGGAAGGTTCCGCGGCGGAGATTCTACGGATTCCGAACGTCTATGCGAGACGTTACGCCAATTATCTGTTAAACGGCATTCATCTCTGTGAAAATCTGGAAGAGCTGCATGAATACCCGAAGGGCGGACTCATGCGGGATGGCATGCTGGCGAAGAGCTATGCGGTTGCGATGATGGATATGAGACGGACCGAGCTGTGTCTCGGCGCAGACGCGATCCGCTGTCAGCTGGAACAGTCCAGAAAAGAACTGGAAGAATTACAGGTGGTTCAGCGGGTCGATAAAGAGGCACTTTCACAGGTTATCAAATACCGTGATGCGATCAAGGAGATCGACTGGGACGGCGGACACTACGATTTCGGCGCGGCATATGGGCTGAAGGACTGCGGAAAGCGCAGGGACAGCCTGGTAAAGGACCGCGAGGAGATCGAGGCAAATCCGGACTTTACCGCAGTCCTGAAAGAACTGGAGACGGCGGGACGGCTGGCACGCGAGGCAAATGAGAGTGTGAACCAGAACCAGAGTGAGCTCGGCGGCTGTAAGAATGATTTAAAGGGCTGCGAAGGAACACTGGGCCGTATCAGCACGGAGATCTATTTATGCCAGAAGGCATATGAGGAAAAATGCCTTGTCAACATGGAACTCAAAGAGGCGATGCTGGAGGAATATAACCGCGAAAGCGAGAAGCGCGGCACGCTCCGCGTGACGACACAGCTTTCCATCGACAAGAGCAAAAATATGCTGGCAGAGCGGGAGCGCCAGCTGGAGGACGCACAGCTGGCGTATTGCCGCCTGGCGGGAATCGACGTCGGAAAGCGCGGCATTGGTTACATCCCGTGGTACCGGGAAGAATACCGGAACCTGGCGCACGTCAAGGTGGAGGAAGCCCAGCAGAAGCTGCAGGAGCAGGCAGGACGGCTGGAGAGCGCGTTTATGAACGATTTCGTGGCGGAGATTGACGAGAATGTCCGCGAGGCAAAACGTGAGATGGACGCGATCAACCGTGAACTGCGCCATATGCCGTTTGGCAACGATACCTACAAGTTTGTGATGAAAGAAAAGCCAGACCGCGCTCTCTTCTTCCGCATCTGCAGGCGTCTGGAAAAATATATGAGTTCCCCGCAGGTCTATATGAATTCGGCGCGCGACGACGAGGAGATGGAGAATGATATTCAGGAGTTTATGAGTATCATTCTGGCGGAAGAAGATGAGTGGGAATACACGGATTACAGGAGATATTTCTCTTACGATATGGAGATCAGCAGCCGTCAGGGACAGACCGAGATCACGGCAGAGTTATCAAAAAAACAGGGTTCCGCCAGCAACGGCGAGAAGCAGACCCCGTATTTTATCATTCTGGCGGCGAGTCTTTTGCAGTGCTACCCGGCAAACACCTGCTGCGCCCGTCTGGCATTCATCGACGAGGCATTCTCGGCATTGTCGAGAGAGCGGATCGAGCAGATGGTCCGTTATTTCGAAGAAAATCACTTCCAGGTATTCTATGCAGCCCCGCCGGAGAAGATCAACAGTATCGGTCAGTTCATCGATTCAACCGTCAGCCTCATCGTGACAGGACGGTATACGAATGCGGTAGAAGGATTGGTGAAGCAGGCATAGGGAAAGAGGAGAAAAAATGGCGGATCGGAAAGAGTGGAAAGAACAGCTTTTAAGTAAATTGCTGGATCAATACGAAAAAAGCGTCACCTATGTCGGTGAAAATAAGGTAAAACAAGTGTTTTCGGTCAAACCATCCGATATTTTCAAGGGCTACAACAAAGATTTTCTCCCGCCGGAACAGCTTTTCCAGGAAAAAGAATTTGAACGACTGATCCGTCAGATGGAATCGGGGGGACTTATTCATGTAGTTCCTCCGAATACTGGTATTCTCCGTCAGATCTGTGCCGTCCCGGAACGCTGGAAAGATTACTATACCTGTCTGAACCGGACGGAAAAGAATATTCTAAAAAAACAGTTGGAAGAAGTTTATCATCGCTTCTGCCAGTGCGATTTATTGGAAGCATATGGAAAAGAAAAGCTTCAGACACTGAAAAACAGCCGTGCAAAAAAGCTGGATGAAAAGAAAGTAGAAAAAGAGATAACCGAGGCAGAAGCTATCTGGAATCTGGTGCAATTTTTAAAAGAAAATCAGGAAAAGCAGAGAACTACGCTGGAGCGGGAAATGTCAGAGGCAGTTTTGCATGACAGTAAACAGTGGGAAAAGATATATCGGAAAAAGGTGTGTGGGATTTTGGAGCACACAGGACGGTATGATGAACCGCTTGCGGAGCTGGAAGAAGAACGGGAGCGGCAGACGGCGCTTCTGGAGGAATTTTACATTTATTCCAATCCGGCGTATATCTATCTGAAAGGGGATGCGCGGATCTGCCTTGAAGATGGACGCGAACTTCGGATTTATCACGATCTGCCGATGTCGATCCCTTTTGAGACATTCCAGAAGGCAAAAAGCATCCACATCCGGGATGCAGCGCTGATGACGGTGGAAAATCTGACCTCGTTTCACCGGCTGGAGCGGGAACATATATTTTATCTGTTTCTGAGCGGCTACCATACCCGCACGAAACAGGCGCTATTGCAGCGGATCGCCAGAGAAAATCCGGGACTTTCCTGGCATCATTTTGGCGATCTCGATCCAGACGGTCTGGCGATCGCGGGGCATCTGATCCGAAAGACGGGACTGCCGTTTCAGCTATGCGCGATGGGTGTGCAGGAATTGCAGCGGTTTCAGACATATGCGAAGCCATTGGAAGCACCCGATCGGGCGAAGGCGGAAGCGATGATAAAACAGGGCAGCAGCTATGCGGGAATATTGCGGTATATGTTGGAGCACAACTGTAAATTGGAGCAGGAGATTATAAGCTGGCAGGAGACGAGGTTGGAGAGCTTTCTGTAAAAAGAATCTTTTCGGTTCAATCCGGATTTTTATATATGATATGATAAAGACAAAGTGAAAGGAATGCAGTGTCTATGGAAAAACAGGAAAAAGCCTACAAAGGCGTCATCGAATATTTCAAGAACCGCATCATGGCGGGCGAGCTGCGTCCGGGGGAGAAGCTTCCTCCGGAGCGGGAGATTGCGCAGATGCTGGAAGTCAGCCGCAATTCCGTCCGGGAAGCGCTGCGGATCATGGATATGACGGGAGTGATTTCCTCCCAGCAGGGATCGGGGAATTACATCACTTGTGAATTTCAGAAAAGCATTGCGGAGACGATGGGGATGATGTTTGCTATGTCCCAGATTAATTATCAGCAGATCAGCCAGATCCGTTATGCGCTGGAACAGCAGGCGTTTGCCCTGGCGATTGAACAGGCGTCGGAGAGCCAGATGGAGGCGCTGGAAGAGCTGGTAAAACGTCTTGACCGGAGCATGGACGAGCAGGAAAACGCCCGGATTGATAAACAGATCCATTTTACACTGGCACAGGCGTCGGGAAATGTGCTGCTGCTCAATATTTTAGAGGCGTGTTCCGGCGTGATCGATACCTTCATCCGGAATATGCGCGCGGAAATTCTGCGGACAAAAGAGGCGAAAGAAGCGCTGAATCTCTGTCACCGGCAGATTGCGGAAGCGCTGCGGAACAAAGATAATGCAGCGGGGAAGGATGCACTGGACCGGCATTTCCGGATGATAGATGAAATTTTGGAAAAACATGAAAAAACACATTCTATGTGAAAAGATAAACAATCGTTGACAACTAGAACGCAGCCCACTATACTAACGAATAAAGAAAATTGGTTCTACCAAAATTCTTTTTCTTTTCAATAAATTGGTAGAACCAATATGCGGATTAAAAATTCTTTACATCCATCATTTAAAGATTTTTACAAAGCATCCATATGAAGGAGGAAGCAGAATGAAGATTCTTGTCTGTATCAAACAGGTACCGGAAAGCAATAAAGTAGAAGTCGATCCGGTTACCGGCGTGCTGAAACGAGACGGCGCGGCTTCGAAGATGAACCCATACGATCTGTACGCGCTGGAGACGGCGTTCCGGATCCGGGAAGAAGTGGGCGGAAGTGTTCACGTCATTTCCATGGGACCGCCGCAGGCGCAGCAGGTGATCCGCGAGGCATTTGCGATGGGCGCGGACGGCGGAACGCTTTTATCGGATCGCAAATTTGGCGGTGCGGATGTACTGGCGACCAGCTATACACTTGCGCAGGGCATCAAGAGCTGCGGCGATTTTGACCTGATCCTCTGCGGCAAACAGACAACGGACGGCGACACCGCGCAGGTTGGTCCGGAGATCTCCGAGTGGCTGAATATCCCGAGCGTGGCAGATGTTGTCAAGATCAATCAGATTGATGAGGACGGCATCACCGTCAGCATGGATCTGCCGGAAGAGGTCGAGGTGGCGAAAGTGCAGTTTCCGTGTCTCTTAGCCGTTGACAAGGACATTTTCCAGCCAAGACTTCCTTCGTATGTCCGGAAAATGAACACGAAAGACCGTGAAATCCGGATTCTTTCCCTGGCGGATATGGATGATAAAGACGCGATGCACTATGGACTCAATGGTTCCCCGACGCAGGTTCAGCGCATTTTCCCACCGGCTGTCAATGACAAAAAGGAAATGTGGGACGGAAGCGGCGAAGAGCTGGCGGACCGGCTGTATCAGAAGATCGTGGATATGAAATTCGTGTAGGAGGTGGAATCATGGCTGAGTTAATCATACATCAGGACAAAATCCCGGATAATCAGGAACTTATCAAGCTCTGTCCGTTCGGGGCGATGGAAGAAAAGGACGGAAAGGTGACGATCAGCGCCGCCTGTAAAATGTGCCGTCTCTGCGTGAGAAAAGGTCCGAAGGGCGCGGTTGAATATGTAGAAGACGCGGTAAAACCGAGCATCGATAAGAGTGCATGGAAGGGCATTGCCGTTTACGTAGATCACGTGGATGGAAAGGTGCATCCGGTTACATTGGAGCTTCTTGGAAAAGCAAGAGAACTTTCCAAGGTAACGGGACATCCGGTTTACGCCCTGTTTATGGGAAATGGAATCGAAGCGGCTGCACACGAACTGCTTCATTATAATGTAGATAAAGTATTCGTCTATGATGCACCGGAACTGGCACGTTTCCAGATCGAGCCGTACACGGCTGTTTTTGAAAACTTCATCCAGACAGTAAAACCATCGTCTATTCTCGTCGGTGCGACCACGGTCGGCAGACAGCTGGCACCGCGTGTGGCTGCTCGTATGAAGACAGGCCTGACCGCGGATTGTACGATCCTGGAAATGGATGAAAATACTGATTTATCCCAGATCCGACCGGCTTTTGGCGGCAATATCATGGCGCACATCAAGACCCCGAACCACCGTCCGCAGATGGCGACCGTGCGCTATAAGATCATGAACGCACCGGAGCGTGCCGAGAAAGAGAGCGGTGAGATTGTGGTCTGTACAATTGAGAAGGAAAAACTGCTTTCCCACGTGAGGGTTCTGGATATCGTAGAAAAGCCGAAGGAAACCTTTATCGAAAATGCTGACGTCCTGGTGGTAGCCGGACGAGGCGTGAAGAAGCCGGAAGATTTGAAAATGCTGGAAAAACTGGCAGATCTGCTGGGAGGTCAGCTTGCCTGCACCCGTCCGATGGTGGAAGCCGGATGGCTGGATGCCAAGTGCCAGATCGGTCTGAGTGGCCGTACGGTCCGCCCAAAACTCATCATCACCTGCGGCGTGTCCGGTGCGGTCCAGTTTACTGCCGGCATGAATCACGCGGAGACGATCGTCGCGATCAATAAAGATCCGAAAGCGCCGATTTTCAAGACGGCACATTACTGCCTGACTGGTGATCTCTATGAGATTCTCCCGAGACTGATTGAGAAGATTGAGATGGGAAGATAAAGATTCACAGGAAGGAGAGCAGGATATCATGGGAAATTACAAGAAAATAGATAAAGATGATATTTTATATATAAAAAACACAATTCAGGATGACGAGCGTGTCCTCGTAGGTGAAAATATCAACGAAGAGTACAGCCACGATGAGCTGAGCGGGACCAGTAGTTATCCGGATGTGGTGGTAAAGGCAAAATCAGCTGAAGAGATCGCGGCGATCATGAAATATGCATACGAAAATACGATTCCGGTGACACCGAGGGGCGCCGGAACGGGTCTGGTTGGTTCTTCGGTTCCGATGGAACATGGCATCATGATCGATACCACCCTGATGAATCAGATTCTCGAATTGGATGAGGAAAACCTGACGGTCACGGTGGAACCAGGCGTCCTTTTGATGGAATTGTCCGCTTATGTAGAAGATCACGATTTCTTCTACCCGCCGGATCCGGGTGAGAAATCAGCGACCATCGGCGGCAACATCAGCACGAATGCGGGCGGTATGCGTGCGGTCAAATACGGTGTGACGAGGGACTATATCATGGGGCTGGAGGTGGTTCTGCCGGATGGCACGATCACTCAGTTTGGAGGCAAAGTTGTAAAGAATAGTTCAGGCTATGACTTGAAAGATCTGATTATTGGTTCCGAGGGAACGCTTGGCTTTATTACCAAGGCGATCTTAAAGCTTCTGCCGCTTCCGAAGCGTGTCATCAGCCTTCTGATCCCGTTCCCGACCCTGAAACAGGCGATCGACACCGTCCCGGTTATCATCAAATCTAAGACGATCCCGACCGCGATCGAGTTCATGCAGCGGGAAGTGATTGAAGACGCCGAGGAGTATTTAGGAAAAGCGTTCCCGGATAAACAGTCGGATGCGTATCTGCTTTTGAAATTTGATGGTAATTCCACCGAGGAGATCGAAGAAGCGTATGACAAGGTGGCCAAACTCTGCCTGGAACAGGGCGCACTGGACGTGCTGATTTCCGATACCCAGGAGCGTGAGGAATCCATCTGGAAAGCCAGAGGCGCTTTCCTGGAGGCAATCAAGGGATCCACGACTTACATGGATGAGGTCGATATGGTTGTTCCGAGAAGTCGCGTCAATGAGATGGTGACGTATCTGCACGATCTCCACAATGAGATTGATATCCGTATCAAGAGCTTCGGTCATGCGGGCGACGGAAATCTGCACGCGTACATCCTGAAAGACGATTTGAGTGATGAAGAGTGGGAAAAACGGATGTCTGCTGCAATGGAGAAGATTTATCAGAAAGCCCATGAACTCGAAGGTCAGGTGTCCGGCGAGCACGGCATCGGATATGCGAAAAAGCTGTATTTAAGAGAATCCCTGCCGGAGAAGAACCTGGATCTGATGAACGGAATCAAGAAAGTGTTTGATCCGAAGAATATTCTGAATCCGCATAAGGTGGCGCAGAGATAGAAGAAAATAACTGCATTGATATTTTTAGCCACAAGTGTTGCAAAAACGTTTGAGCACCACGCGGTAAGGCTGATTCTAGGAACTGCAGAAGATTTTTGGCAGAAAAACAGAATAGAACAGCAGTTTTTTGAGAAAGCCACGATCTGAATCAAAGAGTTCAAATCGTGGCTTTTTAGAGTTGTTGAACTATTTTATAGTTTATATCTATCGACCTATCTTTTCTTCTTCAACGCCTGCATCACCCGAACCAGCGGAATCGTCTTCCTGTAAATCCGTTTCTCACTCTTATTTTCCAAAAATTCCCGAAACGCGCCAATTGCTTTCAAATTCTGGCTCTCATCCGAATTTGAACGGGACCCCGCGCTTGTGTCAATCCCCTTTTTCGGCACCATATACCCGCCGTAGGAATCGCGGAACAGGTAGAAGTAATCGCGGTCTTCGCCCAGCTTTTCAAATTCATTGTAAGCCAGTGTGCTTTCGCGGGTATTTTTCGGAAGAGAATAGACTTCCAGATGATTTTCGCGGAATTCATAGCGGGACGCCGGGAACGGCATGCCGCTTTTTTTGATCTGGTCGGCGAGCTTGTGGGCGGTGTGGTTGGCGGAGCTGTAGGTGCTGGTCGTCAGATAGCAGCCGTAGGCAGCTAAGAGGATACCCCACCACTCGCTTAGGTTGATGATACCTCCGGCGATAAACAGGACGCTTAAGATCGTCCGCGTGATCCGGTTGGAAGTGCAGAAGAGATCGTACTGCATCCGGGACAGGGATTCGAAGGTTTTTTCGTTGTGGTGCATTTCTATCTTATAGTAAATCATGGTAAGCCCTTTCATATAAAAAATCAATCATCACCTATATAAAAACAGTATATAGAAGCATAGAAAATATCTTAAGAAGTAGTATACTGTTTCTTCCCTGTTTCCGCAACTGGATCTGTTAAATCTGTAATGTTGATAAAAAATAAACAAGATTGTTACAAAAATATCACATAAAAATCGACTAAAATCGAGAAAAAATTATATAATTTCGACAAAATAGCTTGCCTAATCATAAAATAAGTGTTAGAATTAGGTAAAAGGTGAATAAAGAACCAAAAGCAGAGACGAAGAGATGCGCCATGGTTAGAAACAGCTGGAAAAGACTGTTTTTTAAAAATGGTGCTATTTTTTTGCCTAAATGCTGAAATGGTAATTTATTTAGAAAGTAGTAGAAACTGTTGATGAACCGGTCAGAAAGATGACTGGGGGAGGTTAAGAAAAAGGAGAGAAAACGTATGAGAAAAGTATTATCAGTAGTACTGGCAGCGACGATGGCAATGAGCCTGGCGGCCTGCGGCGGCAGCGGCGCAAAGACTGACACAAAGGCAGCAGACGCAGGAACGGCAGCAGGTGACGAGGCATCTGCAGATGATTACTACATCACCATCAAGTTTTCCAACGTATTTCAGCCGGCAGAGTGGAACTACAAAGCCAGCGAATATCTGGCAGACCTGGTAAAAGAGAAGACCGATGGTCATATCACTCTGGAGTATTACGGACAGAACCAGCTTGACTGCTACGCGGAGTCTGTAGCACAGGCACACAACGGCGCTGTCTGGATGGGTCTGGAGGAGCCGTCCTACTTTGCTGATTACATCGGCGATTACAACGTATTAGTTGGACCGATGCTTTACAAGAACAATGCAGAGTATAATGCAGTGATGGATTCTGATATTGTAAAAGATCTGAATGCAAAACTGGCAAGCGAGCACAACATCCACGTTCTGGATACACATTATTCGTTCGGATTCAGAAGCGTATGTACGAACAAGGTAGTTGAGAAACCGGCTGACTTAAATGGTCTGATCATGCGTTCGACCGAGTCTCCGCTGTTTGTTAAGACGATTACCTGTCTGGGTGCTACCCCGTCTGCAATGAGCTTTACGGAGTGCTTATCTGCTATGTCCAGTGGTGTTGTTGATGGTTTCGAAGGTTCCATCTCCACCCTGAAGGATACAGGTGCTTATGAGTACACCAAGAAAGTTGCAAACACGAACCACTTCATCGCAACCCGTTGGTTATTCATGGCTGAGGACGTATATCAGTCCATCCCGGAAAAATGGAGAAACATCCTGGATGAGTGCTGTGTAGAAGCTGGTAAGTGGGAGCAGGAAAATGCTGAGAACGACGAAGCTTCCATGATCGAGTTCCTGAAAGACAAAGGCGTTGAGTGGAATGATGTAGATGTTGATGCATTCACAGAGGCTTGTGCTCCGGTTTACGACTGGATCGTAGACGAGTACGGCGCAGATCCGGAACTTCACCAGAAGCTGGTTGATTTCCTGAATGACTACCGTGCAAACAACGAATAATGTAAATTATTCCGAACAAATACAGTATTTTAAAGCAATTATGAAATAGTAAAAACGTAACGGTTATCAGAACCGCTGCGGAGAAGAAAGTATATCTGCCCGGGCTGTCAGAACGAAGAAGATTGTCTGAGGTCCGGGCAGGCTTCCGACAAACGTATAGTGCCGGAAATATGAAACTGCTGGTAACTGTTCAGTAGGTCTGCGCATTTACTGCGCTGACCGTACGAAAACATGGGCCAGCAGGCAAAAATCCCATTGCCGTAGGCAATTTTTAATGGATTTTTGCGCGTGACTGTGAAGGTACTGAACAGTTACAACTGCTGGAATGATGACTGTATGACAGAACAGTCGTCGGTTATGCAAAACTGACTGCCATTATGAATGCATGAGGATAGACTATGGAAAAGAAAAAAATCACACTGGGGTCGGTGCTGGTAAACCTGGATGCAATTATTACCTGCGTGACACTGACACTCTGTACAATCGTTGTAAACGCAAACGTCCTTATGCGCTATTTCCTGAAAAGACCGTTGTATTGGTCGGAAGAGGTCGCTACGGGGCTCTTCGTCTGGACCGTCTTTATTGGAAGCGCATATGCGTACCGTAAGCACGCACATCTGGGCGTAGACATCCTGATCAACATTCTTCCGGAGAAGATAAGAAAAGTTGTTAAGGTTATTATGGATCTTCTGGAGCTTGTTACTCTGATTATGCTGACCAGAACAAGCGTCCAGTATGTGATGAACACGATGGATAAGCTGACTAATACGCTGCGTGTTCCGAGCTGGTATATTTCCGGCGCGGTTCCGATCGGATTTGGGCTTTCATTGATTTTCTGTATTTACTTTTTGGTTAAGGATATTATCAAGGTATTTAAAGGGAAAGGGGGAAATAACTGATGGGACTCGAATTAATTGAACTCGTTCCGATTTTTATGGTATTTATTCTCTATTTCCTGGGAATGCCGATTGTATATGCGCTGTTTGGTTCAACCTTCTTTTATTTTACATTTATTGATACAACCAGTAAAAACTGGCTGATCTTACAGAAGGTTATGACCTCTACACAGTCGTTCTCGATGTTAGCGATTCCATTTTTCGTTATGGCTGGTTCCGTCATGAACTACGGCGGCATCAGTGACAAGATGATGGATTTCGCGGAAGTGCTGACCGGTCATATGAAAGGCGGTCTGGCACAGGTAAACGTAGTACTTAGTATGCTGATGGGCGGATGTTCCGGTTCGGCCAACGCAGATTGTGCGATGCAGTCCAAGATGCTGGTTCCGGAGATGGAGAAGAGAGGTTACTCCAAGGCGTTCTCCGCAGCGATCACAGCGGCTTCCTCGGCTGCTACACCGGTTATTCCGCCGGGAGTAAACCTGATCGTTTTTACCCTGATTGCACAGATTTCCCTGGGTCGTACGTTTGCGGCTGGTTATATTCCGGGTATCCTGATGGCAATCTCGATGATGATCGTTGTTTCGATTATTGCGCATAAGAGAAACTACCCGACCACCCGTGAAAAATTCCCGTCTCTGAAAGAAATCGTGAAACAGGGTATTACCTCTTTCTGGGGTCTGTTCTTCCCGTTTGGTATCATTCTGGGAATGCGTTTTGGCATGTTTACCCCGTCTGAGGGCGGTGCGGTAGCCGTTCTTTACTGTATTATTATCGGACGTTTCGTTTACAAGAAACTGTCCCTGAAAGAGCATCTGGTTCCGATCCTGCTTGACAGTATCGCCGGTACTTCCAGCGTTGTCCTGATCATGGTTGCAGCGAATGTATTCGGTTATTACATGACCTGGATCAACCTGCCGAGAGTCGTGGCAACTGCTATGTTAAGCCTGACAACCAACAAGTGGCTGTTCCTTATGGCATGCAACGTGATTCTTCTGATTATGGGTATGTTCCTGGAAGGCGGTGCGGCGCTGATGATTATCACACCTCTGCTGCTTCCGGTTGCAAGACAGCTTGGAATCAATGATTACCACTTTGGACTGGTAGCGATCGTTAACATCATGATCGGTGGTATTACACCTCCGTTCGGTTCGATGATGTTCACGACCTGTGGTATCACGGGATGTCCGATCAGTGAGTTCCTGAAGGAAGTATGGCCATTTATCGTGTCCCTTCTGGTTGTTCTTCTGCTTCTGACTTTCTGCCCGTTCTTAATTACATGCGTACCGGATCTTCTGTACGGCGCAGCATAGAAACAGATTGACAAAACGTTAATAAATTGGATATAATAAAGCCTGTGAGATTAAGAGCAGAAAGGCAAACGTAGAAATACGGATGCTTTCTGCTCTTTTTTGTTCCATAAAAGATACCGATATCGGTCATGGAAAGTCTTGTGGAGCAAAAAAG
Organism: Clostridium sp. AM27-28; assembly: GCF_003480955.1. NCBI lineage: Bacteria > Bacillati > Bacillota > Clostridia > Eubacteriales > Clostridiaceae > Clostridium > Clostridium sp. AM27-28. The sequence continues at coordinate 44,936 of NZ_QUJT01000005.1, forward strand.
AGCTGTGTTTTAGAAGTTTTACGGGCTGGCAGAGGGAGAAAAAATGGCAGTTTGGAAATGGATTGTGGAGACGGCGGCAACCTGGACAGCGGTCGGCATCTGGATTCGCCTGCTGTTTTCACTGGCGGTGGGAATGTTCATTGGAATTGACCGTGGTCTGAAACGGCGCGGTGCGGGCATCAAGACGCATGTGCTGGTCTGCCTGGGTTCAGCGCTTGTCATGTTGACGAGTGAATATATGTTCCGGACATTTCCATCTGCGAAAGCGGACATGGCGCGGATGGGCGCGCAGGTTATCAGCGGCGTCGGATTTTTAGGAGTTGGCACGATCATGGTAACCGGGCGTAATCAGGTGCGTGGACTGACCACAGCGGCGTGTCTCTGGGTCTGCGCCTGTGAAGGACTGGCAGCCGGTATCGGATTTGTGGACGGCGCGTTTTACGGTCTGATTCTGATTGCGGTTACCTTGAAGCTTCTGACACGCGTGGATTCAATGATTCATGAGCATGCGAAGGTGTTCGATTTTTATCTGGAATTTACCAGCAGCCGGTGTGTTGGGGCGTTCATGGATACCATGCGTTCCAAGGATGTGAAAATCGTGTCTTTTGATATTGCCAAGAATAAGTTAAAGGGCGAGGGTCCCTCCGCGACGATGTCGGTGGAGGTGCAGGACAAGTCGCTCCGGAAAACGCTTCTGGGCGACATTCAGGCGATGGAGGAGATCCGGTTTGCAGAGGAGCTGTAGCAGCTAAAGGGTTCAGATGGACTTACGCACGAAATGCAGCAGAAATAGGATGAATTATCTAAACAAACAGGATAGTTGAAACGAGAACAAGAAAACATTTAGTATAAATAATGGAGGATCACAGTATGAACGGAAATACATACGACGTAGTGATTATCGGAGGCGGCGTCATCGGCAGCAGCATCGCCAGAGCGCTTTCGAAATATGAGTGCCGCACCGTGCTTCTGGAAAAAGAAGAGGATGTCTGCTCCGGCACATCGAAGGCAAACAGTGCTATCGTCCATGCGGGCTATGACGCAAAGACAGGTTCTTTAAAAGCAAAGCTCAATGTAAAAGGCAACGCCATGATGGGAGATTTATCCAAAGAACTCGATTTTGATTTCAAGCGGAATTCCTCCCTGGTACTCTGCTTCGCGCAGGAGGACCGCCCGGCGCTGCAGGCACTCTATGAGAGAGGCGTGGCAAACGGTGTGCCGGATATTTCCATTCTGACCGGCGATGAGGTCCGCAAGATGGAGCCGAACGTCAGCGGGGAGGTTGTGGCAGCGCTCTATGCACCGACCGGCGGCATCGTATGTCCATTTGGTCTGACGATCGCGCTGGCAGAGAATGCCTGTGATAACGGCGTTGAATTTGTATTCAACACAAAAGCAGAAAAAGTTGAAAAAACGACAGAAGGATACCGTGTGATAACCAACAACGGTGTCTTTGAGACAAAATATGTCGTGAACGCAGCCGGCGTGTATTCTGACGAGATCCACAACATGGTTTCGGAAAAGAAGCTTCACATTGTGCCGCGCCGCGGCGAGTACTGCCTGCTCGATAAAGAGGCTGGCAACCACGTATCAGCGACCGTATTCCAGCTTCCGGGCAAGTATGGCAAGGGAATCCTCGTCAGCCCGACGATTCACGGAAATCTCTTAGTCGGACCGACCGCGGTGGATCAGGAAGATAAGGACGGAACCTACACGACCGCCGAGGGACTGGCAGAGGCATGTGAGAAGGCAACCAAGAGTGTCAACAACATTCCGTTCCGTCAGGTCATCACTTCCTTCTCCGGTCTGCGTGCCCATGAGGACGGCGATGATTTCATCATCGGTGAGGCGGAGGACGCACCGGGCTTCTTTGATGCAGCCGGAATCGAGTCTCCGGGACTTTCCTGCGCACCGGCGATCGGTGAATATCTGGCTGGGATGATCGAGGAAAAAGCTGGATTTGGCAAGAATCCGAATTTCAATCCGGTCCGCAAGGGCATCGTGAAAGCAGCACGTTTAAATACGGAAGAACGCGCAGAACTGATCCGCAAGAACCCGGCATACGGCGCAATCGTTTGCCGTTGCGAGACAATCAGCGAGGGGGAGATCGTGGATGCGATCACCCGTACACTCGGCGCACGCTCGATGGATGGCATCAAACGGCGCGTCCGTCAGGGTATGGGACGGTGTCAGGCAGGCTTCTGCACTCCGAGAGCGATGGAAATTCTCTCCCGTGAGACGGGAATCCCGATCACAGAGATCTGCAAAAACCGCAAAGGTTCCGAAATGATAAAAGGTGAGGAGGCATAACCATGATTCAGCATGACATTGTAATTATCGGTGGCGGTCCGGCTGGACTGGCAGCGGCAGCAGCGGCAAAGAAAAGCGGCGCAGAGGATATTCTGATTCTGGAGCGCGACAGCGTGCTGGGCGGTATCTTAAATCAGTGTATCCACAATGGTTTTGGTCTTCATACCTTTAAAGAAGAGCTGACCGGACCGGAGTATGCGGCACGTTATGAGGAAGAAGTGAAAAAGCTGGAAATTCCGTACCGCTTAAACAGCATGGTACTGGATATTAATAAAGACAAAGAGATCACAGTCGTAAGCCGCAGCGAGGGACTGGAGCTCATTAAGGCAAAAGCGATTATCCTGGCGATGGGGTGCCGCGAACGTCCGAGAGGCGCCCTGAACATTCCAGGGTATCGTCCGGCAGGTATCTACACTGCTGGTACGGCACAGCGTCTCATGAACATCGAGGGTCATATGGTCGGTAAAGAGGTTGTCATCCTCGGTTCCGGCGATATCGGACTGATCATGGCGAGACGTATGACACTGGAGGGCGCAAAGGTTAAGGTCGTAGCGGAGCTGATGCCGTATTCGGGCGGTCTGAAGAGAAATATCGTACAGTGCTTAAATGACTTTGATATTCCGTTGAAGTTAAGCCATACGGTTGTGAATATCGAGGGAAAAGAGCGCGTGAAAGGCATCACGCTGGCACAGGTCGGACCGGACCGTAAACCGATTCCGGGTACCGAAGAGCACTATGACTGTGATACGCTTCTGTTATCCTGTGGCCTGATTCCGGAGAATGAGCTGACGAGAAATATGGGCGTGGCGATGAACCCGGTTACCTCCGGCCCAATGGTCAATGACCGTCTGGAAACAGGCATCGAGGGTGTATTTGCCTGCGGCAACGTGCTTCATGTACATGATCTGGTTGACTATGTATCTGAGGAGGCAGCGCTGGCAGGACAGAACGCAGCGAAATATGTGAAATCCGGCGAGACGAAGAAAGGTCACAGCGTGACACTCAAGGCAGAAAATGGCGTCCGCTACACGGTACCACAGTCGATCGATACCGAGGCGATGGCAGACAAGCTGACCGTTCGTTTCCGTGTGGCAGATGTTTATAAAAACCGCAGCATTTCCGTTTATTTTGACGGAGAGCGTGTGAGCAGCCGCAAAAAACGCGTGCTGGCACCGGGTGAGATGGAGCAGGTAATCCTGACGAAGGAAAGTCTGGAGAAATATCCGGATCTGAAAGAAATAACCATTTGCACGGAGGTGGATGAGTGATGGAAGTAAGAGAACTGACCTGTATCGGATGTCCGCTGGGCTGTCAGCTCACTGTGACGATGGGAAATGGCGAGATCAAGGTAGAAGGAAATACATGCCCGCGCGGCGAGGCGTATGCAAAGAAAGAGGTAACCAATCCGACGAGAATCGTTACCTCAACGGTACGCGTCGAGGGCGGCACGATCGAGAGAGCAGCGGTCAAGACGGCTTCGGATATCCCGAAGGGCAAAATCTTTGATTGCATGAAGGAGATCCGCGCCGTGAAGGTGGCAGCTCCGGTGCATATCGGGGATGTGATTATCGCAGACTGCGCTGGAACTGGGGTTGCGGTTGTGGCGAGCAAGAATGTAGGGCGGGCGTAAAAAAACGTAAAAGTGACGCCGCCAGCCTGTCGCAGAATATAAAGATGAGAGATGGGAGGTTGTACAGACTCATAGAAGAGATTTGTACGGCTTCCCATTTTTGAAATTAAGATTTATGAAAAACGTGCTTGCATATTTGTGCAGGATTGGATAAAGTTGTTTTGGAAAAAAATTTAGTGTTTACATATTTACAGAGATAAAAATTACAAGGAGAGAGGCATGGAAAAACGTGAAATTTTAAAGGAGACAGAATTGTTTGTCCTCGATATGGACGGGACGTTTTATCTGGATACGGATGTGCTCGACGGGGCGTTGGATTTCCTGGAGGAAGTGAAGAAAGCAGGGAAGAGATATGTATTTTTTACGAATAATTCGTCGAAATCTCCGAAAACATATATTGACAAACTGGCAAAAATGGGGTGTTATATTAAAAGGAATCAGATCATTACATCTGGGGATGTGATGATTCAGTATCTGAAAGAGTATTATCCTGAAAAGAAAGTCTATCTGGTGGGAACGCCGGATCTGGAGGAGAATTTCCGTGAAAATGGCATTCTTCTGACAAGGGAGATGCCGGATGTGGTCGTGATTGGCTTTGATATGACATTGACCTATGAGAAGCTGGAGCGCGCCTGCACGTATATCCGCAACGGCGCTGTGTTCCTGGCAACGCATCTGGATATCAACTGCCCGACGAAGGATGGTTTTATCCCGGACTGCGGCGCAATGTGCGCGGCAATCTCCTTATCGACCGGAAAGGAGCCGAAGTATGTCGGAAAACCATTCAAGGAGACCGTGGATATGGTTCTGGAGATGACCGGGGCAAAGCGCGAGGCAATGTCGTTTGTCGGCGACCGGATCTACACGGATGTGAAAACCGGCGTGGTAAATGGGGCACACGGAATCCTGGTGCTGACCGGCGAGACGAAGCTGGAGGATGTACCGAAGGCGGATGTCGTGCCGGATGCGATTTTCACAGGGCTGAAAGAGATGGGAGAAATACTCAAGACTATGAGAGAAGAGGAAGCATAGAATGACAATGCTTGAATTACTGGAGGAATCTCCGATAATCGCAGCGATTAAGAGCTGGGAAGGGCTGGAAAAAAGTCTTAAATCTGAATGTAAGGTAGTATTTGTGCTGTTTGGCACGATCTGTGATATTGATCAGATTGTAGCGCGCATCAAGGACGCCGGGAAGGTGGCGATCGTCCACGTGGATATGATCCAGGGACTGAGCACCAAGAGGGTGGCGGTCGATTTTATCGCCCACAATACGCGGGCGGACGGTATTATCAGCACAAAAAACACACTGGTGGAACACGCGAAGGAGATGGGACTTTATGCGATCCAGAGAACCTTTGTTGTGGATTCGATCGCACTCGATACATTGAAAAAACAGATCGAAATGTTCCGACCGGATGCAGTCGAGATCATGCCGGGGGTGATGCCGAAGATTCTTAAGATCATGCGCGAGTACACCGATATTCCGCTGATCGCCGGGGGACTGCTGTCTGACAAAAAAGATGTGATGGCGGCCTTTGAGGCGGGTACGGATGCCATTTCAGCGACGAATGAAGCGGTGTGGTACGTGTGATTTTAAAACTTAAACGATTTAGACGCTGTGAGTGACAGATATATTTGAAATAATGAAATTGATAAAAAAATATCAATCATTTCGCGATTTCGCTTGATTTTTTACCATGAATGCATTAGAATGATGAAGTAATCTCTTTTGGTAAAAATAGATAAAGAGAAGAAAAGGCGAGTTTTCGCATTGTACAAAATATAAGAACCGTGAAAAGGTAAAGCGGTTGCAAACTATACACATGTACAGTGGGGGACACTGAAATCCCCGGTTCGGTGAGAAATGTCAGACAAAATTCAAGTCGAACGTCCGTGAGACTTGGCGCATGATTCTGGTCAGCGAGGCTGACAATTTCACACAGACGGGAGCCGCCGGATAACAGGAAAGGGGTATTAAGATGGCTAAGATCGATTTAAGCAAGTACGGAATCACAGGAACAACGGAGATTGTTTACAACCCTTCTTATGAGATGCTGTTTGAAGAAGAAACCAAACCGAAGCTGGAGGGCTATGAAAAAGGTCAGGTCAGCGAGCTTGGTGCAGTAAACGTTATGACAGGTATTTATACCGGACGTTCCCCGAAAGACAAATTCATCGTTATGGATGAGAACTCTAAGGACACAGTATGGTGGACTTCAGACGAGTACAAGAACGACAACCATGTAGCATCCAAAGAGACCTGGAACGCAGTAAAGGATATCGCTTTAAATGAGCTCTCCAACAAGAGACTGTTTGTAGTAGATGCTTTCTGTGGCGCAAATAAAGACACCCGTATGGCGATCCGTTTTATTGTGGAGGTTGCTTGGCAGGCTCATTTCGTAAAGAATATGTTCATCGTTCCGACCGACGAAGAACTGGCTAATTTCGAACCGGACTTCGTAGTATACAACGCTTCCAAGGCTAAAGTTGAGAACTACAAAGAGCTTGGATTAAACTCTGAGACAGCTGTTGTCTTCAATATCACAAGCCGCGAGCAGGTTATCATCAACACCTGGTACGGTGGAGAGATGAAGAAAGGTATGTTCTCCATGATGAACTACTACCTTCCGTTAAAGGGCATCGCTGCTATGCACTGCTCTGCTAACACCGACTTAAATGGCGAGAACACCGCTATCTTCTTCGGACTTTCCGGAACCGGCAAGACTACCCTTTCTACCGACCCGAAACGTCTTCTCATCGGTGATGACGAGCACGGCTGGGATGACAACGGTGTATTCAACTTCGAGGGCGGCTGCTACGCGAAGGTTATCAACCTGGATAAAGAGTCTGAGCCAGATATCTACAACGCTATCAGACGTGATGCACTGCTTGAGAACGTTACCCTGGATGAGAACGGCAAGATCGATTTCGCTGATAAGAGCGTAACCGAGAACACCCGTGTATCCTACCCGATCGATCATATTCAGAATATTGTACGTCCGGTATCCTCTGCACCGGCAGCTAAGAACGTTATCTTCCTGTCTGCAGACGCATTCGGAGTACTTCCGCCGGTATCTATCCTGACACCGGAGCAGACACAGTACTACTTCTTATCCGGATTTACAGCAAAACTGGCTGGTACCGAGCGCGGCATTACCGAGCCGACCCCGACCTTCTCCGCTTGCTTCGGACAGGCTTTCCTGGAGCTGCATCCGACCAAATACGCAGAAGAGCTGGTTAAGAGAATGGAGAAGAGCGGAGCAAAAGCTTACCTCGTAAATACAGGCTGGAACGGAACCGGCAAACGTATCTCCATCAAAGATACCCGTGGTATCATCGATGCTATCTTAAACGGCGATATCCAGAAAGCTCCGACCAAGAAAATCCCGTACTTCAACTTCGAAGTACCGACCGAGCTTCCGGGCGTAGATCCGGCTATCCTGGATACCCGCGATACCTATGCAAACGAGGCTGAGTGGGAAGAGAAAGCAAAAGATCTGGCAAGCCGTTTCATCAAGAACTTCGCTAAATACGAAGGAAACGAAGCTGGCAAGGCTCTGGTAAAGGCTGGTCCGCAGTTATAATGCCAGAAATAAATGGTAAATAAATCCAAGAGGTAAACCTGGTGAGATAGAAAACCTCCAGTTTGTTTGGATGAGAAATGTGATTCTCATTCGAATGGACTGGAGGTTTTTTGTTTCATAGGAAATACGTCCTATGAAACCAAAAATGCTCCGCGAGGATGCACACTCGCGCGAAGCAGAAACATGTCGCAAGCGACCGCGCGAGACGCCCGGATGTGCCAAGGCACATTTTTTATTGCTGCTGCAAAACACATGTTTGGATTTGAGTATTTCGTGAAGCTGATGGTTATGCTATAATAGAAGCACTTAGTGAGTTTTTAACTGGATTTTCATGTGTACGCTCGGAATCTTTCTGTGCTTGATTTTGTGAGATGATTTTTTACCAGTGGCGCTCAAATTTTAAATTCATAGAGAAGGGAGGAGCCTGCCATGCAGAAAACAGTTTCCAGGCGCGCGTACATTGCCATTGATTTAAAATCGTTCTACGCATCGGTCGAGTGCATCGAGCGAGGTCTGGATCCGTTGACGACGAATCTGGTCGTGGCGAATCCATCGCGGACGGAGAAAACGATCTGTCTGGCGGTATCGCCGCCGCTGAAATCCTATGGTGTGCCGGGGCGTCCCAGGTTATTTGAGGTGATTCAGCGGATTAGGGAAGTCAATGAGGAACGCCGCAGACGGGCGCCGGGACGCCAGTTCCGGGATAAATCGTGGAGAAATGAAGAATTAAAGGTGGATCCATCGCTGGCGGTCAGCTATCTGGTTGCGCCGCCGAGAATGGCGCACTATATGAAATGGAGCACGCAGATCTACCAGATTTATCTCCGGTATGTGGCACCGGAGGACATCCATGTGTATTCGATCGACGAGGTATTCATGGATATTACGGAATATCTGGGAATTTACAAGGTTTCGCCGCGCGAGCTGGCAAAGCGCATCATCCGCACGGTGTTAAAGGAAACAGGCATCACGGCGACGGCGGGGATTGGGACGAACCTGTATCTGTGCAAGGTGGCGATGGATATTGTGGCGAAGCACGTGGAAGCGGACAAGGACGGCGTGCGGATTGCCGAGCTGGATGAGCAGAGTTATCGGGAGCTTTTGTGGACGCATGAGCCGCTGACTGATTTCTGGCGGGTTGGACCGGGCTATCAGAAGAAACTCTGGCAGGCGGGACTTCGGACAATGGGCGATATTGCGCGTTGTTCACTGGGAAAACTGGGCGAGTTTTACAGCGAGGAACTGCTGTACCAGATGTTCGGCATCAACGCCGAGCTTCTGATTGACCATGCGTGGGGCTATGAGTCGTGCACGATCGCACAGATACGGGCGTACAAGCCGCAGAGTAGCAGTCTGGGCTGCGGACAGGTGCTTCACTGTCCGTACACGGCGGACAAGGCGCGGATCGTGGTTCAGGAGATGATTGACGGGATCTCGCTGGAGCTGGTGGAAAAACGGCTAGTGACCGATCAGCTCGTTCTAACGGTCGGATATGACATCGAAAACCTGACCCGCCCGGAGATACGGAAAGTATACAAGGGACCGGTAACAACCGATCGCTACGGGCGGCGTGTGCCGAAGCATGCACATGGAACGTGGAATCTGCCGCGTGCGACTTCGTCCTCAAGCGAGCTTCTGGAGGCGATGGCGGCTCTGTATGATAAGATTGTCAACCCGGCGCTTCTCATCCGCCGGATGTCGCTCTCGGCATGCCATGTGGTAAATGAGAAAATGGCGAAAGAGCGTGAACAGAAGGAAACATTTGAACAGCTTGATTTGTTTACCGATTACGCAAAAAAGGAAGCAAAAGAGAAGGAAGAACAGAAAAAACGCGAGCGGGAGCGCCGGATGCAGGAAGCGCTTCTGACGATCAAGAAAAAATATGGAAAAAATGCGGTGCTGCGCGGGATGAACTTTGAGGAAGGCGCGACCGCCAAGGAGCGGAACGGGCAGATCGGGGGGCATCAGGCATAGATGGAAGATCAATATAGAGTGAATGAATTTGAAAACTTAAAAAGTGGACGAAGCCAAACCCCAGAAGGGCAGGAAAGTGACGCTCAGCGCCGCTACGGCGATATCCTCGGTCATTCTTACCCATTTCCCTTGCGCCATACACGGATGCCGGTGGAGGACCGGGCGGCGCAGTTCGCCTCGTTTGCGGCACTGAATGGCTATGAGGAGGCGGTAGAGGAGGAAGCGCGCCTGACCGAGCGGGAGATCGATCTGGATGACAGCGTGCGCGAGATGATCAATCAGACGCTTGTAGAAGCGGAGGAGCAGCTGATGCGTGGCGAGACGGTTCGGCTTTCTGTGACCTGGTTCCAACCGGACGTGCACAAGGATGGCGGCGCTTACCGAACGGCAGCAGGACGATTGAAGAAAATCGACTATTACCGGCAAGTTTTGTGGTTGGCGGAAATAAGGAGTGGAAATCAGCCTGGACTTGAAAATATAGGCGGGGAGAGCGCGGTAAATTTTCCACAGATCTGCCGTGTGGAGCTGATAGAAGAGGAAGTGGAGTGAAATGTTACATGGCAGCACAGTTGCTGAAGCTTTGTATGGACCTCCTGACCGGCAAGGGAAAATATCGTTACTGTTTACGGGTAGGCACTTTTGGAACCGAAAGTGCCGTAAGAAAACGTGGTGGCAGCAGGAATTGCCGTATTTAAATGCGAAGCCACGGCAAATTCCGTTACTGGGCACGTATGCGTGAACAGTAATAAAATATCAGAAATCCGTAAGAAAAAAGCACTTTTACTTTTGAATGAAATAGGGTAGACTGTTAGAACAGAGAAAACCAGATAGAAGAGCTGAATACAGAGTATAAAGAAAAATATTTTACTGGTTTTAGAAACTAAAAAGTGCCTGGGAAGTTTTGAAAAATTTCAGAGAAGTCCCTGGGAACAGATAGGGAGCAGGCATAAGAACAGTCGGAAGGAGATTCAAATTATGAAAAAAAAATCGTTATATATTGCAGGAATTTGTGCAGCACTGTCGGTAGGTGCGCTTGGGTGCGCTTCCAGTGCAAAAGCGGGCGATGAGGAGACAAAGCCGGTTGTCGAAGATACGGAGGCAGTTGGGGAGGCCACTGCAGCGGAAACTATTTGTGTTTATGGTCCAGTTTCGGAGGTTACCAGCGATTCCGTCACGATCGACAATCAGTCGGGAATCAGCAGTGCCGGCGAGATGGTGATCACATTTTCACCGGAAACGCCGATTTTTGACGCAGAGACAGGCAATCCGGTCGATATGACCGAGGCGGAGACGGGAACCGTTGTATATGCCTACATCGGGGATGCGATGGCGATGAGCGAGCCGCCAATCACGAACGGACAGCTCTTCTTCGTCCATGTAACCGATGTGAGCGCCGTGCCGGTTTACACGGAGATCGAGTCGGTGAAAAAGAGTGCCGAGAATGATGATACCGTCTGTGTGAAAGCAAAGGATGGCGTGACCTATACGGTCAGCGCTGAGACACGTATTCTGCCGTATTTAACCCGGAACATAGTGACCGCAGACGATCTGGAAGCGGGAAAGAAATGCGCGATCTGGGCGGACGCGGAAGGAAAGGTATCGAGACTGGTGCTGTTTCAGCAATAAGGGTGGATGTGCATAAAGCGATAAAATTATAAATATGTCATGTAGATCGGACGGTTTGAACAGCGAAAAACCGTCCGATTTTTTGTGTAATGGAGCTGTCGCACTAAAATAGTGCGGCAGCACTTTTTTGAGATTTAAAACAGTACGTATAATGTATAGTAGATGCTCCAACTCTGATGACGTGAAAATTGCACTTATCTTCGGTTTTTCTGATGATGAACGATAGATCCTGAATCAGATCCTGATAAGTATGATTAGATATTCCTTGCATATAGTAGGCACCACCATTGCAACTATAACAAATAATGTTATAATAAAATAAGGAATATGAGTATTATATGTGGGAGGACAGGTATGGACAAAATTTTTGAAGTAAAAAGTACAACCGGACAAATTATGAATGTCTATGAAGACATCGAAACATATACAGATTTTTTTAATTATGTGGCGTGGTTATCGTTACAGTACGGCTATAGTGGCAGGTACGCACTGCGCTTTTCTGACTATGCGGGGATATAACGGAATATGAAATATATAATGTTTTACCCGGAATGTGTTATAATTACTGCAGTCGTATTGTATATTAAACATTTACTCTATCCTTATGATTTTCGTGAAAAATTTCCTTATGACGATCCGCCGCCGAAGTTTTTTGGCTCTTTCTCATTGGGGGAATTAGTACAATATATAATCCAAGTATTAACGTTACCTATTATAGGATTTGCTATGATTCCTTTGCAATTTTTAGGGAAGGTAGCGGATGTAATACTTATAATTTTATTAGTTATGTGGTGGTTTATACCAACAGGACTCGCTAGAAAAATAGATGACTGGTAATAGAAAAGCGTCCCTGTATAAAAGCAGAGGACGCTTCAGACTGTAGACAAAGCCCCGCTTTTGCGGGGGTTTGCTATTGTTAGAACCGCTTTTCTGATATAATGATATCAGAAAGGGCGGTGTTTTTTATGATGACGAAAAATGCGGATAAAAAAAGAGAACAGATGCTTATGTTCTGCATGGATGACATGGTACCCCAGAATCACATGCTACGGTTAATCGATAAAGCCATTGATTGGAACTTTATTTATGACTTAGTGGAAGAAAAATACTGCCCTGATAATGGCCGGCCGAGTATGGACCCTGTTATGCTCATAAAAATTCCGTTTATTCAGTACCTCTATGGAATAAAAAGCATGCGGCAAGCAATGAAAGAGATTGAGGTAAATGTTGCCTACCGCTGGTTTCTTGGCCTGGATATGATGGATTCGGTTCCACATTTCTCTACATTTGGAAAAAACTATACACGCCGTTTTAAAGATACGGATCTTTTTGAACAAATCTTTTCCAGAATTCTCGAAGAATGTATGAAGTACAAGCTTGTAGACACCAGCCAGATATTTGTTGATTCAACGCATGTAAAAGCTTGTGCTAATAGTAAAAAAATGAGAAAAAGGATTGCTCATGAACAAGCCCTTTGGTATGAAGATGAGTTAAAAAAGGAAATTGAGCAGGATCGTCTGGCTCATGGGAAAAAGCCATTGAAAGAAAAAGATAAGCATCAGCCGCCAACATCTGGAGAAACCAGTTCAGAAGACTCAGAGACTTCAGTAGAAATTCCGTCCGATGTCAAAACACAAAAAAAGCAGTATCACTGATCCAGAAAGTGGCTGGTTTCGAAAAGGGGAACATAAACATGTTTTCGCGTATGCAGTCGAAACCGCGTGTGATCAGCATGGATGGATTTTGGGATATAGAGTTCATCCTGGAAATGAGCATGACAGTAGAACGTTTAAGGCACTGTATGAAAAAGTAAAGTCATTTGATCCTTCTATGATTATTGCAGATGCAGGATACCGGACACCGGCGATTGCCAGAAGGCTGCTATTAGATGGAATTGAACCTTTGTTTCCGTATAAGCGCCCGATGACAAAAGAAGGCTATTTCAGAAAGCATGAATACGTTTATGACGAGTATTACGACTGCTATCTTTGCCCTGAAAATCAGGTGCTTTCTTATAGCACAACAAATCGGGATGGCTATCGTGAATACAAAAGCCGTGGATATATTTGCTGTAATTGTCCTCAGAAATCTAAATGCACAGAAAGCAAAGATCATGTGAAGCTGGTAACACAACATGTATGGGAAAGATACATAGAGAAAGCAGAAGATATCCGTCATACACTGGGAAACAAAGAGATTTATCAAAAACGACAAGAAACGATAGAACGAATCTTTGGAACAGCGAAAGACCATCATGGTTTTCGATATACTCAGTACATAGGAAAGGCACGGATGGAAATGAAAGCCGGGCTTACTTTTGCATGCATGAATCTGAAAAAACTAGCTAAGATACTGGCTATGGGAAATAGAAAATCGATGTCATTTATGTTTAAAGTTGAAATTTTACTGAATGAAATGAACGCAACAGAAAAGTGGTGCCTGACCTAACGATCAAACACCACTTTGTCTACAGTTTGAGAATGTGCCAAGGCACATTCTTTTTTTACAGGCAAAGCCAACTTTCAGTTTGAATATTTGTGAATCGCTATATGACAAGACAGATGTAATAAAAAGTGTCAAAATTTCATTGACACAGCTTTTCTCTTAGAGGTATAATCACAGAAGTTTACCGTGTGGAAGCTATATGGACAGAGAAATATGGCGTGGCAAAGATGTCGGATACATTGTAAAGAAGAAAATGAACCGCAGCTGTCGGAAAAATGGTATGGTTTCTGTCAATCGATGGGGATTCGGAAGCGTGAACAGAGCGGTGAAAAAAGGAGAGGGAAAAGAGATGGATCAGGAGATAAAGCAGCGGATCGAGACATTAAAAAAAGAGAAGGATGCCGTGATTCTGGCACATTATTACGTAGATGGAGAAGTGCAGGAGATTGCCGATTATGTGGGCGATTCGTATTATCTGGCGGAGCTGGCGACGACGGTGCCGCAGAAGACGATCATTTTCTGTGGCGTGTCATTTATGGGCGAGAGTGCGAAGATTTTAAGCCCGGAGAAGACGGTTATCATGGCAGACCGGAGCGCGGACTGTCCGATGGCTCACATGGTTGAGGTGGAGAAGATCCGCGAAGTACGCAAAGAGTATCCGGATGTAGCCGTTGTCTGTTATGTGAACTCGATGGCGGAGATCAAGGCAGAATCGGATGTCTGTGTTACCTCATCGAATGCACTCAAAATCGTGAAAAAACTGCCGAACAAGGATATTTTCTTTATTCCGGATGAGAATCTGGGACGTTTTATCGCAAAAAAAGTGCCGGAGAAACATTTTATTTTCAATGACGGTTTCTGCCATGTACATAAGAGTATTCATGCGGAAGATGTAAAGAAAGCAAAAGAGCTGCATCCGGAGGCAGTTGTGCTGGCGCATCCGGAGTGTACCGGCGATGTGCTGGAGCTGGCAGATTTTGTCGGAAGTACCTCCCAGATTATTGATTATGCGACGAATTCGGATGAGAAAGTCTTCCTGATCTGCACCGAGATGGGCGTGTTCTATGAACTGCTGCAGAAGAACCCGGAGAAGAAGTTTTTCTCCGTAGGTCACCGTCAGTTTTGCCCGAATATGAAGAAGATTCATCTGGACAGCGTACTGCGGGCGCTGGAAAATCCGGAAGAGGAAGTGGAGATGGATGAGGCGATGCGGCAGAGGGCGGTTGGTCCGCTGGCGCGGATGCTGGAATTGGCAAAATAAAGGAATAAATAAAGACACAATATAAACAAATAGACCCAAAAGGATCATTCAAAGGATTCCCACAGAAAATGCTGCAAATCAGCGTTTCCTGTGGGATTTAAATTTTAAATGGAGCGGCTCTGCTTATTCAGCCACAACCGCTTTCACAATCTCCGCAATATACATATCATGATAGTCCTTCTCCGGATAGAACTTGCTGTCAGCGTCCTTATCGATAAAATCTGCCGGATTCATGGATGTGCGGTACATTTTGCGGCAGATGAGGATGGTGTCAGCTTCTTCAAATGCCGGTACGCCGTCGATGAAGACCGGGGTCAGGCCGGCTTCCTTGATTTTGTCGTGGTCACGGCCGGATACGGAGCCGCAGAGTTTGAGGGCATCGCGGTGTCCGTCTTTTAAAAAGCTGACGGAGAAGAGTTCTTCTTTGTCTATAAATTCTTTGGTGTAGCGCTGGGGACGGATATAGCAGGTAACAGCCGGTTTGCCCCAGAATACGCCTGCGCCGCCCCAGCTGGCAGTCATGGTGTTGAATTTATCCTCGGTGCCGGCGGTTAAAAGCATCCAGTCGGAACCGATGCGGGTAAACGGGTTAAAATTTAATTCTTCTGGCTTTATTTCTTTGAAGCTCATCGAAAAATCCTTCCTTTCCTGTCTGAATTGATTATTCTGTGAGTACCTTACCATTATCAGAGAAGAAAATCAAATATATTTTCGAAAATTCATTGACAGATGAGAAAAAAAGAGGTAGTCTTTAAATTAAGGTTAGAGACATCTAACTTGAGTTGCGGCATTCTAACCTGAGTTTGTTCATGCTAATTATGTTTTGTTTTTGATGAAACACAATATAATATGAGCACTTAGTGCGAGTCGTATCTAAGGACTTAATGAGGCTGAGCCAGAGGCAAAAGCGGAATTTAGTACTTGCAAAAAGAGTGGCAAGCAGAGTATGCTATATATTTTAAACGAACAGTTAGTCTGCGCTAATAAAAAGCCGGGTTGTGGACGGAAACGGCAGATGTGCGGCAAAATAATTTAGAAGATATGGAAAGAGAGATGATACGATGCAGCAGAGAGAGCAGATTATCGGCGAACTGAAGAGACGGGGGAAACGGATGACCGATCAAAGAAAGATCATGTTGGATGTGATCCTGGAGGGAAGATGGAGCAGTTGTAAGGAGATCTACTACGAGGCATCCAAGCGCGACCCGGGGATCGGAAAGGCAACGGTGTACCGGATGATTGCAGTGCTGGAAGAAATCGGAGTTTTAAACCGTTGCCGCCAGTATTCTCTGCGGAATGAGGATGAGCTGTCAAGTATAACTTCGGATGCCAGCTGATAAAAAATCTCAATAAGGAAAGTTAGGTTTGACTATCATGGGGGTAAGCTGTTACCATCTACTTGTACCTCAGAAATGAGTCATTAAACGCAGCAATATTCGCATTTGAAATGGAATAAATAGTTTTCAAAAATCATATGTGAATATAATTAGATAATATCAGAGGAGGAGTAATCATGATGGACATTTTCAAATTAAAAAAATTAGGTTTATTTGCAGGCGGCGTTTTGTTCGGAACAGCAGGTGTTAAGATTCTTGGCAGCGAGGATGCAAAGAAATTTTACGTAAACTGCGTAGCAGCCGGACTTCGTGCACGTGATTGTGTGATGACCACCGCTACCAATATTCAGGAGAACGCTGAGGACATCCTGGCTGAGGCAAAGCAGATCAACGAGGCTCGCGGCTATGAGAGCTTTGGTGAGGATGAGGATTTCAACGAGACTGCTGAGGCAACCGAGGCCGCACCGGAGGCTGAGAAGGCAGAGCAGTAATAGCAACTCCAAGAATACATGAATCTAAATAACAGGGGGGGCTGCCGCAAGATAGCATGGGATGCTGTCTCGCGGCAGCTCTTCTATAACCGGAGGAAGATGAATCATGAAATTCATTATAAAGCATGAAATCAAAGGAAGAATCCGTATCAGCCTTGTCCGGAAATTTCACACCGTGCGCGAAGCGGATGTTCTGGAACAGTATCTGCTTGGTCTGGACGGCGTGACGGCGGCCAAGGTGTATGAGCGGACAGCAGATGCGGTTATCTATTATAAGGAGGATCGGGAGGCGGTTCTCGTACAGGTAGCGGCGTTTGATGGTCAGATTACCGAAAAACAGGAGATGGCAGTTAAAAGCAGCGGACGCGCCCTGAATCAGGAGTACAAAGAAAAGCTGATTCAGAAGGTACTGACCCGTTTTGCGACGAAGACATTTCTCCCGGCGCCGGTCCGTGCGGTATACACGTCCGTGCAGGCGATCCGTTATATCGTGAAAGGTATCCACTGCCTCGTATTTAAGCGCAAGCTGCATGTGGAGGTGCTGGATGCGACGGCGATCAGTGTTTCCCTTCTGCGCCGCGATTTCAATACAGCTGGCTCCGTTATGTTCCTGCTCGGCGTCGGTGAGCTTCTGGAGGAGTGGACACATAAGAAATCCGTTGGTGATCTGGCGCGGAGCATGTCCTTGAACGTGGAAAAGGTCTGGAAGAAAGTGGACGGGACCGAAGTCTTTGTACCGCTTTCGGATGTTACCGCGGGCGACGAGCTGACCGTCCATATGGGTACAGTGATTCCGCTGGATGGCGTCGTAGTGAGCGGCGAGGCGATGATCAACCAGGCTTCGATGACCGGCGAATCCCAGCCGGTCAGAAAAGAGCCGGGCAGCTATGTTTACGCAGGAACCGCGCTGGAAGAGGGCGAGATTACCTTCAAGGTAGAAAAATCCGCCGGCTCCACCCGTTATGAGCGTATCGTACAGATGATCGAGGATTCGGAGAAGCTTAAATCCTCTGTTGAAGGCAAGGCATCAAACCTGGCAGATGCACTCGTTCCGTGGAGTCTGGGCGGTACCGCGCTTACCTATCTGCTGACCCGCAATGCGACGAAAGCACTGTCGATCCTGATGGTTGATTTCTCCTGTGCACTGAAACTGGCAATGCCGCTTGCAGTCCTGTCTGCGATGCGTGAGGCAAGCCAGCATCACATTACGGTCAAGGGCGGCAAGTTTCTGGAGGCTGTTGCCGAAGCGGAGACGATCGTATTTGACAAGACCGGAACCCTGACCAAGGCAAAGCCGGTTGTATCCGATGTGGTATCTTTCAACGGCATGGAGAAGGAAGAACTGCTTCGTATCGCAGCCTGCCTGGAAGAGCATTTTCCGCACTCGATGGCAAATGCGGTCGTACAGGAAGCGAAAAAACGTCATCTGGTACATGAAGAGATGCACTCGAGAGTGGATTACATCGTAGCGCACGGTATCGCTACCTATGTGGGCGAAGAACGCGTCGTGATTGGAAGCCACCATTTCGTATTTGAGGATGAGAAGTGCACACTGCCGGAGGATGGAAAAGAGAAGTTTGAGAACCTTCCGGAAAATTGTTCCCATCTTTACATGGCAATCGGCGGACAGCTTGCAGCCGTTATCTGCATCGAGGATCCGCTGCGTGAGGAAGCACCGTCTGTCATCCGCCAGTTAAAAGAGGCTGGATTTAAGCGCATTGTCATGATGACCGGCGACAGCGAGCGGACCGCAGCGGCGATCGCGAAGAGGGTCGGCGTGGATGATTATTTCTCCGAGGTACTTCCGGAGGATAAGGCGCGCTTTGTTGAGGAGGAGAAGGCGAAGGGCCACAAAGTTATCATGATCGGTGACGGCATCAACGATTCACCGGCCCTGTCAGCGGCAGACGCGGGCATCGCAGTCAGCGAGGGTGCGGAGATTGCCAGAGAGATCGCGGATATCACGATCAAGAAAGATTCCCTGGATGAAGTCGTGCTTCTGCGTCATCTGAGCATGGATCTGATGAAACGTGTCCATGGAAACTACCGTTTCGTCATCAGCTTCAACCTAGGTCTGATTCTCTTGGGGGTGGCTGGTATCATCACACCGTCTATGTCGGCGCTGCTGCACAACAGCTCGACACTGGCGATCAGCTTAAAGAGCATGACGAACCTGCTGCCGGAGGAAGAGCGGGAAGAGGCGTAAGGAGTCTGGATACGGGCTTGATTGTATCCTCAATTATAAAATAAGTATAGTGAAACAGATGTAGAATGGGAAGAAAAAAGCCTGTTTTACATCTGTTTTTCTGCTATCTATTAACATTTGTTTTTTTATATAAATAATGCTATAATCGAAAAGCATCAGGGAACGTAAACTAAATAGGAGGATAAACCTTTCATGAAAAATGACTTATTCACAATCGGCAGCATCACGATCCACGGCTACGGTCTGATGATCGGCATCGGCATTATCGCTGCGTATTACATGGCAGAGTACCGGGCAAACAAGCGGGGGATGGACGTCGATATGATCCTCTCCATCGCGATCTGCGGTGTCGTATGTGGAATTTTAGGTGCAAAAATTCTGTACTATGTCACAATTCTGGATGAGATTGTAGAAAACCCGAAGAAATTGTTGGATATCAGCGATGGATTTGTCGTATATGGCGGCATCATCGGCGGCGTGCTGGGCGGCTATGTGCTGAGCCGGATCAAGCATATTTCCTTTTTCCAGTATGCGGATCTGGTCATGCCGTCGGTTGCGCTCGCACAGGGCTTTGGACGGATCGGCTGTTTCCTGGCTGGCTGCTGCTACGGTATGCCGACCCACAGCCATTTTGCGATCGTGTTCCACAATTCGGACTTTGCCCCGAACAACATTCCCCTGGTTCCGACCCAGCTCATCTCAAGCGGTCTGGATTTTCTGCACTGCCTGCTGCTTCTTTATGCGGCGAAAAAGTGCAAAAAACAGGGGCAGGTGGTATCCCTGTATCTGATCTGCTACAGTCTGGGACGCTTCGTGCTGGAATTTTTCCGCGGTGATTTGAACCGGGGAGCGGTCGGGTTCCTCTCGACTTCACAGTTTATCTCACTGTTTATCTTTGCGGCGGGCGTGGCGATGTTTGTGGTTTGCGGGAAGAAAGCGCAGGCAGTTTCGCTAAAAGAGGAGACAGTGAGTCAGGAAAAATAAAAGCTATTTATAGAGGTCACGTATGGAACACCATATTGCTATGATGACAGAGCAATGTGTATCGGCAGATAATGCTTGAAATGTAGAAATAAAGGGTGTAATATTAAAGAAAAGACGTCATGAGTGTATATTACAGCCTGAAAAACAGGATAGATTCGTTTGGCAAACCTGTAGAAATACAGGGACGCAAAGCATAGAAGCCTAACATGTGATATGAAAAATGAGTGTCAGATATATTACATTAAGGTGGTTCGGCTGCAATCAGATATTGATTGCAGCTTTTTTATTTCATAGGAAGCTGCGTTCTATGAAACAAAAAAGCATGGAGGGAGAAAAATATATGGAAAAGAAAGAGGACAGCGAATTTAAAATTGCCATAGTGGGACTTGGATACGTTGGAATGCCGCTGGCAGTCGCATTTTCGGAACAATTTCCAGTTATCGGTTTTGATGTAAACAGCCGGAAGATTGCACAGTATAAAAAGGGAATTGATGAGACACTGGAAGTGGGGGATGAGGTTATTTCCAGCTGTAGTGTTGAATTTACAGATGAAGAAGCAAAGCTTAGAGAGGCATCGTTTGTAGTGGTGGCAGTCCCGACTCCGATCAATGGAGATAAGACACCGGATTTGTCGCCGGTGATCCGGGCGAGTGAGACGGTAGGACGAAACTTGAGAAGCGGAGCGATCGTTGTGTATGAGAGTACGGTGTATCCTGGCGTGACGGAGGAGATCTGTGCCCCGATCCTTGAAAAAGAAAGTGGATTAAAGTGCGGCGTGGATTTCAGGATTGGATATTCACCGGAGCGAATCAATCCGGGCGACCGGGTTCACACGCTCAAATCGATCCGGAAGATCGTATCGGGAATGGATCCGGAAACACGGGACCGGATCGGGCAGATATATGATACAATTATTGAAGCAGGAACGTTTCCGGTATCCTCTATTAAGACGGCGGAGGCAGTCAAGGTAGTGGAAAACAGCCAGCGGGACATCAACATCGCATTTATGAATGAGATGGCAATGGTATTTGAGCGGATGGGAATCGATACCAATGAGGTCGTGGATGGCATGAACACGAAGTGGAATGCGCTGGGATTCCGCCCGGGACTGGTCGGAGGGCACTGTATCGGCGTAGATCCGTACTATTTTATTTACGAGGCAGAACGGCTTGGATATACCAGCCAGATTGTAGCATCCGGGCGCCGAATCAATGACCATATGGGAATTTTTGTGGCAGATATGGCATTGAAAAAGATGATCCGTGCAGGAATTGATCCGTCTAAGGCGAAGATAGTGATTCTGGGAATTACCTTTAAGGAAAATTGCCCGGATATCCGGAACACCAAGGTGCTCGATATCATCAATCATCTGCGGGAATACGGGATCGAGCCGCAGGTAGTCGATCCATGGGCGGATAAAGAACTGGTAAAACAGGAATACGGCGTCGAATTAAAAGAATGGAGCGAGATCCAGAATGCAGATTGCGTGATTCATGCGGTTGCACATGGAGAATTTCGCGACCGCGGACTAGAAGGAGTCGTTTCTCTGATGGGAACGGAGCGGAGTAAGAAAATACTGTTGGATATCAAGGGCGAATGGTCAGTCGATGCGCTGAATAAATCGGGGGTTATCTGGTGGAGAATGTAAAAAACAAACGGAAAAAAAGCTGGATTTTTCTGGGACTGGCTGCCGGTGTGTTAGTGATGTCTGCCGGCATCTGGGGCATCTTTTTTATGAATAAAAGCTATTCACCGAATGCGAAAGCCTATGTGGATGGAAGAATTGAGACAGGAGATTCGGAGATAGATAAGGCATATGAGAAGTTCTTTTTATCAGAACCAGCGGAGCTTATCCAGGATCAGGAAGAAAATCCGGAGAAAACCATCCGAATTTTGTTCCGGGGTTTAAATGAGGATGTGAACGTCAATGAAGCGGTGTTAAAACGCCTGGAGGAGACAGGAATCAAGGCATCGTTTGCCTTGTCTGCGGCAGAAACGCTGGAAAATAAGGACTATGTTGCCAGAATGTTAAAAACCGGTCAGGAGCTGGTAAGCAATGGAACGGATGGAAGCGGAAACCTGCAGAGCCGGGAAGTCAGAGAAATGATCGAGGATATGCTTACATCCCGGGAGGCAATTTCGACCGGCGCCGATGTGGCAGTGCCGCTTTTATACTGTGACAGTGAGGTGACAGCAGAGCTTTTGAATGCGGCGGCGGTCAGCGGTTATGAGGCACTGGTGGATCCGAACGAGGATCGTGTCATCACGGATGATACATTTTCCAGCCGGGAAGAGATAGAAAAAGAAATCAATTCGCTGCAGGGTCAGACGATCCTCGTGTTTGATCTGCGGGGGAAATGGCAGCCGGCGCAGGAAGAGGCGGTTTATGCACAAGCGCCAGTGATCGATAAACAGGAAGAACTGAAAGAAACGCCGGAAGAGGCGGAAAAAGAAACCATTTCGGTGCAGGAAGAATTTCAGTGGCTGACGGAGGTGCTGGAGGAGAAAGAAATTCCAACCGGTCCCGTCGGAGGAATGGAAAGAACACCGGGCATACAGGTACTTCGGCAGCAGGCAGATGCGCCGGATGCCGAACGGGCAGCCGTATATCATTATTGCCTGACGAAAGAAGCAAAAATCGGAGTGGGAATTATCAGCCTTCCGGAGAAGAGCCTGCTTCGTTCCCTTCTGGCAGAACTGGAAAAAAATGCGGCATCAGCTACCTTTTTTGTCAGTCCGAAAGAACTTGAGACGCGCGGCGAGGAGATCCGGGAAATTGCAGAAGCCGGATATAGCATTGGATTGACGGATGGCGGGGAGAAGGTGGAGACGGCGGGAGCCGCATTTGACTCCATGCAGTCGGGACTCCATGCGCTGTATCAGTATACAGAAGATCCGGCACGGCTGTACTATGTACAGAGTGAAGAAAATCTGGATTCGGTCCGGAGCGCTGCGAAGCTTTTAAATGTGAAGGTAGTACAGACGGAAGCGGAGAATTCCATGCAGGCGGGAGCGTTCTATATTCTGGATCCGAAGAACCGGAAAACAGTAGAAGAACTGAAACAGAAAGCGGAAGGGGCAGGTCTGGCGCTTTCGGATATACAGACGCTGATTCAGAATTCCGGCACGATCCCGGTTTTGGCACCAGAAAAGGTCAATGAAATGCGTCGGAATAATCAACAAAAACAGGTAGAAGCGCAGAACATGGTCTACACGACGGAGCGTGCGTTCAGTTTTTCATTTTATGATCTGGGACATGAAAACGCCGTTCTGGATACGCTGGACGCGATGAAAGCGAGAAATGGAAACGCTACCTTTTTTGTCACATTGGATGAACTGATGTCAAAGCCTTCTCTGATTGAGGCAATTCTGGCAGATGGTCACGAGGTGGATATTGCGTATAAGGCAACGAAGAAATATCCGCAGACATTTGATGCGGTGACACAATATCTGAATGCATGGGAAACCTACGCAAAATGGCGTTATGGAATCGATTCAGAGATTGTTTTTATGCCGAATGGCAAGGCGGAGAATGAGACGAAGGAAGCGCTGCATACGGCGGGATGTAGCCTGATAGAGAGTACTTTCCGTGTCGTAAAAACCGAAGATAAGGAGATCGTTCTGGATAACATTCCGGAAGTGATTGGAAAACTGGAGCGTATCCGTCTGACGAGAGGTGCATTTGTCAGCTTTAATATGGGATATTATGAGAATGACCGCTATACGCAGCGGGGATCCACCATTTTTGGTGTCATGCTGGATGGCTTTATGAATGCACATGTGGACACCTTGGCGTACCGCTCACATGACACAGGAGAAATTGAAGATGCGAGCCGATTTGAAATACATACAGTCAGCCGTATGCTGGATTCACCGGAAAAATATACGCTGAGCAATCAGAAACAGACGGATATCACATTGGATAAGAATGTTCTGACGAATATGGCGACCGATCAGGACCGCTTTAACTGGATTCGGGATCACTACATCGGAACCCGGTTTATCGACACGGGAAAGAAGCTTCCGGGATTTTCTGCGAGCGAAGTCAAAAGTCTGGACAAGAGCGGTGTCTTCACGAATGATAAAGTGATTTTCCTCTCCTTTGATGACTGGGGAACGGAACAGTCCTTAAATGAGCTTCTGTATGTGCTGGAAAAGCAGAATGTCAAGGCTACTTTCTTTATCAAAACAGAGTATGTGGATGCAAACCCGAACCTGCTTCGCACGATCGCGGTTAAAGGGCATCAGATTGCCTGCCATACGGATGGACATATACCGCTGGCGAATCCATTGGATGAAAATGAAAGTGTCGATCTGACTCTGACGGACGAGGAGGCACTGAATCTTCGGAAGGACATTGTGACTTCTTATAATAAACTGTACAAATATACCGGAAACGTAGAGGTAGCGGGAAAACCGGCGTTATCAAAGATGTTCCGTCCGCCGACACTGGCAGTCAGCAAGAACGGCATCAGCCAGGTGTTCGATGTCGGATTTGACTATTCTGTTTCGGGAGAAATTTCGACAGGAGATTATGAGGCAAGCAGTTATGAGGACATGCTGGAACGTCTGCAGCGCAGAAGAATTTCACAAAATGAATATATGCGGGTACACGACGGAACGGTCCTGGTTATGCATATGCAGGAAAATGCCAAATACACGGCGCAGGCCCTGGATGCGATGATACCGATTTGGAAGGAACAGGGGTATACATTTGCGCGGATTGATGATTATCTTGGCAGATAGGATAAATTATGGGTAAAAAGCTTTTTAAGAAAAAAGAATGGGATTTAAAAACATTTGACGGAGATATTCTGTTAAATGAACGGGCGGATCGAAGAGTTCTGCCGGATGTGCCGGATCCGGAGGGAATCCGCTCCAAGTTTGACCGGCGCGGTATATCGGCAGATAATGATAGTGTCGAATCCGTCATTTTGAACCGCAAGTCAGGAATCCGCTTTGTTGCCGGATTTCCGGTGGAAGTTTCCTTTCAGGATATGGCGGGAAAGAGGAAGACCATTTCGGCGGTCAGCGGCGATATATCGGAAACGGGTATATCGCTCCGTTTCCCGGATCTTGCAAGCGTGGAACGCTTAAGAAAAGGACACGGGATGCGGCTGAAATTTGAGATCCCGCCGGGCAGTATGCCGGAGGGGCGGGAGATGAAGGTTCACATGGCGGCATCCTGTGTCAGAACGTTTGAAAAAGACGGTGAATTCTACGCCGGATTCGAATTTGTGGAAGATCTCAGGACGTATATGCACAGACATAAGGATCGGTATCTTTATCTTGGCAGTCTGATCCTCTTATTTGGAATCAGCCTGATGATTGCACTGATGCGCGCAGAGAGTGTTATTTATTTCAAATACAATGCGCTCCTGTACTCATACAGTCTGGTGGCGGCGCTGTTTCTTTTAAGCCGCTATGCGTTCGGCGCACTGTACCGTCCGGTGAAAATCAATCCGGATTTTAAACCGAGCGTGACGATCATCATTCCGTGTTTTAACGAGGAGACATGGATTCGGAGAACGATTCTCTCCTGCATGAACCAGTATTATCCGTCGGATAAGCTGGAGGTCATTGTGGTGGATGACTGTTCTTCGGACCGCTCCGTTGAAGTAATAAAAGAGACGATCGAGGAGATAAAATCTTCCGTAGGGGAACGTCTGCGCGTCAATAACCGCCTCTCCTATATTGTCCAGGAGAAAAATGCGGGAAAACGGGCGGCGCTCTGCCGGGGCGTGGATGTGGCAAAGGGGGAACTGGTTATTTTCGTTGATTCCGACAGTTTCCTGGATCCATATGCGGTTATTAACCTGGTTCAGCCGTTCCAGGATCCGAAGATGGGTGGTGTAGCAGGAAGAACGGATGTGGCAAATACCTATACCAACAGCCTGACCAAAATGCAGGCCGTTCGCTATTATATCGCATTTCGTGTGATGAAAGCGTCGGAGGCCCTGTTTGACACGGTTACCTGTCTGTCGGGACCGCTGTCCTGCTACCGGAAGGAAATTGTGAAGAAACATGAAGAGGACTGGTTAAATCAGCGTTTTCTAGGACACAAGGCGACGTTTGGAGATGATCGGGCGATGACGAATTTCGTTTTGAAGAACCACCGGACCTATTATCAGGATACGGCGATCTGTTCGACGATCGTGCCGAATCAGCAGAAAGTATTTTTAAAGCAGCAGATGCGCTGGAAACGTTCCTGGCTTCGTGAGTCGCTGATGGCAGGAGAATTTATGTGGAGAAAAGAACCGTTTGCGGCGGTCAACTTTTTTATCGGTCTGCTGGTGCCGATTCTGGCACCGGTTGTGGTGGTGTATAACCTTTTTTATGTGCCGTTTACACAGCATATTTTTCCGACGACCTTTCTGGTCGGCCTGCTTTTGATGTCTCTGATGATGAGTATTGCACAGCTTTTCTTCCGGAAGAGTACAACGTGGTATTTTGGATTCTTATTCTGCCTCTACTACGAGATTGTTCTCTTGTGGCAGATGCCGGTGGCATGGGTGACATTCTGGAAATCGACCTGGGGGACCCGCATGACACCGAGTGATGTGAAAGAAAAGGAAAAGAAAGAGAAGAAAAAGCAGAAAAAACAAGGGGGAACGGCGGATGTATAAGATAGAGACGCGAAAAGATAAAATAAAAATCATCCGTACCATCCTGGAGAGCGCGGTTCTTTTAACTCTGGTGTTTGCGATTGTACGCACGCTGAATGTCAACAGTGTCTATATGCCATATGATCCGCAGGATAAGAGTCTGGTAAGCGGCGAAGAATGCGGCTTTCTGGCCGTGTCCTATTTTGGCGTGGACCGCCAGGGAACGGATATGCTGATCTCAACGAAGGAGCTGGATGAGCAGTTAAAGACACTGTATGATCTGGGGTATGTGACGATCAGTCAGGCGGACATCGAGGCGTACTATCAGAAAAAGCAGCCGCTTCCGGATAAGGCATTGTTTCTGATGTTTGAGGACGGACGCCGGGATACCGTGCTGTTTTCTGAAAAGATTCTGGAAAAATATAATTATAAGGCGACCATCCTGAGCTATGCGGACAAATTTGCTGAGAAGGATCCGAAGTTTTTATCCGCCAAGGATCTGAAAAAACTTCAGGACAATGGCTATTGGGAGCTTGGAACAAATGGATACCGGCTTTCTTACATCAACAGTTATGACCGGTATGACCGTTTTTTAGGGCAGATGACGAGTGATGAATTTGTCCGTGTGAATCAGTATCTGGGGCGGGATTATAACCATTATCTGATGGACTATATACGGGATGAAAACCGGATTCCGGTCGAGAGCGACAAGGCGATGGAGAGCCGCATCACGCAGGATTACCACTTTATGGAACAGATTTACAGTGAAGAAGTAGGGACGGTGCCGGAGCTTTACTGCCTGATGCATTCCAACACGGGACGCTATGGCAATACGACCAGTGTCAGCCAGGTAAATGGGGATAATATCGAGGAGCTGTTTGAAATGAACTTTAACCGGGATGGTTATGCGCTAAATACGGTCAAGTCGTCCATCTATGATCTGACGCGTCTCCAGCCGCAGGCGTACTGGAGTACAAACCATCTTCTGATGCGTGTGAAAGCGGATCTTCCGGAAAACCAGAAACAGAAGATTGTGTTTGTGACGGGAAAAACAAAGCGGGATAAGGAGAGAGCGGGAAAATGGTCCTTAAAAAGCGGAGCGGACGAGTTTAAGAAAGACAGTCTGGTCGTGACGAGTGAGCCGCAGGGAGAGGGACTGATCTCGTTAAAGAATGTTTCGGTTGAAAATGCGGAGATATCGGTTAAGCTTCAGGGAAATAAAATCGGTGGTCAGACGATCTATCTGCGGGATTCGGAGGATCATTCCCGGTATATTGCGGTATCTGTCCAGAATAATCATCTGATCCTGTCTGAAAAAGGAGCGAATTCCACCAGCACAACCATGATGGACAAGGATCTGCATGATTTAGTGGATGTTTCAGATCGGATTTCGGTGGAAGAAGATAAAAAAGATTCGCTGGTAGCCGAATATAAAATGCGGGGACGCTTTGCTGACAGTGCGGCGGACAGCCTGGTATTTTACAGAGAGGCAGGAGAAGCCGGAAAGGTCAAGACACGATCGGTCGCCGACGGGGCAGATGAGTACATACCGGAGCTTCAGATCAATGATCTGGGAGATACGGATCTCAAGATCCGCCTGGAGGGAGAGAAACTTCAGGTATGGGTCAACGGCACGGATGTGACAGGCACGATCAAAGTGTCTGTTTCCGGGGCGGGTATGGTCCGCCTTGGGGCGAGCTGGGGCGGCTTTGGCTACAGTCAGAGAAATGTGGCCGATGATGTGTATGACGGCGTATTCAGCAAGCTGCTGATTACGGACGGAGATAAAACAGTATACGACGGACGTCTTCCGGAAGTTGAGAAACTAGCGAATGCGCTGAATGACAAGTGGAATGCAGTGGTGAACTGGTTTATTAAGAATTTATAATATGGTTTGCGGACTGGAATTTTCTAAACGAAAAATTCACTGATGAACATGTGCGTAAACGATAACGAAATGAATGAGGGCAGATAGGAAGAGAACATGAGAAAAAAGAGATTTTGGATAGATGGTTTATGCGCGGCATGTTGCGTGGTGATAGCGGCGGCAGTGATAGGATGTGCCCTTCCTGGGAAGAAAGCGGAGGCTGGACCGGCACAGGAGGTGGATGATTCGTATTCGAAAGAAGAAGTACACACGTTAGCAGAAACAGCGGATGAAACGACGGTCTGGAGTGCGTACTGGGATTGTGCCGATACCCTGCGCGTGCTTCGCTCAGAGAAAGAGTACATCCAGGCAGTTAGTCTGTTTGAGGCATATTTTAAGGATGATGAGATTGTGATCCCGGAGGCAACCGAGAAGACATTGAACCAGATCCGGAATCGGGAAACGATGCGGGATATGACGGTGTTTCTGTCATTTGTCAATGATGTGGATCAGAATGGAACGATTGTCCAGAAGGATACAGATATTTTGAAAAAGCACATTGGAAGTGAGGTGGCGGCGCGGGCACACGCGGAACATCTGGTGGAGATCGCCTCAGAGGGAGGATATGACGGAGTCGAGATTGATTATGAGAAGATCCGTTCGGACATGGAACTCTGGGATGATTTTCTGAGGTTTGAGGATTTCCTTCTGGAAGCAGCGTCAGAGAAAAATCTGAAAGTGCGGATTGTGCTGGAACCGTCCACGCCGGTTGAGGACCTTACTTTCCCGGAGGGGGCGGAATATGTTGTCATGTGCTACAATCTGTATGGGGGTGGTACGGAACCGGGCCCTAAGGCGGATCGGGATTTTCTGAAGGAACTAAAGGAACGGTTTGGAATGCTGTCGGATATCTCCTATGCATTTGCAGACGGCGGATTTGACTGGGAGGGAGATTCACAGAAAGCAAAGCAGCTGCGGGCATCAGAGGCGGCAGAAATGGCAGAAAGATACGAAGCCAAGCCGGTGCGGGACGTAGCCAGCGGTGCGCTGCACTTTGAGTATACGAAAAGCGGGACGAAACATACGGTGTGGTATGCGGATGAAGAGACGTTGAAACTCTGGGCTGAATGGTTAAAAGAAGAAGGCGCGGATCCACTTCATGTGAGTCTCTGGAGGCTGTGACAAAAAATGTCCAACCCAAATGTCAACCCAAATAAAAATCATTCTTGACATTTTACCAAAATTGCTGTATGATACCTCTGATATGGAAAATCTTAACATTTTAAGAGTCATCCATGCAAATATATCTGACCACCTGTGAAACAGGGAATGGCCATACGGACAGCCGGGTCAAATGCCGATTGGCAGTGCGAACTGCCCTATTGATTGAGTTAAAAGCTCAATTTTATAAGTTGGTTACTTTACAACCAGTGCTCATGCACATCAACTTGTAAAACGGTCAATAAGAGTGGTAAAAGTAGATATTTGCTATATAGACTCTGAATGTGAGATTTCTGTGGATAAAAAGGTTTTGCAGTATATGCGGTAAATAGAGACAAGGGAAGATTTCGTAGCTATACGGCAGATTTGTAAAAATAGAGCGAAGCAGAAAAAAACGTTTTTGCGGATGATGTGGAGACACGTCATCCGCTTTTTTTCATAGGAAATTACGTCCTATGAAAAAAAACGCTCCGCGAGGATGCGCACTCGCGCGAAGCAGAAACATGTCGCAAGCGACCGCGCTCGGCGCGAGAATGTGCCAAGGCACATTCTTTTTTATGTGTAATAGGAAATTCCTTGGAATTTCCTATTACATGATCAACACCATTTATATTTCAGGAGAAGGAAGATATGGATCACAGCGAAAAATTAAAATTATACGGCTTTAATAACCTGACAAAGGCGCTTAGCTTTAATATCTATGATGTCTGTTATGCCAAGACACCGAGGGAGCAGAAGGATTATATTGCCTACATCGATCAGCAGTACAATTCGGAACGCCTGACCCGGATCCTAACATCGCTGACGGATATGATCGGGGCACGGGTATTGAGTATTTCCCAGCAGGACTACGATCCGCAGGGGGCTTCGGTCACGCTTCTGATTGCAGAAGGTTCCATGATGCCGGTGCAGGGGGAGACGCAGGTGGCGCATCTGGACAAGAGCCATGTGACCGTCCATACCTATCCGGAATACCATCCGGAGACCTGTCTGGCGACCTTCCGGGTGGATATTGACGTGGCGACCTGCGGGGAGATCACGCCGCTTTCGACACTCGATTACCTGATCGGTTCGTTTGATTCGGACATCATCACGATGGACTACCGGGTGCGCGGGTTCACGCGGGATGTGGACGGAAAAAAGCTGTTTATGGATCGTGAGATCCGCTCGATTCAGGATTATATCTCCAAGGAAACGCTGCGGCGCTACGATGTGGTCGATATCAATGTGTACGAGGCAAATCTGTTCCATACCAAGATGATGCTGAAAGAGATCGACCTGCAGAATTATCTGTTTAAGACAGATGTCTATGAACTTCCGCCGACCACCAGGCTCAGTATTATGGACAGCCTGCGGCGGGAGATGATTGAAATTTTCAGCGGAAGGAATGTGTTTTAAAAGAAATGCTTTTTGAGAGGAAAAAAACGGTTTGACTGGAAAATACGATAGAAGAAACGAATGAGTGAGTTTCAGGAGGAACGGCAGATGGAAGAAGAGAGAAGAAATCTGGAGCCGGGCGTCGGAAGGAGTACACGGCGCAGAAGGGAAGCTTCAGGACAGAAGGAAACGGGGGAAGGCAGTCGAAGAGATGACGCGCTGACCCAGGAGCGCGCGCCGATCTATGAGGCGCTGGAAGCATTTCAGAAGATGCGCGTGGTGCCGTTTGATGTTCCGGGGCACAAGAGGGGGCGCGGCAACCCGGAGCTGACGAAACTTTTAGGAGAGACCTGTATGCGGCTGGACGTCAATTCCATGAAGCCGCTCGATAACCTCTGCCACCCAGTGTCTGTCATCGCGGATGCGGAGCAGCTGGCGGCTGAGGCATTCGGGGCGGCACACGCATTCCTGATGGTCGGCGGTACGACATCGGCGGTCCAGAGCATGGTGCTGACGGCAGTCAAGCGGGGCGAGAAGATTATATTGCCGCGAAATGTCCACCGCAGCGTCATGGGCGCGATGGTGCTTGGAGGCGCGGTTCCGGTCTATGTGAATCCGGCGGGTGATAAGAGACTGGGGATTCCGCTTGGAATGCGCGTGGAAGATGTGCGCCGGGCGATCAAGGAAAATCCAGATGCTAAGGCGGTGTTTGTGAACAATCCGACGTATTACGGCATCTGTTCGGATCTGCGCTCGATCGTAAAGCTGGCACATGAGCATGGGATGTTGTGTTTAGTTGATGAGGCGCATGGAACCCATTTTTATTTCGGGGAAAATATGCCGGTTTCCGCGATGGCAGCTGGGGCGGATATGGCGGCGGTTTCGATGCACAAATCAGGCGGAAGCCTGACGCAGAGCTCGATTCTTCTGACGGGTCCGGGTATGTCCGCCGGGTATGTCCGCCAGATTATCAATCTGACGCAGACGACGAGCGGTTCCTACCTGCTCCTTTCCAGCCTCGATATCTCCAGACGAAACCTGGCGCTTCGCGGGCGTGAGGCATTTAAGCAGGTGGTGGAGCTGGCGGAGTATGCGAGAACAGAAATCAACCGGATTGGCGGTTATTATGCCTATTCGAAGGAGCTGGTAAACGGCGACAGCATTTATGATTTCGATGTGACCAAACTTTCAATTCACACGCGCGATATCGGGCTGGCGGGGATCGAGGTTTATGATCTGCTCCGGGACGAGTACGATATCCAGGCGGAATTTGGTGATCTGGGAAATATTCTGGCATATCTGTCCATCGGTGACCGGCAGCGGGAGGTAGAGCGCCTGGTCAGCGCACTGGCGGAGATCAAGCGCCGGTTCAGCCGGGATAAATCGACGCTGATGGATTTTGACTATATTGACCCGATCGTGGCGATGTCGCCGCAGGAGGCATTTTACGGAGAAAAAGAATCTCTTCCGATCCGCGAGACAGCCGGACGTGTGTGCAGTGAGTTTGTCATGTGCTACCCGCCGGGCATCCCGATTCTGACGCCGGGCGAGCAGATCACGGAAGAGATCATTGACTACATTGCGTATGCGCTGGAAAAAGGATGTTCAATGACTGGACCGGAGGATCCGGGGATTGAGCGCCTGAATGTGCTGAAATAGATAAGCAGTAGATAGAAAGGGGAAAATTATGAATTTCTGGTTTTCAGAGAATCATACGCCAAATGTAAAAATTTCCATCCGGGTGGATCGCCAGCTTTACAGCGGAAAGAGCGAGTTTCAGCGGATCGATGTCTTTGATTCGCCGGAATTTGGGCGGTTTCTGACTTTGGATGGATATATGATGCTGACGGAAAAGGATGAATTTATCTATCACGAAATGATCACGCATGTGCCGATGGCAGTGCATCCGTTGGTCAAAAAGGTACTGGTAATTGGAGCCGGGGATGGAGGCGTGATCCGGGAGCTGACCCGCTATCCGGAGATCGAGCACATCGACATGGTGGAGATCGACCCTTTGGTGGTGGAGGTCTGCCGGAAATATCTGCCGAAGACAGCGTGTCGTCTCGATGATCCGAGACTCTCGATCCACTATGAGGATGGGTTGAAATATGTCCGCTTTAAGGAAAATGAATACGATCTGATCATCGTGGATTCGACTGACCCCTTTGGACCGGGCGAGGGGCTTTTTACCCGGGAATTTTACGGGAATTGTTATAAGGCGTTAAAAGAGGACGGCATCATGGTCAATCAGCATGAAAGCCCGTTTTATGCCGAAGACGCGGAGGCGTGCAAGCGGGCTCATAAGCGGATCGTGGAGTCATTTCCCATCAGCCGCGTCTATCAGGCACATATCCCGACTTACCCGTCCGGGCACTGGCTGTTTGGATTTGCGTCGAAGAAATACCATCCGTTAAAGAATTTGGATGAGACAAGATGGAACCTGCGGGGGCTGGACTGCCGGTATTATACGACGACCCTGCATAAAGGGGCATTTTACCTGCCGGCATATGTGGAGGAGATGTTAGAAGATGTTGAAGGCAAATATTGAGACGTTTCTGGCGTGTGACGCCAGCTATGAGAAGGCAGGGATCGTGCTCTACGGCGCGCCGTTTGACTCGACCACTTCGTACCGCCCGGGCACCCGGTTCGGCTCACGGGCGATCCGCTCGGAATCCTATGGGCTGGAATCGTATTCACCGTACCAGGACCGTGATCTGACCGATTACGCCGTGTTTGACGCGGGCGACCAGGAGCTCTGCTTTGGCGATGCATCGTTAGCGTTAAAGGATCTGCGGGAGCGGGCGGCGGAGGTTGCCGGGGATGGCAAGATCCCATTTATGCTGGGCGGCGAGCACCTGGTGACGCTGGCACCGGTGCAGGCACTGGCAGAGAAATATCCGGATCTGCATATCATTCATTTTGATGCACACGCCGATCTGCGGGACGATTATCTGGGCGCGAAACTTTCCCACGCCTGTGTGCTGCGCCGCTGCTGGGAAGTCCTGGGAGACGGCAGGATCACGCAGTTTGGTATCCGCTCCGGCGACCGGGAGGAATGGCGCTGGGGAAAAGAACACGTGACGACGCATCCATTTATCGTGGATATGGAAGTCCTTCAGGAAACGCTTCGGAAACTGGAAGGAAAACCGGTGTATTTTACCCTGGATCTGGATGTGCTGGATCCGAGTGTATTTCCGGGAACAGGAACGCCGGAACCGGGCGGAATCAGTTTTGAGGAACTTCGACGGGCAGTCACGCAGATCTGCAGCACGGCACGGATTGTTGGATGTGATGTGAATGAATTATCCCCGGCGCTGGATGCGTCCGGTGCATCGACGGCGGTGGCGTGCAAGATTGTAAGGGAGATGCTGCTGGCGCTGCTGGGAAATCCAAAGATTAGGTAAGAAATGTTTTTGGCGGGTCCCAAGGTCAAAAATTCTCCTGCAAGCAAGCTTGCGTCGAACTTCTGACCTTTTGACCCTGTTATCATCAAATAAAAGTGTGTGTTTGAGACATGAACTGAAAAGTGTTTGAACAAAAGCAAATGTGAAATTTGGATTATAAAATGGAACAAAAACAGAGTACATTTCAGAATACAGGAGGAAAAAAGATGGGAAAAGCGTTAATTATCGGATGTGGAGGCGTAGCTTCCGTAGCAATTCACAAGTGCTGCCAGAACAGCGAGGCATTTGAGGAGATCTGCATTGCAAGCCGGACAAAGTCCAAATGTGATGCGCTGAAAGAAAAATTAGAGGGAACCACCAAGACGAAGATCCAGACCGCACAGGTGGATGCAAACAACGTGGACGAGCTGATTGCCCTGATTGAGAAATTTAACCCGGATGTGGTGCTGAACCTGGCGCTTCCGTACCAGGATCTGACAATCATGGATGCCTGCCTGGCGACGAAGACCCATTATATCGATACTGCGAACTATGAGCCGGAGGACACGGCAAAATTTGAGTACAAATGGCAGTGGGCATATCGTGAGAAATTTAAAGAGGCGGGCATTACCGCACTGCTGGGAAGCGGCTTTGATCCGGGTGTAACCGGCGTATTTTCAGCGTATGCGCTGAAACATGAGTTTGACGAAATCAACTACATCGACATTCTGGATTGCAACGGCGGCGACCACGGCTATCCGTTTGCAACCAATTTTAACCCGGAGATCAATATCCGGGAGGTGTCGGCAAACGGTTCTTACTGGGAAGATGGACACTGGGTAGAGACGAAACCGATGGAGATCAAGAGAGAGTATGATTTTGACGGCGTCGGCATGAAGGATATGTACCTGCTTCACCATGAGGAGATCGAATCGTTGGCGCTCAATATGCCGGGAATCAAGCGGATCCGCTTCTTCATGACCTTCGGTCAGAGCTACCTGACCCATTTAAAGTGCCTGGAGAATGTCGGCATGACCTCGATCGAGCCGATTATGTACGAAGGAAAAGAGATCGTACCGCTGCAGTTCTTAAAGGCAGTTCTTCCGGATCCGGCATCCCTTGGTCCGCGTACCGTTGGAAAAACAAATATCGGATGCATTTTCCAGGGTAAGAAGGATGGAAAAGAGAAGAAGTATTACTTATATAATATCTGCGATCATCAGGAGTGCTACAAAGAGGTTGGTTCCCAGGCGATCTCCTACACAACCGGTGTACCGGCGATGATCGGCGCGATGCTGGTGATGAATGGAACCTGGCAGAAACCGGGCGTTTATAATATTGAAGAATTTGATCCGGATCCATTTATGGATGCGTTAAATAAATGGGGACTTCCGTGGAAGGAATCCTGGGATCCGGCACTGGTGGATTAAGGTAAAAATGCTTCCATTAAGAAAATGGTTTTATTTTGCGTTTTTTTAGGCGCAGGAAGAGAACGGACACGGAAGATGGAAGAAAGAAAGGAAGGAAAACAGATGCAGGAACGGGAGGCGGCTGGGGTTCTCCGGGACACGGCGGCGATCCGCACACCATTTTATGTGGTGGATGAGACGCTTTTAAAGAAAAATCTGGAAATTTTGAAGGATACGGCAGAGCGGGCTGGATGCCGGATTCTGCTGGCACAGAAAGCATTTTCCATGTATTCGGTCTACCCGCTGATTCGCCAGTATCTGTCGGGAACCGCGGCGAGCGGGCTTTATGAGGCACGGCTTGGAAAAACGGAGTTTGGCGGGGAGACCCATGTGTTTTCTGCCGCCTACCGCCCGGATGAGTTTGATGAGATTTTAAATTATGCCGACCACATCGTTTTTAACACGCCGGGGCAGGTGCTGAAATTCGGTGAAAAAGTAAAAAAAGCCGGAAAACAGGCGGGACTCCGGCTGAACCCGGAGTGTTCCACGCAGGAGGGGCACGCGATCTATGATCCGTGTGCGCCGGGATCCCGCATGGGGACGACTCTTTCGATGCTTTCGGAGGCTGTAAGCTTTGAAGAAACTATCCTTCCGTATCTGGATGGATTCCATATGCATACGCTCTGCGAGCAGAATTCAGATGACCTGGAGACGACGCTGCGGGCAGCGGAGGAGAAGTTTGGAGCCTGGTTTTCAAAGGTAAAATGGTTGAACCTGGGCGGCGGACACCACATTACGAGAGAAGATTATGATCGGGAACGCCTGATCCGTCTGGTGCGCGGGCTGCGCGAAAAATATGGGGTAGAAGTATACCTGGAACCGGGCGAGGCAGTTGTCTTAAACGCAGGATTTCTTGTGACTTCCGTGCTGGAGACGATGGAAAACGGCATGCAGATTGCAATTCTGGATACCTCGGCGGCCTGTCATATGCCGGATGTGTTGGAAATGCCGTACCGTCCGCCGCTTATCGGAGCGGGAGAAGCGGGCGAAAAGCCGTATACGTTCCGCCTGGGCGGACCAACCTGTCTTTCGGGAGACTGCATCGGGGATTATTCGTTTGATGCACCGCTAAAAGAGGGCGGGCGGCTGGTGTTTGGCGATATGGCACTCTATACGATGGTCAAAAATAATACCTTTAATGGAATGCCGCTTCCGTCGATCGTATACCGGCATGAAGATGGGACAGCGGAAGTGGTGCGGGCGTTTGGATATGAGAATTTTGTGGGACGGTTGTAAGCTTGGGGCGAATCGGGGATTGTATTTTTTTATTAAAAAGAGTAAAATGAAATGACTTGCAGAAAGATTACAAAGAATGTCTGCGAGTACAGCCGTTATACATTGTTACACAGTATGGGAATAACGGTTACACAAGTTTTAGAGAATAAAAGGATAGAGAGATAAAGTTATGATACAGGATATCGCACCACATCGCTATGACAATACATACCACATTCAGAAACCTGGAGCACAGGACTACGTCTTCTGCATCCAGAAAAGCCGGATTCTTCTGCGTGAGACCGTGGAGGAACATGTGCTTACTATCCCGCGCCGGGAGGAGATTGAGGCGGCAGTTCCGGAACTGATGGATCGGGCGGTTTATCTCTTTTCGGTTGATGAGAAGCCGTATTTTCTGGTCAGTGTGCCGGAGAAAGAAGCGGAAGAGATTCTGGCAAAGCTAAAAGAAGGTGCTGGTCAGATGCCTGTTTCAGACAAAAATCATATGGAAGCTGGGAAGATGGCTTCTGGTGCACTGGAAGGGGCAGAAAAAGAGCCGGAGCAGCTTTGCTATGCATGGAAAACGTCAACCGACATCCGTGCGATGGAGCCGATGCACCAGGCATTTGCAGCGATCACGGCGGTGCAGCTGTGGCGCTGGAGACAGAGCCGTCAGTTTTGCGGACGCTGTGGGGCAAAGACGCAGGACAGCAAGAACGAGCGGGCACTCGTCTGCCCGGTCTGCGGTCAGACGGAATATCCAAAGATCTCCCCGGCAGTCATCGTGGCGATCACGAACGGGAACAAACTTCTTATGTCGCGCTACCGCGTCAACCACAGTACCTACCGTGGGTATGCGCTGATCGCTGGATTTGTCGAGATCGGAGAGACATTTGAAGAGACCGTCCGCCGCGAAGTGATGGAGGAAGTCGGGCTGAAAGTTAAAAATATCCGCTATTTCAAGAGTCAGCCGTGGGCGTTTACTGATACGGAGATGATCGGATTTTTTGCAGAACTGGATGGGGATGATAAGATCCGGCTGCAGGAGGACGAGCTTTCTGAGGCAGGCTGGTATACGCGAGAGGAGATCCCGGACGATGCACGCCTCATCAGTGTCGGAACCGAGATGAAGATGTATTTTAAATACGGTCCGGACTGGGAGAAAAAGTGGCAGGAACACCAGAAATGATGTGTTGATATATCGTTAATGTACACAGGTAGGCACTTTTGGAACCGAAAGTGCCGTAAGAAAACGTGGTGGCAGCAGGAATTTGCCGTATTTAAATGCGGAGCCACGGCAAATTCCGTTACTGGGCACGTATGCGTGAACAGTAATGATATAGCTCTGGGGAATACTAAGCATTCCTTTTAATTAGTTGACAAACTGAGAATTGGTTGCTATCATTAAGGCTATACGAACAAGACAGAAGATCAAGGTGGGAAGATTGCATGAGCAGAATTGTGTTATCACTGCTGGTAGATAATACTGCCGGCGTTTTAAGCCGTGTGGCTGGACTTTTCAGCCGCCGCGGATATAATATCGAAAGTCTTACAGTTGGCGTGACCGCGGATCCGAGATACTCCCGTATGACGGTTGTATCGCTGGGCGATCATCAGGTTCTGGAGCAGATTCAGAAGCAGCTTGGAAAACTGGAAGATGTACACGACATAAAGGAACTGCGGGAAGGTCATTCCGTATACCGTGAGCTGATGCTCGTCAAGGTGAGGGCAAATGCGAACCAGCGGATGGCGATCAATGCGATTTCCGAGATTTTCCGTGCGTCGATTGTCGATGTGGGAAAAGAATCTGTCACTGTTATGCTGACAGGCGACCAGTCCAAACAGGACGCGCTGATTAATCTTCTGGAAGATTATGAGATTCTGGAATTAGCCAGAACAGGTCTTACAGGTCTTTCCAGAGGTGCCGATGATATCCGCTATCTGCCATAGTACATCAGTCGATAGACTGGATACAAGGCATTCAACAGGTTTACAAAGTTTGGTCCAAAGACGCACAGAGAGGCGCCGGTCTATGCTTTATAATAAATTTATTTTATTTTTGTTAGATCCAAGGAGGAAATGAAAAATGGCAGCAAAGATTTACTATCAGGAAGATTGTAATTTATCCTTATTAGAAGGACAGAAGATTGCTATTATCGGTTACGGCAGCCAGGGTCATGCACATGCCCTGAACTTAAAAGAGTCCGGATGCGATGTTATCATCGGTCTTTACAAGGGCAGCAAGTCTTGGGCAAAAGCAGAGGCACAGGGATTTAAAGTATACACCGCAGCAGAGGCTGCAAAACAGGCTGATATCATCATGATCCTGATCAACGATGAGCTTCAGGCAGATATGTACAAGAAAGACATCGAGCCAAATCTGGAAGAGGGCAACATGCTTATGTTCGCTCATGGCTTTAACATCCACTTCGGATGCATCAAACCGCCGAAGAATGTCGATGTAACCATGATCGCTCCGAAGGCACCGGGTCACACTGTAAGAAGTGAGTATCAGGCTGGTAAGGGTACACCGTGTCTGGTAGCAGTAGAGCAGGATTACACAGGCAAGGCACTTGACCGTGCACTGGCTTATGGTCTTGGCATCGGTGGCGCTAGAGCAGGCCTTCTGGAGACTACATTCCGTACCGAGACTGAGACAGACCTCTTCGGTGAGCAGGCAGTTCTTTGCGGCGGTGTTTGTGCTCTGATGCAGGCTGGTTTCGAGACTCTGTGTGAGGCTGGTTATGACCCGAGAAATGCTTACTTCGAGTGTATCCACGAGATGAAGCTGATCGTAGACCTGATTTATCAGTCTGGTTTCGCTGGTATGAGATACTCCATCTCCAACACAGCTGAGTACGGTGATTATGTAACCGGACCGAAGATCGTTACCGCTGAGACAAAGAAAGCTATGAAGAAAATTCTGTCCGATATCCAGGACGGTACCTTTGCAAAAGAGTTCTTACTGGATATGTCCCCGGCAGGTCGTCAGGTACACTTCCAGGCTATGAGAAAGCTTGCTTCCGAGCATCCGTCTGAGAAAGTCGGCGCAGAGATCCGTAAGCTTTACAGCTGGAACAACGAGAACGATAAGCTGATCAACAACTAATCGTTTTTCGAATATAGGAAATCTTATACAGGGCTGCTGCAGGTTTGCAGCGGTCCTGTTTTTTTGTTTCATAGGAAATTCTTTGGAATGTTCTATTACACAAAAAGGCACATTCTTTTTATATGAATGGGAAAGGAAACGCGGATGAAACGCTATGATGACGTAAATATAATCAAGGCATACGCCTGTCTGGCGGTCTTTGGAAGTCACTGGTTCGGTACATTCGGGAGCTGGGGCAGCAATAAGGTAAATGCGCTGATGGAAATAGGACCGCTTCCCCTGCTCCGCTATGGAACCTTCGGGGTTAGTCTTTTTTTGATGATCAGCGGAATGCTGATAGCCGATAAGGTATATTCCGGGCGATTTACTTCGTGGAGCTTAGAGATCCTGCGCCGCTATCTGAAACTGACCTGCCCGTTGACGGTCACATTTCTGCTGGCATATCTATTTTACCGGGGCGGTCTCTTCTACACAGTGCGGGTTGCGCCGCGTCTGGAAAATGAGTGGCTGAGCAACTTTTACAGCTATCTGCCAGGCGGTCTGAAGGCGCTCCGCTATGCCTGGTTTGATACAATCTTCAAGGCTGATTCAACGTACTATGGTCCGTCCTGGATGCTGACCTACACTTTCATGGGAAGTATTCTGACTCTTGTACTTTCATCCGCCCTCCGGGAAGTAGGAACCCGCCAGAAAATCCTGATTCTGGCAGGCGTCGCGGCAGTTCTGATCGGAATGAACAGCTTTTATATCTGCCTGCTTCTGGGAAATGGGATCTGTCTGCTGATGCGGGCAGTTGAGAAGTCCATGAAAGAAAGAGAGCGAAAAGAGAATCTGCTTAAAGATGGAGAAGGAAAATATGGCATCTTTGGCGCTGCCCTCTGGATTTTCAGCATCTGGTTCGTCCGAAAATCGTTCTGGATCGGAACCACATTGGGAGCGCATGGATTTCCAGGCGGACTCGGAACCATGGAATTCTATGGTCATGTTGCTGCATTCCTGATGATTTTAGGCTTCCGTCTCTTCTGGCTCGGCGGTCTGGAGACCTGGCTTCCGGAGACTCTCAAAAAAATCATTCTGTGGATCGGCGAGTATAGCATGGGAATCTTCCTGACGCACTGGCTTGTGATTGCCAGCTTTTCCTGTTGGTTTTACAGCATTTATTCCGAGGCGGGGGAAAAGCTGGCGATCGGGGTGAATTTGGTTCTGAGCTGTATTTTAATTGGAATTTGTTCGAAAGTATATGTCTGGCTGGTAGATGGGAAAATATTCCCATGTGTGTGGAAATGTGCGAAGAATATTTTAAAATAAAATTGAAAAATAGGAACTAAACAGAAAAAGTCCGGCATATGGCAGCTTGACCGCCATGCGCCGGACTTTTTCGTTTCATAGGAAATGACGTCCGTGTTGCCAATTATTTCATTATTCCGAACAAAATTGCACAAAATCATTCATCGTCCGCGTCATCGCCGACGGATGATAAGCAAATCCAATCGTCCGGTTTCGGATTGGCGCTTCCAGCGGGAGTTCGATCAGCGAACCATCCTTTAATTCTTCCTGCACAAACTCGCGGATCACACATCCGATTCCGAGCCCCGTTTTGGCAAATTCAATCAGAAGATCCATCGTCGTCGCCTCTAAAATCTGCTTTGGTTCAATTCCGTGCTCTGCAAAGTACGCATCAATGTGGGTGCGCGTCATATTGCTGCGGTCGAGCAACAGGATTGTCCCGGATTCGAAGGGATCGACATCGGCACCTTCGCGGATCCGCAGATTTTCCAGATAAGACCGGGTACAGACAAAGGTGTCCTCGATTCGCATGACGGGAAGAAACGAAAGGTAGCGGCGGTTTTTGGGCTCGGCGATCAGACCGATGTCGAGCTTCTGCTGTTCTAGCATCGAGATTGTGCGTGCGGTGTCCTGACTTTCAATCAAAATGCGGACATGCGGGTACTGTGCAATAAATTCTTTTAAATAAGGAAGAAGAATATATTTGCACAGAGTGTTGCTGACGCCGATCTTGAGCTGTCCGATGTGGAGGTTCTGGATCTGTTTTAGCTCATTTTCACCGCGATCCAGTGCTTCAAAGGCGGCTTCCACATGCTGAAATAAGACCTGTCCCTCTGCGGTCAGGGAGACGCCGCGGGAATTGCGGATAAAAAGTGCTATGCCGAGGCTTTCTTCCAGCTTGCTGATTGATTTGCTGATCGCGGGCTGGCTGATAAAAAGTTCCTTGGCGGCGCGGGAAATATTGCCGGCGCGTGCAACGGCGTAGAAAATACGGTA
Source organism: Clostridium sp. AM27-28 (assembly GCF_003480955.1). NCBI lineage: Bacteria > Bacillati > Bacillota > Clostridia > Eubacteriales > Clostridiaceae > Clostridium > Clostridium sp. AM27-28. Next base: position 87,316 of record NZ_QUJT01000005.1, read on the forward strand.
CTGGGTTAAATGTTGTTCCATAATACTCCTTTATATCTATAAAATTACTGTTCACGCATACGTGTCCAGTAACGGAATTTGCCGCGGCTTCGCATTTAAATACGGCAAATTCCTGCTGCCACCACGTTTTCTTACGGCACTTTCGGTTCCAAAAGTGCCTACTCGTGAACAGTAACACTATAACTTCGACTCATAGTATCTATTAATAATATATATTTGTATTATAACAGAACCGGTGCTATAATACAAACATAAAAAAGCAAAAGATGGCAGCGGCACCGTTGGAACAGAGTTTTTTCCTATAACAGTAAGGGCATCGGAGCCGTTGCCAAGTATGTATATGCAGGAGGAAATAAATCATGGGAATGACAATGACACAGAAGATCCTGGCAGCGCACGCGGGTCTTGCAGAGGTAAAAGCAGGACAGTTGATCGAAGCAGATCTGGATCTGGTTCTTGGAAATGATATCACAACGCCGGTAGCGGTCAATGAGATGAAGAAGATGGACAACCAGACGGTATTCAATCATGACAAAATTGCGCTGGTTATGGATCATTTTATCCCGAATAAGGATATCAAGTCGGCGGAAAACTGCAAATGCTGTCGTGAATTTGCCTGTCGTCATGATATCACCAACTATTTTGACGTAGGAGAGATGGGAATCGAGCATGCACTCCTTCCGGAAAAAGGTCTGGTTGTAGCAGGTGACGCAGTCATCGGTGCGGATTCCCATACCTGTACATACGGCGCACTTGGCGCATTCTCTACAGGTGTCGGCAGTACCGATATGGCAGCTGGCATGGTAACCGGTAAGGCTTGGTTCAAGGTACCGTCCGCGATCAAGTTCAACCTGATCGGCAAACCGGCAAAATGGGTCAGTGGTAAAGATGTCATTCTTCACATTATCGGTATGATCGGCGTAGATGGCGCGCTGTACCGTTCCATGGAGTTTGTCGGCGAGGGCATCAAGAACCTTTCCATGGATGACCGTTTCACGATCTGCAACATGGCGATCGAGGCAGGCGGCAAGAACGGTATCTTTCCGGTTGATGAGAAGACCATCGAGTACTTAAAAGAGCATTCTAAACGTGATTTCAAGGTATATGAGGCAGATCCGGATGCAGAGTATGACGAAGAGTACACCATAGACTTATCCGAGTTAAAGCCGACCGTATCCTTCCCGCATCTTCCGGAGAATACGAGAACGATCGATGAGGTGGGTGACATTGCGATCGATCAGGTTGTCATTGGCTCCTGTACGAACGGACGTATCGAGGATATGCGTATCGCAGCTGAGATCTTAAAGGGCAGAAAAGTGAAAAAAGGTCTGCGCTGCATCGTGATTCCGGCGACACAGGCGATCTATTTACAGTCCATGAAAGAGGGACTTTTAGAGACCTTCATCGAGGCTGGTGCTGTTGTCAGCACTCCGACCTGCGGTCCGTGCCTGGGCGGTTATATGGGTATCCTGGCAGAAGGCGAGAGATGTGTATCCACGACCAACCGTAACTTCGTTGGACGTATGGGACACGTGGATTCTGAGATTTATCTGGCAAGCCCGGCAGTGGCAGCAGCCAGCGCCATTACCGGAAAAGTGAGCGGACCGGCGGAACTGGGACTGTAATAGGCATAAAAGTTTAGGAATAAGTAAAACGGATGTAACTGTTCAGTAGATCTGCGGGTGACTGTGAAGGTGCTGAACAGTTACAAACGGATATTACGGTTCGGGGAAGGGGTTCCTGCAACCGTAGGTGCCGTCTCGTGAATTGGAATAAAATAACAGGATAAATCGCAGGAGGATATAGAAATGAAAGCAAATGGACATGTATTTAAATATGGAGACAATGTAGATACAGACGTTATCATCCCGGCAAGATACTTAAACTCTCCGGATGGCAACGAGCTGGCAAAACATTGTATGGAAGATATTGATAAAGAGTTTGTAAATAAAGTACAGAAGGGTGATATCATCGTAGCAAATAAGAACTTTGGCTGCGGTTCTTCCCGCGAGCATGCGCCGCTGGCAATCAAATGTGCAGGAGTAAGCTGTGTTATTGCTGAGACGTTTGCACGTATTTTCTACCGCAACTCTATTAATATCGGTCTGCCGATCATCGAGTGCCCGGAGGCTGCAAAAGCAATCGCGGCTGGTGATGAGGTAGAGGTTGATTTTGACAGCGGTGTGATTACCGATAAAACCACCGGCCAGAGCTTCCAGGGGCAGGCGTTCCCGGAGTTCATGCAGAAGATCATCACAGCCGGTGGACTGGTAAACTATATCAACCAGAAATAAGAGGAGTGCACTAAATCTGTCTCCAGAAAGGATATAGCTTATGACAAAAACAAACGTAATGCGTCTTTTAGACGCGGCTGGAATCGATTATGAAGCAGGCGAGTATGAAGTAGATGAGGACGACTTATCCGGCAGCCATGCGGCGGATATGATGGGGATGGACCATGACACGATGTTCAAAACGCTCGTTTTAAAGGGCGATAAGAACGGTTATCTGGTCTGCTGTATCCCGGTCGATGAGGAGCTGGACCTGAAAAAGGTGGCAAAGGCTTCCAAGGACAAGAAAGTGGAGATGATCCATATGAAGGAACTTCTTCCGCTGACCGGCTATATGCGAGGTGGTTGTTCCCCGATCGGCATGAAAAAGAAGTTCCCTACTTATATAGAAGAAACAGCGCAGATTTTCGACAAAATCAGCATCAGCGCGGGTCAGAGAGGTGTTCAGGTCATTCTGAATCCGGAGGAACTTGCAAAATATGTGGATGCACAGTTTGTAGCGCTGATCTAGAGTGGTAAGGAGTCTGTCTGACACCTTTACAGATACCATAATTGTTCTATTACAGTTGACATAAAAAACAGGCGACTTGATTCGCCTGTTTTTTTGACGGGCAGAATTTAACAGAATTGTAAAAAATTGAAAATTTTATACCAGCCAAAGTTTATAAAAATTGGGAAGAAAAAGCAAAAAAGTTTATAAAATGCTCACATAAATATTAAGGAAAAGTTAAATGAGAATGTGATTTGTCACAAAAATGTAAAAAAGACGTTGACTTTGAAGCCGGAAACCACATATAATGTCTCCCGTCACTTGAAGGAAGCGGCACAGGCAGAGAGGATCTGTCCTTAGCTGTCAGAAAAAATCAGACAGCCAAAGAAGATGCCGCAGATGTTAAATGGCAGTCAGACCGGTTTTGGGAGGACTGCACTGATAGAAAGAGGAGAGTGTATGCCAAGCATTGACACATTTCTTCAGACTGCTTATCAGTTTATAAAGGCATTATTTGTCCGTGTGACAAAAAGGATGTACCGGACCGTAGCCGTATTGATGACGGGGGCAGCGGTTGTGACGGTGATAGCATTTAATTCGGTCAGTTTTGGCGGCGTTGGCAAAAATGCAGCCTCGGCACACCGGGAATATCCGGATGATGTGGAACTGACAGAAATGCTGCAGTCAGAAGAAACGACAGAGACAGAGAGCTTATCAGAATTTACGATTCTCGCCTCCAACGAGGAAAGTCAGCATCTACTTGGACAGAGGCTGGAGCAGGGGATTCAGGATGAACTTGCGAAGGAAGCTCTGGAAGTAGAGGTAATCGAACGAGAAGTACGAATGCAGACCCAGCAGGCGGCGCAGGAAGCAGAAGAACGGGAGCGCCGGGAACGCGCAGTCATCTCTTACAGCGATGAAGATTACAGTGTTCTGCAGAAAATTGTGCAGGCGGAGGCGGGTGTGTGCGACGACAGGGGAAAGATACTGGTTGCAAATGTAATCATCAACCGGGTGAAAAACAAGAAATTCCCGAACAGCGTTAAAGCCGTTGTGTACGAACCATCCCAGTTCTCACCGGTACTGGATGGAACGATCAACAGCTGTAAGGTAACGCAGCAGACAATTGACTGCGTCAACCGTGCACTGGAAGGCGAGGATTACTCGGGCGGCGCCCTGTACTTCATGAACCGCGGAATCTCTGCTTCCTCCAATGTACGCTGGTTCGATGGCAAGCTGACCTATGTCATGCAGCATGGTGGACATGAATTTTACAAATAAAGAGTGAAACACGTTACTGTTCAAGGGTAGGCACTTTTGGAACCGAAAGTGCCGTAAGAAAACGTGGTGGCAGCAGGAATTTGCCGTATTTAAATGCGAAGCCACGGCAAATTCCGTTACTGGGCACGTATACGTGAACAGTAACGGAAACACAGAAAAGAAAGATGGCTGGAGAAAAGTTGTCTTTCTTTTTTGCGTAAAATGTATTAGAATGGTCGTAAGCAATGAAAATGTAGTTTTTTCAAGCTGGTGTGCTGCGGAGTAATGCACTGCGGACTACAATAAGGAGAACGAACCATATGAACCATATCATACTATTTGACCTCGACGGAACCCTTACAGATCCGAAGGAAGGCATCACAAAGTCTGTCCAGCATGCGCTGCAGGCATACGGGATCGATGAGCCGGATCTGGATAAACTGTGTCCGTTCATCGGACCGCCGCTGTCGGACAGTTTTAAAGAATATTACGGATTCAGCGAAGCGCAGGCGCGCGAAGCGATCGGCCATTTCCACGAATATTTTACGAAACAGGGAATGTTTGAAAATAAAGTCTATCCGGGAATCCGGGAGATGCTGACACGTTTAAAGGATGCCGGTCTTACGCTGGCGGTGGCAACTTCAAAGCCGGAACCGTTTGCTATTCAGATTCTGGAGCATTTTGATCTGCTTTCCTACTTTACCCTGGTTGGCGGGGCGGATATGGAGGAGATCCGGGTCCGCAAAGGCGATGTGATTGCCTACACGCTGGACCGTTTGGGAACAACACCGGAGGAATCGAAGGTTATCATGGTGGGCGACCGGAAGCACGATATTATCGGGGCGCATGAAAATCAGCTCCCATGTGCGGCAGTGCTGTATGGATATGGTTCCCGGGAAGAGTTTACGGAAAACGGGGCAGACTACCAGATTGAGACGGTGGAAGAGCTGGGAGATTTCCTGATGAAGTGGGGAGAAGTATAAAAGACAAAAAGAAGCTTCTTAATCCGTTACTGGGCACGTATGCGCGAACAGTAACAACCTGACCGCATTATCAGAAAATGGAACTTGAAAAAACATCCGACTTGCGGTATAATAGCCGTATCAAAAGAGAATATTTGTAATTCCTGGGATGCTCGACAACTCTTGCTTTTTTTGAACCTACATTTTGACTAACGGGATTCCGATATTTTTAGATGGATGTCAGGCCTCCTCTCGAGTGGAAGACAGAAATCTAAGTGAGGTTGCCCACCTAGCAGCGCTAGGCGTCAATATGGTAAGAGCCGGCATTTTGGGGTTACAAAGGATAAAAGCAGCGAGCAATCGCTGCTTTCTCTGTAAAAGAAAGTGTGTAAAGAAAATGTAACATTTTCCAGAAGCACATTGTAAAATCAGAAAAGAGGAACGGATAAGAACATAAGTATGGAAAAAAGAGATTTCAAAGAATACATTTATATGGGTATGACGGCAGTTTCGGTGATTGCGGTCTGCATACTGCTCTGGTTCAGCATCCAACACTGGGATGTGGTGTCGGCGGGCACCCGCAAGGTTGTGAAAATCCTTGCGCCGATTCTCTGCGGTGCGGTGCTGACGTATCTGACCGCCCCGGCATATAACTGGGTAGCAGGGATCGTGGAAAAGACCCTTGGCTCTGTCACTAAGAATTCCAAATACGTCCGTGGTGCAGCCCGGATGCTTGCGACGGCAGCATGTCTGGGGCTGGTTATTGTGCTTGTGGTAGGGATGTTCCAGCTTATGATCCCGCAGCTGATCGAGAGTTTGATCGGCATTCAGGATTCATTTCCGCTGTATGTGCAGAATGTGTATGAATGGATTCAGCGTATTTTGAAAAATAATCCGGAGATCGAAAATATGGTTCTGAGCAGTTTTGAAAATAACCTGGCAGTTTTTCAGAACTGGGCGGAGAAATCGTTTACCAACATTGATATGCACCGGATTGGACAGATCGTGACAGGCCTTTCCAGCAGCGTGCTGGGTGTCCTGGAATTTATCAAAAATTGGCTGATCGGTCTGATCGTCATGGTGTATCTGCTAAATATCAAAGATACACTGGCAGCACAGGGAAAGAAGATTGTTTATGGCTGCCTGAATCTAAGACAGGCGAATCTGGTAATCGAGGAGCTCCGGTTTATCAATCAGATGTTCGGCGGCTTCATCATCGGCAAGCTGGTGGATTCCCTCATTATCGGTATTATCTGTTTCATCGGTGTGACGATCTTAAATATGCCGTTCCCGATGCTTTTGAGCGTCATTATCGGTGTGACGAATGTGATACCTTTTTTTGGACCGTTCATCGGTGCGATACCTGCAGCGTTCCTGGTATTCTTGGTCAGTCCGCTCCAGTGTGTGTATTTCCTCATCTGGATTCTGCTTCTGCAGCAGTTTGACGGCAATATTCTGGGACCGAAGATCCTGGGCAATTCGACAGGACTTTCGAGTTTCTGGGTACTGTTTTCGATTCTCTTCTTTGGCGGACTCTTTGGTTTCGTCGGCATGATTATCGCAGTACCGGCATTTGCGGTTATTTATGACTTGATCTCCCGCGCGGTGCACCGGTCGCTGCGGCTTCGGAAATTGCCGATGGAGACAGACGAATACCGGAAGTTAGACCACATTGATGAGAAAACAGGAACGTTTATGGAGTTAAATAAAAAGTGACTGTGAATGAGAAAGGACAGTTAAAAAATAAAGGCGGCTGGAGAAATATGGAAAAGAAAACAGGCAGATCGCGAAAGGCAGTACAGTCTCTGAAACCTAAAAAGCTGGTTTACTGGGCAGTGGCGATTCCGGCTTTTCTGGCACTCCTGCTCTTTGCAATTGTATTTTTGGATCACTCGGATAATGATATTTCACGCGCCATGGCATCGAAAGCTATGGCGTTATCATTTGCAGACCGGGACGACATCGTTGCGTCGCAGGGAGAACACGGAAGCCATTTTGGAACGCCGGATCAGGATGAATGGTATGCCAAATATATTGACTATATGATTGAGGAAGGCTATCTGGAGCCGGGAGACGAGAAGATAAGTAAAAGCTACGCGATGGGCGCACTGACCTATGGCGAAGCGGCATATGCGGCAGATCGCGTTTCAAAAGGGCTTTCGAGCGCCCTGAATGTATCTAAAAATAAATATAAAAAGGCAATGCCGAAGGAAGAATGGTGGCGGTTTTATGAGTCATTCTTAAAAAAGGCAGATTCGGAAAACGCGGTCAAAAAACAGAAGCTGGTGCTTTATGGAACACCGAAAAATGTGAAGGAAGCAGCGGCATGGACGGCATATACGGATCAGGGAACGATGAATTTTGAGGGCGTGTCGCTGGATGCCTGCATCGATCGGAAGATCGAGGTCTATGAGCGTGATGGTTCGATCATCACGCTGTGCGGCGTACAGTCTGAAAAAGTTACATATAAGAATGTCTGGATCGTTCCGGGAGAATCGGGTGGGATGGATGTGTATATTGGCACGATCGTCCGGACATTTCCAGAGGAAGAAAAGCTCAAGGATCGTACCGATGGCGTGCTGGCGGATGTCGAGCTGGATAAGGGCAAGATCCGCAAGCTGTCGCTCAAGGAAGATATGATCGAAGGAAAGGTACTTTCGGTCAAGGATGATACGATCGAGATTGACGGGTACGGAACGCTGAAACTGGACGATGATTTTAAAGTATATAAAACATATGGAGTCGTCAAGGAGCAGAAAAAGCGGGATGTGCTGGTCGGCTATGATCTGGGAAAATTTGTCGTGGCTGGCAAAAAGGTTTGCGCAGCACTCTTAAATCATGATTTTTCAGCGACGAACATCCGCGTGCTGATCATGAATGATGATTATTCCTCCTTGTTTCACACGAAGGTGGTACTCCAGTCGGACAGCACGATGCATGTGACCTGGGGCGAATCAGAGGAGACTTTGAGCCCGGGAACGAAATTGTCCGTGAGTCCTGGCGATGACCGTCTGAAAGAAGGGCGCATGACGATCACGCTGGAAGACCCGCAGAAGGAGATCCGCATCCTGAGTACCAAGCGGGCGCAGGGAACGCCGTCGTATTTCGGCAGCTTCGAGTTGAGCGAGGAGTCGGATGGGCTGCTTCTGATCAATGAGCTGGACGTCGAAGATTACCTGACACGCGTAGTGCCGAGCGAGATGCCATCTAATTATGAGCTGGAGGCGCTCAAGGCGCAGGCAGTTTGCGCACGGACGTATGCCTACCGGCAGATCAAGGCGAATGCATACAGCCGTTACGGCGCACACGTTGATGACAGCACGAACTATCAGGTGTACAATAATACAGAGAGCAGTGAGCGGACGAATCTGGCAGTCAAGGAGACGGACGGGAAGATTGTATATTACAACGATACTCCGGCGGAAACGTATTATTTTTCAACTTCCTGCGGATATTCGACCGATGGAACGATCTGGGGCGCCAGCAAAGACGAGGTTCCGTATCTGAAAGGGATCGGTTTGACGGAAAAGAAGAAGATTCCGGATTTGACGGACAACGACACATTTCTCAAGTTTATCCAGGGACAGGGTGAGCAGAATTATGATTCCTCGTTCCCGATGTACCGCTGGAAAACAACGATCACGAATAAGAAGCTGCAGCAGAAGGTAGATACCATCGGCGAGATTCAGGGTATTTTTGTGACTTCCCGCGGTACGGGTGGCATCGCCCAGACGGTGCAGATCGTCGGAAGCGAGGGAACCAAGACACTGAAAGGTCAGAGTCAGATCCGGAGTGTCCTCGGCTCGGAATCACTCGTTTATAAGAAAAATGACGGAACCGAACTGACAGGATGGAGTACGCTACCGAGTGCCTTTTTCTCGGTGGATGAAACTGCCAGGGATGAGGAAAAAGACATCCGCACATTTACCATCTGGGGCGGCGGCTACGGTCACGGAGTCGGCATGAGCCAGAACGGCGCACAGGAGATGGCGCGCGAAGGCAAGAATTATGAAGAGATTCTGATGTTCTTTTATGATGGGGTTGAAATTCGGGATTGTGAGGAAGATTAGATTTAGAAGATGGCTGCGCTGAAAGGGCACGGTCAGGATTCCTCCCCAAATGATAAGAGTGTGTGATTGGGGTAAATTAGAAAAAATTCAGGTATTATGTATTATTAAGTAGAAAAGAGACGCATTCGTAAAATGAAAGAAGCGTCTCTTTTTCTGTTGCTTGTATGGATTTCAAGGATGAAGCAGTTATACTGTGTGACGGACTATTTGCGGTACAAATATTTTGGAAGTCCGTTTTCCATAATATGGGAAACGTCCCCTTGGATCAGCGGCTGCGAGTAAGCCAGGAAATCATCGCTGACATCGGTACCGTTTTTCGTGATCCACTCAGCAGGTACTTTCTTTTCCTGATTGCAGATCAGATTGACATCCTTGAGAACTGGATGAATTTTATATACAGTGTTACGATGTTTTACGCATGAAGCGGATGCTGCGCCTAAGTCCGCAGCGTTTGAAACGGCAGCAGCTGCATGAACAGGTTCAGAAGCAGCTGTATCAGTCTCACGCTCAAATGCGACCATCTGTCCAGTGTGACCGTCCAGGGCTGCCTGGACGCCGAAACGACCTGCCATTTCAGCCTCGTTTAAATCAGTACCGGAAACGGTGAGACCGGAGCAGCGCTGGTTGACGTTGAGCTCAACCGAGCGCACCTTGACGCCGAACTGGTTGCGGACATAATTTTCCAGAATTTTGCCGCATCCGGCTAACATTTTGTGACCGAAGGTGTCGACCTGGGCTTCGGTTGAATATTCGCAGATAAAACGACCACCGTGGTCGCGGATGCCCTCGGAGACGCAGACGATGACATTCGCTGTCTTTTCAAACGCTTTCTTTAAGTCGTCATTAAATTGTGCCAGCTCAAATGGAGCTTCCGGCAGATAGATTAAGAGCGGATTGTCACCGGCTTCCTTGCGTGCTAAGGCAGAGGCAGCCGTCAGCCATCCGGCATGGCGTCCCATGATCTCAACGATGGTGACCGATTTCTGCTGATAGACAGAGGCGTCCAGCGCAATTTCACGGACGGATGCAGCGACATAGCGGGCAGCGCTGCCGTATCCCGGCGTGTGATCGGTCAGGACGAGATCGTTGTCGATCGTCTTGGGAATGCCGATAAAGCGGATCGGGCTTTTGATCTGCGCCGCATAGCGGGAAAGCTTGCTGACGGTGTCCATCGAGTCGTTGCCGCCGATGTAAAAGAAATAGCCGATGTCCAGCCGCTCCAGTTTTTCAAAGAGGACGCGGTAGAAGCTGTCGGAGAGGTTCTCAGGGAGTTTAAAACGGCAGGAACCCAGATACGCCGCCGGAGTCAGGCGAAGAAGTTCCAGATCGTCATCGGAGAGTGTTTCTGAAAGGTTCATATAAGAATCCGCGAGAAAGCCCTCGATTCCATTGATCATACCGTAGACGCAGCCAACCGCATCGCTGTGGCGCGCACCTTCGCAGATAACGCCGTAAAGGCTCCCGTTGATAACCGCGGTCGGTCCGCCGGACTGTCCGACTAAGATGTTTTTCTTGTTCATAAGGTAAATCTCCTTTTTGTGAGGTAAGTACAAGGTTTATGATATAAAAAGTTTCAAATCAATATAAAAATGTACATAAAATGATTTGCTGGAGTTGTATTTTTCATAGAGGTAAAAATAAATTAAAAAGTACAACTCAAAACGTATCTATTGTAACGGAAAGAGAGGAAGAAAGCAAGGGAAAAAGGTATGTATGATAAATAATATGAAAACCGGATACTCGGAAGCAGATAAAAGGCGTATAAAAATTTGGAGATTGATGTATAGAATAACAGAAACGGGTCATACTGTTAGTATCACAAAAGAGAAATTTTTGAATACTTATCCTCCCCTTTTTAATACCCTGTTCGTTGGCTTTGTGCAGCGGACGGGGTGTTTTTTTGTTTCATAGGAAATTACCGAAAAGCCTTTTTTAACAGGAAAACCGCGAATTTTAACCCAGATTAGCTTGCAGAGAAATGGAAGCTGCCGCTCAATCATCTATTTTTGATAATGATTTTGCAACAGCCTCTTTGTTCTTGTGATTAAAAGTATTTCCGATTCCCCCACAAATTTGCCTTTTTCAGATCCAGATACTCATTGTAGGCTTTTTCCAGGATCTGTTTTTCGTTGGAAAATTTCAGAAGGTGGTAGGCTTCGTAAAATTTGTAGTAGCCGGAATCGACGAAGTATTCTTCGCGCTGCGGCTTGCTGTAGTAGCTGTCCGCCATCATCAGATACCAGTGCACGGTCTTTTCGATGGTATCCTGAGGGGTGTTGAAGGTGTACTGGCTTTTGCCAATGTACTTGATGATGGAGGCGGCGACGCCAGTCTCCTCATGAACCTCCCGGAGGGCGGTCTGCTTGAAGTCTTCGCCCGGTTCTACGGTTCCCTTGGGAAGAACCCAGCCTTCGTATTTGTTCCGGTAGTTTTTGTAAAGAACGAGTAATTTTCCCCGAAATATAACCACACCGCCGCAGCTCGTTGCTTCGATCATCTGCAATCCCTCCTGTCCTGGTGTGTGCATGGAAGTTGATTCGTGGCGTATATCCGTGTGCCGGGAACCAGCTTTATGCATATGATTTATACTGGTTTTAGTATACCGCGTTTTGCATGATTATGCAAGATTGGAAAGTCACATAAGGCATCATGAGAAAATCCTGTTACAGTTTGTACAATGTGTGAACTGTAAAAAATCATAAGAAAGATATAAGAAACAGAAGAAAGAAAATCTGGTATGATGAAGATGGAAATGGCTCATATTACAAAAGAATGCAGGCATATGTGCAGCGGAACCTAAAAAATACACAGAATTTGGATGATAGAATTACGAAAAAAAGACAGGAGGCAGGAAAATGGCACAGACAGAACAGAAGAATCAGAATGTAAAAAAACAGTTTGAGGAGCTGCAGTCTCTTTTGGAGCGGGCGATGGCGCTTCAGACGTCGATGGTTTTGTTTGAGTGGGATGATGAGACGCTGGCGCCGAAGGGTGCAGCGGAGCATACCGCGCGGGTGATAGGTTCACTTTCGGAGCAGTATCAGGAGATTCTGGCGTCAATGCGTTTTAAGGAGCTGCTGGATGTCTGCCAGAAGGCAGAAAAAGAGAATGCGGGCGTATTTGATGAGGTGAAGTCGGCAATTCTCCGGGAAGCAGCCGAGGAGCAGGAGCGGCTTTCCTGCATTCCGCCGGAGGAATACCGTGCGTATGCAGAACTTACGGCGCGTGCGACGGGAATCTGGACGCGTGCGCGAGAGAAAAATGATTTTGCTTCATTTGCCCCTGTTTTGAAGGAGATTATTTCCTATCAGAAGAAATTTGCGGCGTACCGGGCAAAGCCGGGACAGAAGCTTTACGATGTGATGCTGGATACCTACGAAAAAGGTTTTAATATGGAGATGTTAGATCCATTTTTTGAGCTGATGAAAGGGAAAATTGTGCCGCTTTTGAAAGAATCGGCAGAGCGCTCGAAGATGGTTCCGGACGCCTTTTTATCCGCAGATTATCCGGAGGCGGCGCAGGCAGAGGTGGCGCGTTTCCTAGCAGAATATGAGGGCTTTGATTTTGACCGGGGAGTACTGGCACTCAGCGCCCATCCGTTTACGACGAATCTGCACAATCATGATGTACGGATTACGACGCATTATCAGAAACGGATTGATTCTTCGATTTTTTCCGTGCTGCATGAGACGGGACATGCTATCTATGAATTTGGCATCCGGGATGACTTGACACAGACGCTGGTGGGGCAGGGAACTTCGATGGGAATGCATGAATGCCAGTCCCGTTTCTTTGAAAATATCGTGGGACGCAGCCGTGCATTCTGGAAACCGATTTATGGAAAAGTGGCGCAGATGTTTGGAAGCCCGCTGACGGAGACGAGTCTGGAGGATTTTCTGGCGGCGGTTAATAGAACCGTTCCGGGGCTGATCCGGACGGAAGCGGATGAGCTTTCTTATCCGCTGCATGTGCTGGTGCGCTATGAAATTGAGAAAATGCTGATTGAGGAGGATCTGGAGGTCGAGAAACTGCCGCAGATCTGGAATGATAAGTATGAAGAATACCTGGGAGTACGCCCATCCACGGATCGGGAGGGCGTACTGCAGGATATTCACTGGTCACAGGGATCGATCGGCTATTTTCCGTCCTATGCATTAGGAAATGCCTTTGGCGCGCAGATTTATCACCAGATGAAGAAGGAATTGCCGCTAGAAAAACTACTGGAGGCTGGAAACCTGGGGGAAATCCGCGAATATCTGCGGAAAAATATTCACCAGTATGGCAAATTGAAGGACAGCCGTCAGATCCTGCGCGATATGACGGGGGAAGATTTTAATCCGTCATATTATGTGGCATATCTGGAAGAGAAGTATGGACGGCCGGAGAAAGAGCAGTAAGGCGGTCGATCTGTTCTTTCTTGAATTCCAGAGAGGAATGAAAATAGTATTCAAGCGTGACTTTCAAATCGGAGTGTCCCAGAATTTCGCTGAGCGTTTTGGGATCCATGCCATTTGTGATACAGCGGGTGGCAAACGTGTGTCGGATTGCATGAAAATTCAGATAGCGCAGTCCGGCTTGTGATAGAATGCGCTGGTAGTGATTCTGGAAGGTTCGCGGATCCATCGGGGAGCTGGCAGATTGTGACAGCAGAAAATAATCCGGGTGTTCCGGATGAGAATAGGGCTGTAGGATCGACAGAAGGAAAGCGGGCAGGGGAACCAAACGGTTGGAGGAGATGCTTTTGGGACCGGATAAAATGAGTTCTGCTTTTCCAGCCAGATGGAAAGAAGATCGTTAAAGTACATTGTTTCGTTTTTCATGATGAAACCTCCTGTATAAAAAATAGTTGTCGTGGACAATCGTTATTTTACAGGTAGATATGCAGAAGAAATATGTGACTGCTTATGGCGGATGGTTTTGAAATGAGATGTGTCTATATGATGACTGACGAAAATATTACAGCAAATGCTGACAAGAAGATTCTTTTTTGGTATAATCCCGAGTTTGACACTTGTAAATAAAAAAAGTCGCTCCAAACCTTTTATTTATGGGGCTTGAGCGGCTTTTTTGATTCGCGCCGATATGTGCTATATATCTGGCAGATTTCTGAAGATTTTTTGTGTTTTTTATAATGGTTCGCATTCTGGATTTCGAAATAAATTCCAGATCTGTACGGAAATCGAAATGATCGTGCAGATCGTCCGTTAAATCCGTTCTTTTGTAAGATGGAGTATATCCAAGATTTCCAGGCAATAACGTTACCTGCATGGCTCTCAGGGTAGTGAGAAGAGCGTTGCAAGTGTATTTATCATCCAGCTTTTTTCTAATAACCGGTAAATAAGAAGACTGAGATAGCAGGTCAGAAAGTGTGCTTTAATCCTGTCCTCACGTCTGACGTAAACAGGACGTGCCTCGAATTCGGTTTTCATAATCCGATATGATGACTGACGAAAATATTACAGCAAATGCTGACAAGAAGATTCTTTTTTGGTATAATGAGACAGAATATGTACATGACTGAGAAGAAAGTCTATATCGAAGGCGCCAGTCAGGCGCTATTTAGGGATAAACGACATATTTTATAGAAGATTCTATTTTGAAGAATCAATAGATTTATCATATTCTTGAGATAGAGATACGAAGGCGGGAGTGTCTGAGGCGGTATGATGGCAGCGGCTCGCCTGGTTGAAAAAAGGAGGAATAATTGTATGTGTGGTATCGTAGGATATACAGGAGACCAGCAGGCGGCTCCGATCTTATTAGCGGGTCTGGAGAAGCTTGAATATCGTGGATACGATTCAGCAGGTCTGGCAGTCAGAGACGGAGAACGTGTACCGGAGGTTGTAAAGGCGAAGGGACGTCTGCGCGCGCTGGCAGAGAAGACAGACAACGGACGCGCAATGCGGGGCAACTGCGGTATCGGTCATACCCGCTGGGCGACACACGGGGAGCCGTCTGAGAACAATGCACATCCGCACTGCACGGATGACCGCAGCGTGGTAGCGGTTCACAATGGTATTATCGAAAACTATCAGGAAATTCGCGAAAAACTGATTAAAAGTGGATATACGTTTTATTCAGATACTGATACAGAGGTGGCTGTAAAGCTGATCGATCATTATTATAAGAAATACAACGATGGACCGCTCGATGCGATGGCGCGTGCGATGATGCGTATCCGTGGCACGTATGCATTGGCGGTTATGTTTAAGGATTATCCGGAGGAGATCTTTGTAGCCCGTCAGGATAACCCGATGATCATCGGAGTAGGCGAGGGTGAATCCTTTATCGCGTCAGATGTTCCGCCCCTGCTTCCATATACCCGCAAGGTATACTATATCGGCAACCAGGAATTGGGACGCTTACATAAGGGAGAGATTACTTTCTATAATATTGATCAGGAAGAGATTCAGAAAGGACTTGTGACGATTGAGTGGGATGCAGAAGCTGCTGAAAAGGGAGGTTATGAGCATTTCATGATTAAGGAGATCCATGAACAGCCGCGTGCGGTTCGGGATACATTAAATTCAGTCATCCGCGATGGTCATATTGACCTGACCGAGGCGGGACTTTCCGATGATGTCATTCGTTCGTTAAAGCGTATTTATATCGTAGCGTGTGGTTCTGCTTACCATGCAGGCGTGGCAGCGCAGTATGTGATCGAAGATCTGGCGCGTATTCCGGTCCGCGTCGAGCTGGCTTCCGAGTTCCGTTACCGGAACCCGATTCTGGAAGAGAACAGTCTGGTTATTATCATCAGCCAGTCGGGCGAGACAGCCGACAGCCTGGCAGCCCTGCGTCTGGCAAAGAGCCAGGGCGTTCCTACGATGGCGATTGTCAATGTAGTGGGTTCCACGATTGCGCGTGAGGCAGATCATATTTTCTACACACTGGCAGGTCCGGAGATCGCGGTGGCGACCACCAAGGCATACAGCACACAGCTGGTTGCCGGATATCTTCTGGGCGTACAGTTTGCCCATGTGCGCGGTACGATCACAGAAGAAAAATATGAAGAACTTCTTGCAGCCTTGCAGGAACTGCCGGATCAGATCGCGAAGCTGCTCGAAGATGACAAAGAACGCATCCAGTGGTTCGCAGCGAAATATGCCAATGCAAAAGACGTGTTCTTCATCGGCCGCGGCATCGACTACGCAGTCAGCATGGAAGGCAGCCTGAAATTAAAAGAGATCAGCTACATCCATTCCGAAGCATATGCAGCCGGAGAATTAAAACACGGAACCATCAGCCTGATTGAGGATGGTATCCTCGTAGTCAGCATCCTGACCCAGGAAGCACTGTATGAGAAGATGATCAGCAACATGGTAGAAGTAAAATGCCGCGGTGCGTACCTCATGGGACTCACAACCGCAGGCAATTACAACATCGAAGACACCGTCGATTTTGCAGTCTATGTACCGAAGACCGACGAACATTTCACACCGAGCTTAGCGGTAGTGCCGCTGCAGCTGCTGGGATATTATGTAAGTGTTTCGAAGGGACTGGATGTTGATAAGCCGAGAAATCTGGCGAAGAGCGTTACGGTAGAGTAAGATGGTTTTTTAATTATTTATAGCATAGCAAGAAAAAACCTGGAATTAATACAGAAAAAAGAAGCCCCCATCAAGATGCAGAACAGGTTTTCCCTGAATCAGTTGTACGCATCTTGATGGGGCTTCTTTTTTCGTCTCTATCGCGAATATTGCTATTTTTTCTCCACCCCATGCTCACTCATCAAAGATTTCATCACATAAGCATAAATCTCTTGGCTTCGATCCTTCCAGTGATTGCACATGATTTCCGCCTGCTCCTTATCCGGAACGGAGATATCGAGATTGACAAGAACGGCTTTTCCTTCCCGCACCTCGCAGTGAACGATGTAGTCCTGATTGGTCGATTTATAGAAATCGGAGATCAGTCCTACCTCGTTTCGCATGCGGAAGCGGTTCTGTTTCAGGTATTCATCCATGTCGCTGACGATGGCAGGAGAGATGTTTTTGCCGAAAAATTCCAGCGTTTCCTCGCCCTCCTTAGTGATCTCATAGCGGGAGCTGTTCCGCATCGTCTCTTTTTTTACCAGACCTGCATCCAGAAGCTCGTTCAAGGCCTGCTGGAGTGTGAAATACGTGGTGTACTCGCGATCCAGGAAAAAATTGGAGAGCTGCGCGTTGGTCAGCGGAAAATTGACCTGGTGCAGCATATAGAGATTCATCAGTTTGTAAAGTGTCATCGGTTCAGCCAGCATGGAAAAACTCCTTTATTATTATTTCGTAACGGTGTAAATTTTGTGCGGTCCTTACGGTAAATGCGAGAATTGCTTGAATTGTTACGTTTATTTCTTAATGTGTTCCTTCACAGCCTTGGAAACAGCGTCAGCTACACGCGGATCAAATGCTGCCGGAAGAATGTTCTCGTCGCTCAATTCGCTGTCATCAACCAGAGCAGCAATTGCGTTGGCAGCAGCCAGTTTCATTTCTTCGGTGATAGCGGTTGCGCGTCCTTCCAGAGCGCCGCGGAAGATGCCTGGGAAGATGAGAACGTTGTTGACCTGGTTCGGGAAATCGGAACGTCCGGTTCCTACGACTCTTGCACCAGCAGCTTTTGCCAGATCCGGCATGATCTCCGGAACCGGGTTTGCCATTGCAAAGAGAATGGAATCTTTATTCATGGAAGCAACCATCTCCTGGGAAACGATGCCCGGAGCAGACACGCCTACGAAGATGTCAGCGCCTTTTAATGCATCGGCAAGTGTGCCCGTCTTGTGCTCTAAGTTGGTAACTTCGACCATCTTTTCCTGCATCCAGTTAAGCCCTTCCATGCCCTTGCAGAGCATACCGGTCTTATCACACATGGTGATATGCGGGAATCCGTAGTTTAAGAGCAGTTTGGTGATGGCAACGCCTGCGCTTCCGGCGCCGTTGACAACGACGCGGCAGTCTTCCTTCTTCTTGCCGGTTACTTTCAGGGCGTTGATGATGCCTGCCAGTACGACGATGGCGGTTCCGTGCTGATCATCGTGGAAAACCGGAATGTTTAACAGTTTCTTTAAACGTTCCTCGATCTCAAAGCAGCGCGGTGCGGAGATGTCCTCCAGGTTGATACCGCCGAATGCCGGGGCAATGCGGACAACTGTCTCGATGATCTCCTCGGTGTCCTGTGTGTCGAGGCAGATCGGGAATGCATTGATGCCGCCGAACTCTTTAAACAGAACGGCTTTTCCTTCCATAACCGGCATAGCTGCTAACGGTCCGATATTGCCAAGTCCCAGAACGGCGCTTCCGTCGGAGACAACGGCTACAGTGTTGGACTTGATGGTGTAGCGGTATGCAGCTTCCGGATCTTCTGCAATTACCTTACATGGTTCTGCAACGCCCGGTGTGTATGCCAGAGCCAGATCCTCTCTGGTTTTTACCTGTACTTTGGAGACGGTATCGAGCTTGCCGTTCCATTTTTCATGAAGTTCGAGTGCTTTTTCATTGATCGTCATGGTTTTTATCCTTTCGAATGCTTTCATTTTATTCTTACATTATAATAGCAATTTTGACATTTTAAATCAAGATGCATATTTTAGAATGCGGGAAGGGCAGTACCATGTTACTGTACACACACAGTACCACTTATTTATAATACTTATACCTATCATGTAGCATAGCATATAAATGAAGTCCGTAAATGTTATTTTTATGCATAAAACACATGAAAAATGCATAAAACACGTTTTTATACAAAAATTATTCATAAAAATGCAAAAAAAGTATTGCATAATTAGGATCAAGGAGGTATAATCTGGGTAATTTCACGTGAGGCATATAAATCTGCCGGTCTTAGTTGACTGGATGGACAAAGAAAAAAGCATCACGCAGGCAAATGATTGGAGGAAATGAAAAATGGCTAAGAAATATAATAAAATTGTTCTTGCATATTCAGGCGGTCTGGACACATCGGTTTTAATCCCGTGGCTGAAAGAAAACTATGGCTGTGAGGTTATCGCAGTTTCCGCTGACGTAGGTCAGGGTGCGGAGCTGGATGGTCTGGAAGAGAAGGCATTAAAGACAGGTGCTTCCAAGCTGTACATCGAGGATCTGAAGAAAGAGTTCGTAGATGAGTACATCATCCCGACCATGAAGGCTGGCGCTACTTATGAGCATTACCTGTTAGGTACTTCCTTCGCTCGTCCGATTATCGCTAAGAGAATCGTTGAAATTGCGAAGAAAGAGGGCGCAGACGCTATCTGCCACGGCTGTACCGGTAAAGGAAACGATCAGGTTCGTTTCGAACTGGCTATCAAGGCATTTGCTCCGCAGATGGATGTTATCGCTCCGTGGCGTTTCTGGGAACTGAATTCCCGTGAAAAAGAGATCGAGTACGCAGAGGCTCACAACATTCCGTTAAAGATTACGAAAGAGACCAACTACTCCAAGGATAAGAACCTGTGGCATCTGTCCCATGAGGGTCTGGATCTGGAGGATCCGGCAAACGAGGCTCCGATCAACAAACCTGGATTCCTTGAGTTAGGCGTATCTCCGGAGAATGCACCGGATAAAGCTACTTATGTAACCATCCACTTCGAGAAAGGTGTTCCGACCAGTGTAAACGGCGAGGAGATGGATGCAGAGAAGGTAATCGAGGTTCTGAACAAGGTAGGCGGTGAGAACGGCTGCGGACTTCTGGATATTGTAGAGAACCGTCTGGTTGGCATGAAGAGCCGTGGTGTATATGAGACTCCTGGTGGAGCTATCCTTTACAAAGCTCATGAGAAACTGGAAGAAATCACTCTGGACAAAGAGACACAGCACTACAAACAGCAGCTGGCTCTCAAGTTCGCTGAGTTAGTATACAATGGTCAGTGGTACACACCGCTGCGCAAAGCAATGAGCGCGTTTGTTGATTCCACACAGGAGACCGTAACCGGTGATGTAAAACTGAAACTTTACAAGGGCAACATCATTCCGGCATCTGTTACATCTCCATACACCCTGTATTCCGCAGGCATGGCTACATTTGATGAGGATGACTGCTACAACCAGGCAGATTCCGCTGGATTCATCAACCTGTTCGGACTTCCGATCAAGGTTCGCGCCCTGAACGACGAAGTTCTGGCAGCAAAGACCGGCGAGCATTTTCCGAGCGTAGAATAATTTAGGAAAATAATAAATAATCTGCAGGCGACAAGCCCGCAGCCGATGGTGACCATTGGTTTTCCGGTATCTGCCGGTTCCAATGGTCGCATTGGTTCTAAATCAGAGAATAAAAAGGAGTTTACACTTATGGCAAAGTTATGGGCAGGACGATTCGGAAAAGAGACAGATCTGGAGGTAAATGATTTTAACTCATCGATTTCCTTTGACTGTCGTCTTTATAAGGAAGATATCACAGGCTCCATGGCCCATGCGGCTATGCTGGGCAAGCAGGGCATCATTGCGAAGGAAGAATCAGACAAGATTATCGAAGGACTGAAAGGTATCTTAGCGGATATTGAGGCAGGTAAGATTCATTTCTCACAGGATTATGAGGATATTCATATGAATGTAGAGCAGATTCTGACCGAGCGCATCGGCGATGCCGGAAAACGTCTTCACACGGCGAGATCCAGAAATGATCAGGTTGCACTGGATATGCGTCTTTACGTGAAGAAAGAGATCGTGGCGATCAAAAAGGAAATTCTCGATTTCATGGAAGCACTCTGCGAGAGCGCAAAGAACAATCTGGAAACTGTTATGCCGGGTTATACACATCTGCAGCGTGCACAGCCGGTTACATTTGGACATTATATGATGGCATATGCCAATATGATGCGCCGTGATGTAATCCGTCTGGAAAACTGCTTAGAGGGCATGGATGATATGCCGCTCGGCTCTGGCGCGCTGGCTTCCACGACTTATCCGATCGACCGTGATTTTGTACGCCAGCAGCTTGGATTTGCCAGAGTGACCAACAACTCCTTAGACGGTGTTTCCGACCGTGATTACTGCGTAGAGCTGACGGCAGCGTTATCCATTCTGATGATGCATCTGTCCCGTTTCTCTGAGGAGATTATTTCCTGGTGTTCCTGGGAGTTCAAGTTTGTAGAGCTGGATGACGCATTTTCAACCGGTTCCTCCATCATGCCGCAGAAGAAGAATCCGGATGTCTGCGAGCTGGTCCGCGGCAAGACCGGTCGCGTGTACGGCGATCTGTTTACCCTTCTTACCATGTTAAAGGGTATTCCGCTGGCATACAACAAGGATATGCAGGAAGACAAAGAGGCAGTTTTTGATGCGATTGACACCGTAAAACAGTGCCTGCGCGTGCTGACTCCAATGTTCTCCACGATGCAGATCCTGAAAGACAATATGAAGAAAGCGGCTCTGAAAGGCTTCATCAACGCAACGGACTGTGCAGATTACCTGACCAAGAAGGGAATGCCGTTCCGTGATGCATACAAGACAGTCGGACAGCTGGTTGCACAGTGTGTACGTGAGGACAAGTCTTTAGCCGATCTGACTCTGGAAGAGTACAAGACGCATTCGGATGTCTTTGAGAATGACGTATATGAAGCGATAGACTTAAAGACCTGTGTACGTGGACGTAAGGTGATTGGTGGACCGGCTCCGGAAGAAGTAACCCGCCAGATTTCTGTGATTGAGAAATTTGTAAGCGAACACAAGGTTCAGGAGTAGGACAGGAAACGGGGGACGAACAATGGCGAAACCGAAGATTTATATAGACGGAAAAGAAGGAACAACCGGACTGCAGATTTACGATCGTCTGGCGAAAAGAGGGGACATCGAGCTGCTTCTGATCGATGAGGCAAAGCGCAAGGACATGGAAGAGCGAAGAAAGCTGATTCATGCGGCGGATATCGTATTCCTGTGCCTGCCGGATGCGGCAGCGGTTGAGGCAGTTGCACTGGCGGAAGGTTCTGGGGCGCGCATCATTGATGCATCTACCGCGCACCGGACAGCCAAAGGATGGGCGTACGGCATGGCGGAACTTTCAAAGGAGCACCGCGAGGCGATCAAAACATCCAGCCGGGTGGCGAATCCAGGCTGCCATGCAACTGGATTTATCACTTCCGTTTATCCGCTGGTGGCGCAGGGGATCATCCCGAAGGATTATCCGATGACAGTCTTTTCCCTGACCGGCTATTCCGGCGGCGGTAAAAAGATGATTGCCGAGTATGAATCGCCGGAGAAGCCGCAGAGCTATTTCGCACCCCGTATTTATGGTCTGACGCTGAAACATAAGCATCTACCGGAGATGCAGAAGGTCTGCGGACTTGATTATCCGCCGGTCTTTAGTCCGATCGTGGATGACTACTATAAAGGAATGGCGGTCACGATCCAGCTTCAGAACCGCCTCTTAAACGGCGGGACGACCGCGGAAGATATCTATGAGAAGCTGGCTGGCTGGTATGACGGACAGAAGCTCATTAAGGTACATCCGTTTGGATATGACGGTATGATCGCGGCGGCAGATATGGCAGGTCGAGACAGTCTGGAGCTGATTGTCAATGGTCACGGGGAACAGACCATGGTGACGGCGCTCTTTGATAATCTTGGAAAGGGTGCTTCAGGCGCAGCCGTTCAGAACATGAACCTGATGCTCGGATTTGAGGAGACAACTGGACTGGCACTATAGAAAAGTGCTATAATAAAAGAACGGCAGATGGTTTTTTTAGATATTTTGGGGTTGAGAGATAAAACCATAAAATAGCTGCGGGGGACTATAGACGCGAAGTTATATAAAAATGTACTCTCGGAGTCTTTCTGCACTTGCTTTTGTGGCTGATTTTCCGCCAGCCGCACCCGAATTTCATCAACGTACGCACCGCGTACGCCTCAGAAATTTGGGCACAACTGACAAAAAAACATCTCACAAAATCAAGCACAGAAAGATTCCGAGAGTACATTAAAAATGACAGGAGGAATGTCATATGAAGATAATCGAAGGCGGTGTTTGTGCTGCAAAAGGATTTAAAGCGGGCGCGATGCGCTGTGGAATCCGCAAATCTCATACAAAAAAGGATCTGGCGATGATCCTTTCGGATTGTGTCTGCAACGCATCGGCGGTTTATACGACCAACCGCGTCAAGGCATCACCGATTTTACTGACAAAGGAACATCTGGCCGACGGAAAGGCACAGGCGGTTATTGTCAATTCCGGAAATGCGAACGCGTGCGCTCCGTTTGGCATGGAGAATGCAAGAAGACAGGCAAAGGCAGGCGCGCGTGCGCTGGGCGTTTCGGAGGAAAATGTAATCGTAGCATCGACCGGCGTCATCGGTCAGACGCTTCCGGTTGAGGCGATCGAGGCTCATGCAGGCGAGATGGAGATGAAATATGACAACTCCCTGGTAGCTGCAGAAGCGATCATGACGACCGATACAAAAGTGAAGACGATCGCTGTTGAATTTGATATAGATGGAACAACCTGCCACATCGGCGGTATCTGCAAAGGTTCCGGCATGATCCACCCGAATATGGGAACGATGCTGTGCTTCATCACAACCGATTGTGCAGTCAGCAGCGAGATGATCCGCAAGGCGCTGTTATTCAATGTAAAACGTACCTTCAACCGTGTGACCGTTGACGGCGATACCTCCACCAACGATATGTGTACCGTTCTGGCAAATGGTATGGCTGGCAATGCGGAGATTACTGCAGAAGGTCCGGCATACGAGGCATTCTGCGAGGCATTGCAGACGGTCATGCAGGATCTGGCTCGTAAGATTGCGGCAGACGGCGAGGGCGCAAGCAAGCTGATGACCTGTACCGTGAAGGGAGCGAAGGATGAGGAGACAGCCGAGGTACTGGCAAAATCCATCGCCGGTTCTTCCCTGACCAAAGCAGCAATGTTCGGTTCCGATGCGAACTGGGGACGCGTTCTCTGCGCGATGGGCTATTCCGGAGCTGAGTTTAACACGGAGAAAGTGTTAGTCGAGTTTGCTTCCAAAGAGGGCAGCATTGCGGTCTGTGAGGACGGCAGAGGACTTGATTTTGATGAAGATCTGGCAAAGAAAATCTTAAGCCAGGATGAAGTGGAGATCAATGTAACACTTCAGGAAGGCAGCGGAAGCGCTACCTGCTGGGGATGCGATTTGACCTATGATTATGTGAAGATTAATGGAGATTATCGGACGTGATGAAAACAGGATCAAAAATGAGCGCAGAAGTCCTGGTAGAGGCACTGCCTTATATTCAGGAATATGCAGGTAAAATTATCGTTGTAAAATACGGCGGAAACGCCATGATTAATGAAGATTTAAAGCAGGCGGTGATCGAGGATATCGTCCTTTTAAATCTGGTAGGAATCAAGGTCGTGCTGGTACACGGCGGCGGTCCGGAGATTTCGGAGATGCTCAAAAAAACCGGAAAAGAGTCTAAATTTGTCAAAGGTCTGCGCTACACAGACCGCGAGACGATGGATATTGTCCAGATGATTCTCTGCGGCAAGGTTAACAAAAACCTTGTTTCCCTGTTTGAGAAAGCAGGCGGACATGCCGTTGGTCTGGGCGGCATGGACGGCGGACTCTTCAAGGCGATCCAGTTAGTCGATCCGGATGGAACGGAATACGGCTATGTGGGAGATATTAAAGAAGTCAATGAGAAAGTCGTTCTCGATGTTTTAAATGAGGGCTTTATCCCGGTTGTTTCATCCGTGGCAGCAGGCATGGACGAGGAGACAAACTATAACATCAATGCAGATACGGCAGCGGAGAAGCTGGCGGTGGCACTGAAAGCGAAAAAACTGATTCTTCTGACGGATGTATGCGGTCTGATGCGCGATCCGAAAGACGATTCGACATTGATTCCGAGACTGAAAGTTTCCGAGGTTCCGGCACTCATCAAAGAGGGCGTGATCTCCGGCGGCATGATTCCGAAGGTAGATTGCTGCGTTGAGGCAGTGCGCCAGGGCGTAGAACGTGCCAATATCCAGGATGGTCGTGTGCCGCACTCGATTCTGGTCGAGCTTTTGAGCAATGACGGTGTAGGAACCATGTTCTCGTAAACAGCAGATGAACTAGATTCTGCACGAATCCGGGCTGTTTTAGCTGAAATGCAGGACGGATGCTGGAAGCTTTGCGGGCAGATGTGGGCGTTAGGAGGTTTTTTATGACTTAGGAGGTTTTTTATGACATTTGAAGAAATCAAGCAGGGCGAAGAAACATATATCATGCATACATACGGCCGCTTTCCGATTGCGCTGGATCACGGAAAAGGCGCGACGCTGTGGGATACGGAGGGAAAGAAATACATTGATCTGACCTCCGGCATCGGTGTCAACAGTCTTGGTCATGACAACGATGCGCTGACGACTGCGATATCGGAGCAGGCACATAAGCTGATGCACGCCTGCAACCTGTATTACACCGAGCCTATGGTGCAGGCAGCAAAGAAGTTGGTCGATGCAGCCGGAATGGGAAAAATCTTTTTTGCAAACTCCGGTGCGGAAGCCAACGAGGGTATGATCAAGCTGGCAAGAAAGTATTCCTTTGACAAATACGGCGAGGGAAGAAATAAGATTATCACGCTGAAACAGTCCTTCCACGGACGTACCGTGACGACATTAAAGGCAACCGGACAGGACAAGTTTCATCAGTATTTCTTCCCATTTACGGAAGGATTTGATTATGCGGCAGCCAATGATATCGAAGACATGAAGCGCAAGATCGATGGTACGACCTGCGCTGTCATGATGGAGATGATTCAGGGCGAGGGCGGCGTCCTTCCGCTTGATAAGGAATTTGTACAGGCAACTGCCGAGTTCTGCAAGGAGAAGGACATCCTGCTTCTGATTGACGAGGTTCAGACGGGCATTGGACGTACCGGAAGCCTGTTCTGCTATGAGCAGTACGGCGTTCAGCCGAACATCATCAGTATGGCCAAGGGACTCGGCGGCGGTGTTCCGATCGGTGCTGTTATGGCGGATAAGAAATGCCAGGATGTACTGGGCGCCGGTACGCACGGTACAACCTTCGGCGGCAATCCGCTCTGCTGTGCGGCTGCCAATACCGTATTAGATATCGTAAATAAGCCGGAATTCCTGAAATCGGTTCAGGAAAAGGGCGAGTACCTGAAAAAGGAGATTTTAGCGATCGGTTCTCCAAAGGTAAAGACTGTTCGCGGCATGGGATTGATGTTAGGCATCGTAGTGGACAAAGATGAGAGAGCTGCGATGGTCAGTCAGTTGATGGAAAAAGGCGTCCTGGTCCTGACAGCCGGTACAGAGGCGATCCGTCTGCTTCCGCCGCTTGTCATCACGAAAGAGGAGATGGACGAGGCAATCGCTGCTATGAGGGAGGTATTTTAGACATGAAGCATTTATTAAAGCTGTTAGACTGCACACCGGAGGAGATTACCTCGATCCTGGATCTGGCAGATCAGTTAAAATATGAACGAAAACATCACATTTCACATCGTCTTCTGGAGGGCAAATCTATCGGCCTGATTTTCCAGAAGTCATCCACCCGTACCAGAGTTTCCTTTGAGACAGGTATGTTCCAGCTCGGCGGACAGGCACTGTTCCTTTCCTCCCGCGACTTACAGATCGGACGCGGTGAGCCGGTACAGGATACCGCACGCGTACTGTCCCGTTATCTGGACGGCATCATGATCCGTACCTATGAGCAGAAAGAAGTGGAGGATCTGGCAAAATACGGTTCTATCCCGATCATCAACGGTCTGACTGATTTCTGCCATCCGTGCCAGGTACTGGCTGACCTGATGACGATCCGTGAGAAATACGGCGTACTGAAAGGGCTCAAGATGTGTTACATCGGCGACGGCAACAACATGGCGAACTCCCTGATCGTAGGCGGTCTGAAATCGGATATGCAGGTATCTATCGCAACTCCGGATAATTACCGTCCGGCGAAGGAAGTGCTGGATTTCGCAGCTGGCAATGACGCATTTACACTGGTAAATGATCCGATCAAGGCAGTGGAAAATGCAGACGTTGTCATCACAGATACATGGACTTCCATGGGTCAGGAAGAAGAGAAGAAGATCCGCCAGCAGGCATTCCAGGGATATCAGATCAATGATGAACTGATGGCTGCGGCAAAACCGGGGGCGATGGTAATGCACTGTCTGCCGGCTTACCGTGGACAGGAGATTACCGAGAAGATCTTTGAAGAACATGCGTCAGAGATCTTTGAAGAGGCGGAAAACCGGTTGCATGCCCAGAAGGCGGTTATGGTTACGCTGATGAAATAGAAATATATAGAAATGCATAAAAATGGCAAGGTGACGCGCCAGAAGCCAAATGCCCTCCGTTGCGGTTTCGGAGCCGGTAACACTAGGCTTGCATAGATTTGTTAAAAGCAGAGTCCAAAATACAAACTCGCTTCGCTCAGACAGGTGTATTTTGAACTCTAACACAAATCTCTGCGAGCCAAGAGTTACCAAGACTCCTGCAAATGCAACGGAGGGCATTTGGCTTCTGGCGCTGTATGTTGTATGCTTTTTGGGGTGTTTAAAAGGTGGAAATGTATGTTATAATTGGCATAAATAGTACAATATAAAAAATTTAGCAGATTAAGAAAATTTTAGGAGGTATCAGTATGACAAAAGAGGAGATTTCAGCGCGTCAGCAGCAGGCGTCTCAGTTTCATGCAATGGGGTATAATTGTGCCCAGTCGGTGGCGTGTGCGTTTGCGGATAAGGTGGATTTGGACAAGGTGGCGCTGTTTAAGGTGACGGAGGGGCTTGGTCTTGGCATGGGCGGCATGAATGGTACCTGCGGGGCCATTTCGGCGGCGGCTGTGCTGGCGGGGCTGAAGGATAGTACCGGGGATCTGGAGCTGGCGAATTCGAAGGCGGTTTCTTATAAGGATGCCAGAGAGTGCATCGCGCGTTTCCTTGAGAAGAACCAGAGCGTGGTCTGTAGGGATTTGAAGGGTGTGGAAACGGGAAATGTGCTGCGTGCCTGTCCGGACTGCATCAGCGATGCGGTGGAGATTATCGGAGAAGTATTGTTCTAATATATCCTCGCAAATGGGCACGTTTGAAACTGTAAGTGCCGTACAGCAACGCGCGGGCAGCCGACTTTGTTACTGTTCACGCATACGTGCCCAGTAACGGAATTTGCCGTGGCTTCGCATTTAAATACGGCAAATTCCTGCTGCCACCACGTTTTCTTACGGCACTTTCGGTTCCAAAAGTGCCTACCTGTGAACAGTAACCCGATTTTGCCGATGATAAAGAAAAATTCAAAAATAGGGTTGACAACTTAAAAACATAGTGGTAAACTATGAAAAAATTAAATACAACACTACAAAGTCGATGAACAAAACGAGTACATACAGAGGTACATCACAGAGAGCCGGGCTTGGTGGAAACCGGTATGAAGGGCTGTATGGAATGGATTTGGGAGATGCGAGGTGAAAGAGTGATTCGAGTAGCTGCAGCCGTAACTCTGCGTTAAAGGGTAGGGTATCGAGAGCATATCTGATTTCGCATTATCAATCACGTTTATGTTTTCCGTACCGTAGAATGAGTCAGACTGGATGGCAGATATTTTCCATTATGTGAGAATATCTGCTTTTTTATATAAAGTTTGAAGGTCTGAGAACAGGGGTGGCACCACGATATTTGTTTATTCGTCCCCGGCGCAGGAGTTTGTCTGCGCCGGGGATTTTATATTTCGTTGGGAATCAAAATCAGCGAGAGCCAGGATGGCGGAAAGGGAGAGTATTATGAGAAAAATGAATGGATTTGGAATGATGGCAAAAAGAGGAACAGCAGCAGCGATGGCAGCGGCAATGGCACTGACGATGGCGGGCTGTGGCGGCTCGAATGCGGCAGAGACGACAGCAGCGGCTGATTCTGAGGCGGCTTCTGAAAATGGAGACGCATCGGAGGCAGCAGCCAGCGAGGCAAAGGGCGATATCAAGGTTGGCGTGATCCAGATGATTGATAACGGTGCATTTGCAGATATGCGAGATGGTTTCTCGGAGGAGCTGACTGAAAAATATACAGGTGGTAAAGTCGATATTGTTTACAAAAATGCACAGGGCGATGCGGCAGCGCTGAATACCATCTGCCAGGAGATGGCAGACAGCGGTGTTGACCTGATTGCAACGATTGCGACTCCGGCGACCCAGGCGATGGTAAACCTGGAGACGGATATTCCGGTATTCTTTATCGCTGTTTCCAATCCGGTCGGCGCGGGTGTCATTACCGATATGGAAAAGCCGGATAAGAATGCAACCGGTACTTCCAATGCGATTCCGGTTGAGGATATTTTCGCACTGAGCGATAAGCTGACACCAGATTGTAAGACCTACGGAATGTTGTATAATACAAGCGAGATCAATTCCGTCAGCACCGTGGAGAATGCAAAAAAATATTTAGACGATCAGGGACTTTCTTATAAAGAGGCGGTTGTTACGAACTCATCTGAAGTACAGCAGGCGGCACAGTCTTTAGCGGGTGAGGTTGACGCGATTTTCGTACCGAATGACAGTGTCATCCAGAGTGCAATGCCGATGGTAACGGAAGTGGCAAGAGATGCGAAGATTCCGGTATATGGAAGTTCCGCTGTTATGGTTGATTCCGGTGCATTTGCAACGATTGCGATTAGCGATACCGAGATCGGCGCACAGACCGCAGATATGGCACTGGAATACTTAAACGGAACTGCGATGGAGGATATTGCAGCTGTTGTGGTACCGGCTTCCAATATGGTAATCAATCAGGATACAGCCGATGCACTGGGAATCACATTCTCGGATGAGGTGCAGAACGAGGCAACCTTTGTAAAGGATGCGGAGTAAGATATATAGCAGTCTGGCTGGTACGCACATTCATTGATTGTGGAAATTTGCGGAGTAATTACAAACGAACTTGAAAATAGGAGGAAGCGCACATGACACTGGTGATCGGATCCCTGCAGTTGGGATTTTTATATGGAATACTGGCGCTTGGAATATACGTCACATTCCGCATTTTAAATATTCCGGATCTGACGGCGGAGGGGAGTTTTACGCTGGGACTGGCAGCCTCGGCGGTCTGCACGCTGGCGGGGCATCCGGTTGCCGGGATCGTGGCAGCAGCTATGGCCGGGGCGCTGGCAGGCTGTGTGACAGGCGTACTCCAGACGAAGATGGGGATTCATGCGGTATTAGCTGGCATCCTCACAATGTGCGGGCTTTACACCATCAACCTGATTGTGATGGGAAGCAGCCCGAATATTTCCCTCATCAATGTTCCGACCATATTTAAAGCGGCAGAAAGCCTGGGACTTTCAAAAGAGGCGGCAAGACTCGTGATTGCGATCACGGCAGCAGCAGTCTGCCTGGTGCTGCTGATTCTTTTCTTCCGGACGCATCTGGGACTTTGCATCCGGGCGACGGGCGATAATGAGGCGATGGTGAGCGCGTCCTCCATCAATGTAGACGCGATGAAAATCACGGCGCTGGCATTCAGCAATGCACTGGTAGCGGTCAGCGGCGGTCTGATTGCCCAGTATCAGGGATTTGCGGATGTAAATTCCGGTTCCGGTATGCTGGTCGTAGGTCTGGCATCGGTCATCATTGGCGAAGTGATTGTTGGAAAAAGAGGTCTGGAAATCGGATTTTTTTCCTCGATTTTCGGTTCGATCATCTACCGTTATATCATCGCAGCGGCAACCAAGAGCCAGATTTTTCCGGCATATGCGTTAAAACTGGTATCGGCGTGCATCGTAGCAGCGGCGCTGGCACTTCCGGCGATCCGTTATCAGATGGGGCTTTCAAAGATGAAGCGGACGAGAGAAAAAGATATGTGTAAATAATAACCTGGAAAGCAGTTACAAACAGGGATAAAAGATGGAGATGTACTATGTTAGATGTAAAACAGGCAACCAAAGTATTTTCCGCTGGTACGGCGAGCGAGCACCACGCTTTGAACGGACTGGACCTGCATCTGGATGATGGGGAGTTCGTGACGATCATCGGTTCCAACGGAGCGGGAAAATCGACGCTTTTTAATGCGATTTGCGGCAATTACTGGCTGGATCAGGGACAGATTTTCCTGGATGGTCAGGACATTACTTTTCTGTCGGAGCACCGCAGGGCGCGCCAGATCGGGCGCGTGTTCCAGGATCCGATGAAAGGAACGGCGCCGCATCTGACGATCGAGGAAAATCTGGCGCTGGCATATACCCGGAAAGATCGGAAGCCATTTCGAAGTGCGGTCCGCAAACAGGAAAAGGATCTATTCCGGACAGAGCTTG
This sequence comes from Clostridium sp. AM27-28, assembly GCF_003480955.1. Classification (NCBI taxonomy): domain Bacteria; kingdom Bacillati; phylum Bacillota; class Clostridia; order Eubacteriales; family Clostridiaceae; genus Clostridium; species Clostridium sp. AM27-28. The sequence goes on from NZ_QUJT01000005.1 coordinate 118,583, forward strand.
AGAAGTACCATATGGATCTGGAAAACCGTATGAAGACGAAGGTAGGGCTTCTGTCAGGTGGTCAGAGACAGGTTGTGACGCTTCTCATGTGTACGCTTGTCATGCCAAAGCTCCTTCTTCTGGATGAGCACACAGCGGCGCTTGACCCGGCGACGGCGGATAAGGTCATGGAGATCACGCGGTCGATTGTGTCGGAAAACCACCTGACGACGCTGATGATCACCCACAATCTATCGCAGGCGCTCACGACCGGAAATCGGACGATCATGCTCGATGAAGGGCGGATCATCCTGGATCTGGGCGGTGAGGAGAGAGCGAAAATGGGGGTAAATGACCTTTTAGACTGCTATGCGGAGAAAAAGAAGAAGGCATTTGATAATGACCGGATGATGCTGGCGTAGAAGATAAAACGAAATGGGGATGTAAAAAAATTCGATTGAGTTTTTACATCCCCATTTTGTTTAGGGACTTATTTCACAGCCCCTTAAATTTTTCTTAGAATACATCTAAATCCTGTCCATTTACAACGGCACCTTCATATCCGGCATCACGGATTTCCTGCAAAATGGCGGTGTTTCTGCGCGCCATCTCAGCCTCGACATCGCGGGTGTTGTCCTGGATTTCCATGTGATAGATACGGTGGTAGGTAACCAGAAGCCGCGGGTGCGCTTTGGCGGCAATCTTTGCCAGATCAACGCTGAGAGTGTGAACTTCCTGGTGGTATTTCTGCCATTTTGGCTCTCTGGCGGAGAGTCCGGCGGTGTACTCGACCTCATGGAGGAGAATATCGCAGCCTTCCGCTTTCTGCGCCACGATCTCAAGCGGAGCCGTGTCACCGCTGATCACGATCACCTTATCCGGCGTTGTAAACTTAAATCCGTAGCTTTCAAGCGTACCGTGGCTGACTGGAAATGCCTCAACCGTCACGCGGTCATCCTGATAAATGATACCAGGCTGGATATCGGTAGTTTCGACTTTGTAGCCATTTTCGTTGGCTTTTTCAAAGCCGTGGATACGGAAGTCGATGTCCGTCTCATATGCTTTTAAAATATGTTCGGTCATGTTCTGGATGCCTTTTGGACCGAATACTTTCAGCGGCTTTGGGCGTTCCAGCACCCACGGGGTAAAAATGAGATCCGGATAGCCGGCCGTGTGGTCGGTGTGCAGATGTGTGCAGAATGCGATCATCAGCTGGTCCGGGCGCAGGGCATCAATTCCCTGTTGGTATGCTTTCGCCGCCTGACGGACAACGCCAGGACCAAAATCTACAAGATAAGCGCGGTCGCCTACGACAACTGCGGAAGAAGGACCGCTGGCATTCGGGCAGGCATTCGGGGTACCGGTTCCGAGAAGTACAAGCTTTGTTTCCATCATAAATATTCATCTCCTAAATTCATATGTAATATATTTTGCGCGAAATCATGAAAAAAGTTCGGGCAAATTAGATGTGTTCAGCCTTTGCACAGGTAAACACTGTGTCAAAGGCTGCATATATGTTTCGATCCTTTTGTTTTCATCAAGTGAAAGGTTTAATTTTGAGCGTCGTCTGTATGCCGGATGGAGATTCCCGTAAATCCATAGAAAATACTGAACAAAGGTGTTAAGTACAGTAAGAACAGGTATGGGAAGAATACTGACCAGGCAACGCCGAGGGTTCCAGCCATGTATACACAGTAACCGTGCCACGGAATCATCGGACCGGATAAAGTACCTGCGTCCTCAAGGGTACGGGAAAGGATTTCTGGTGCGATTTTTCTGGATTTGAACAGCGGTTTCATCATATTTCCAGTCAGGACGTGGGACATCGGCTGGGAACAGCTGATTAAGCTGGTTACATAGCCGACTAAAAGGCTTGCTGCAATCAGGCTGCCATCGCTGTTGATGTGATTTACGATGGCGTTTAAGAGATTGCCGAGAACGCCGAGGCGATCCAGCATACCGCCCATACCAACTGCAAAGCAGATGATTGCCACATACTGAAGCATGCTGCTCATACCGCCGCGGTTTAAGATGGTCTGTAAAATACCTTCCTCAATGCTGGTACTGTATCCGTTGTAAGCAACACGGATGATACTCTGCAGAGTTGCGCCCTGATAGAAGAAAGAGACAGCTCCGGCGCAGATGGCGGAAAGACCAAGGGAGACAACCGCGTTTACTTTGCATAAAAGCAGAATAATGATTGCGATGGCTGGCAGCAGAGTGATGAAGCCAAGTTTAAACTCACCTTGCAGGGCATCGATGTATGTCAGAAGATTTCCAGTTTCATAGTTCCCTGAAGTCTGGCTGATGCCAAGAATTACAAAGAGAACCAGGCTGATGACAAAGGTCGGAAGCGTGGTCCAGAGCATGGAACGCACGTGGTCGTTTAATTTAGATCCAGCAACCGCTGGAGCCAGGTTGGTTGTGTCGGAAAGCGGGCTTAATTTGTCACCGAACATCGCGCCGCAGATGACAGCACCTGCCACCATGCCAGGATGGATGCCCATCGCGTTGCCGATTGCCATCATGGCAACACCGGCACTGCCGACGGAACCGTAGGAGGTTCCGGTCACAAGGCTTAATACGGCACAGAAAATCAGGGTCAGAGGCAGCAGCCAGGTCGGGTTGATCAGTTTTAAACCGCCGACAATGATGGTTGCAATCGTGCCGCTTTGCAGCCAGGTACCGATCATGACGCCGATTGCCATGAGCAGGCACAGGGTAGGAACGACAACCCGGATCGCGTCGTAAGCGCCGTTTACAACATGCTCATAATTTATGCGTAATACCTTACAAAACAGATAGATGATGATCCAGCTCATAAATAGTCCAATCATCGGTCCGCCCGTTTTCAGCCGGATGCAGACTGCAACCGCTCCGATGATCAGGAGCAGAAGCAGAAGCGACTGAGGCATGTTTAATTTTTTGTCTTCGCTCATAACATAGTTCCTCCCTAATGTGAAAGTCGTGCTTTTTTGAATTTAATGCGTTGAGGTTTAACGCGTTAAATTGTAAATTTATTTTCATTATACAGAATAATTCCGAAAAAATCAACCGTAGGAATAATAATTATTTGGCTCAAGGGGAGAGTATTCACGGGTAGGCACTTTTGGAACCGAAAGTGCCGTAAGAAAACGTGGTGGCAGCAGGAATTTGCCGTATTTAAATGCGAAGCCACGGCAAATTCCGTTACTGGGCACGTATGCGTGAACAGTAACGGAGAAGAGGTGCAGGTGATGTTCCGTGATGTGAAGAATTATGATATAATGAGCGCAAGTGAGCCAGAAAGCTGCTTGCAGATTTCTGGCGAACGGCGAATGGCGATCACGATAGCTGCGTCAGCAGCGGTAAGCATCGAAGATGCGAATCGTGATATAATGGCAGAATTACTTAAAAATTTGACAGGAGAATGTTATGGAACAGAGGATTCAGTTATCGGATCATTTCGGTTTTGGGAGATTGATCCGGTTTACAATTCCATCTATTTTAATGATGATTTTTACCTCCATTTACGGAGTGGTAGATGGATATTTTGTATCGAATTTTGTAGGAAAAACGCCGTTTGCGGCGGTCAATTTCATTATGCCGTTTCTGATGGTCGTAGGTGCCATGGGATTTATGTTCGGCACGGGTGGAAGTGCCCTGATCGCCCGGATTATGGGCGAGGGCAGGCGTGAGAAGGCGCAGGAGATTTTTTCCCTTCTGATCGCTGCGACCGTTGTTTCTGGTCTGGTAATTGCGGTTATCAGTATTCTGTTTTTACCGCAGATCGCTTCCTTTCTTGGCGCGAAGGGAGAGATGCTGGCGGACTGCATCCGGTATGGACGGATCATTCTGGTGGCGCTTCCGTTTTTAATGCTGCAGTATGCGTTTGGCAGCCTTTCTGTGACGGCGGAGAAGCCGAAGCTGGGGCTGATTGTAACGATCATTTCGGGTGTGCTCAATATGACGGGAGATGTTCTGTTCATGGGAGTGTTCCATTGGGGAATTGCCGGAGCGGCGATGGCGACTGCGATGGGACAGATCATAGGCGGAACGATACCGCTGGTTTATTTCCTGCGGAAGAACAGCAGCAGCCTGCGCCTTCGCAGACCAAAGTGGGATGGAGGAGCGCTCAGACGTGCCTGCACCAACGGTGTATCGGAATTGATGAGCAGTATTTCCATGTCCATTGTCGGCATGCTGTATAACGCGCAGCTGATGCGCTACGCGGGAGAAAACGGAGTCGCAGCTTACGGAACCATCATGTATGTGGACTTTATTTTCCTTGCGATTTTCATCGGTTATGCGACCGGCGTAGCTCCGGTTATCAGCTATCACTACGGCGCAGGAAATAAAAAGGAGCTAAATAACCTGCTAAAGCGCAGTGTGGTTCTGATCGCGGCGGCGTCTCTGAGCATGCTGCTGCTGTCCGAGGTGATGGCGGCACCGTTGGCAGCTATTTTCGTAGGATATGATGCCGGGCTTCTGGACATGACGGTACATGCGTATTCCATTTATGCGGTTTCGTTCTTATTCTGCGGTTTCTCCATTTTCAGTTCCGCCTTTTTTACGGCGCTGGGAGATGGACTGACCTCGGCGCTGATAGCTTTTTTGCGTACTCTTGTGTTTGAAAGTGCATCGGTTATCATTCTGCCGCTGCTCCTGGGCCTGAACGGAATCTGGGGCGCAATTATCGTGGCGGAGTGTATGTCCGTGACGGTGTCAGTTATCTTTTTGGTGGCGAAGAGAAAGAGGTATCAATATTTTTAGACGCAACGGATTAATAACCGGCTGGATGGTATGATTTTTAGATCCCTTTCTAAAATCGGAAAAGCAAGTGGTGCACTGGAAAAGCCGCCGAAGCATAAACTATCAGTAAGTAAGCTTCAGGGTGGCTTTTTCTTTGCATACATTTCCAAAGCCTTTGACACCTGGAGAGGAACGGTCCTGTCTGGAACGCATGAAAGAGGGAGACCATGAGGCACGCAATACTCTGATAGAGCGAAATTTACGGCTGGTGGCGCATGTGACCAGAAAATATCAGGGTACAGATTATGAAATGGAAGATCTCCTGTCGATTGGCACCATCGGGCTCATTAAAGCGGTCAATACGTTTCATCCGGAGCGGGGATCGCGGTTGGCGACATATGCGGCGAAATGTATTGAGAATGAGATTCTGATGACCTTCCGTGCTGGTAAAAAATATGCAAAGGATATCTCGTTATATGACCCGATCGGGGTAGATAAAGATGGAGAAACCGTCAGCCGGATGGATGTGCTGGAGGCAGAAGGAAAAGAAGTTCTGGAAACCATTATTTTAAAGCAGGAAATTGAACAGCTTTACCGCGCCTATGAAGCGTGTTTAAAAGAAACAGAGAAAATCGTCTTACGCAGCCGGTACGGGCTGTTTGGCGGAAAGGAACAGACGCAGCGGGAGATTGCCGCCAGACTTGGGATTTCGCGTTCTTATGTGAGCCGGATCGAGAAGCGGGCGCTGGAAAAAATGCGGCGGGGATTTGCGGAACACAAATAAAGAACAGAAAAAGCGGCTGGCAGATGTTAGGATGGACATCTGTCAGCCGCTTTTGTCATGTAATAGGAAATTTCCTGGAATTCCCTATTACACAAAAAGGCGCTAACGTGCCAATGATGCGCACTCGCGCGAAGCAGAAACATGTCGCAAGCGACCGCGCTCGGCGCGAGAATGTGCCAAGCACATTCTTTTTCATCTCTTAGTCCTCAGCGTCCCGATATCCATTCGGGTTCATCGACTGCCATTTCCAGGAGTCAGCACACATCTCCTCGATGCCGTACTGAGCTTCCCAGCCGAGTTCATTTTTTGCTTTGGTAGCATCGGAGTAGCAGGTTGCGATATCGCCGGCGCGGCGCGGCTTGATTTCATAAGGAATTGTTTTGCCGCAGGCTTTTTCGTAAGCCTTGACAACATCGAGTACGCTGTAGCCTTTGCCGGTGCCGAGGTTGTAGATATATACGTCTGGCTTATCGTTAAATTTCTGGAGTGCTTTTACATGACCGACTGCAAGGTCAACTACGTGGATGTAATCGCGCACACCGGTTCCGTCCGGAGTCGGGTAATCATTGCCGAAGACACCGAGGCATTTCAGCTTGCCGACAGCAACCTGTGCGATATAAGGAACCAGGTTGTTCGGGATTCCCTTCGGATCCTCGCCGATCAGACCGCTCTTGTGTGCACCGATTGGGTTGAAGTAGCGGAGCAGAACGACATTCCATTCCGGATCTGCCACGTGCAGGTCAGTTAAAATCTGCTCAAGCATTCCCTTTGTCTGACCGTAAGGGTTTGTGATTTTGCCTTTCGGGCATTCTTCGGTGATCGGGACGAATGCCGGATCTCCGTATACGGTAGCGGAGGAGCTGAAAATGATTTTCTTGACGCCATGATTGCGCATTACGTCGCAGAGAATCAGGGTTCCGGTGATATTGTTGTGGTAATATTCCAGTGGCTTCGCAACGGATTCCCCGACTGCCTTTAAGCCTGCAAAATGAATGACCGAATCGATGGATTCTTTCTCAAAAATCTCATTGACTGCCTCGCGATCCAGCATATCTGCCTTGTAAAAGGTTACATGCTTGCCGGTGATTTTCTCCACGCGGCGCAGCGCTTCCTCACTGGCATTGTAAAGGTTGTCCATGACAACAACCTCATATCCGGCGTTTAAAAGTTCGATGCAGGTATGACTGCCGATGTAACCGGCGCCTCCAGTAACTAAAATAGCCATTGTAAACTCCTCCTTCATCCTACCTATAAGAATAATTCATTCTATACCTTCAATCTTTCTTTATTATAAACGCGGCTTGCGAGGAAAACAATCGGAAATATTGTCATGTGTTATCGAAATTATATTTTAAGAGGAAATTTAACAATGCTTTGCGTAGATTGGAAAGGCTCGGATATAGTGTGCATGACAATAGAATGTGTGTTCGAAAAACAGCTTGCATTTAAAAAGAGAGTGTGATATGATAAGTACAGAACTAATGTTCGAGAAACGGGAGGAGGCAGAATCTCATGCTGATACAGGAAAATCTTTCAATCGAAGAAAAGTTAAGTATTTTATCGGATGCGGCAAAGTATGACGCCGCCTGCACCTCCAGCGGCGTGGGTAGAAAGGGAAAGGAAGGCTTTCTTGGAAACAGCCGGGTGGACGGCATCTGCCACAGTTTTGCTTCGGATGGGCGCTGTATCTCCCTGCTGAAAATTTTGTTTACGAACCAGTGCATTTATGACTGTCATTACTGTGTCAACCGGCGGAGCAATGACACGGTTCGCACCTCCTTTACGCCGGAGGAGGTTTGCCGTCTGACGATGGAATTTTACCGGCGCAACTATGTAGAAGGATTGTTTTTAAGCTCCGGCGTGCTGGACACGCCGGATCACACGATGGAACTACTGTATCAGACCTTGTACCGGCTTCGCCGCATCCATCGGTTTAACGGCTATATCCATGTGAAAGCAATTCCGGGGGCAGATCCGGAGCTGATTGAGAGAGTAGGCTTTCTGGCGGACCGTATGAGTGTGAATCTGGAGCTTCCGACGGCTGATGGTCTGGCGCGCCTGGCGCCGGGAAAGACGCGGGACAAGATACTGCGCCCGATGCGTCAGATCCAGACCGGGATCGCGAGACAGCTGGATCAGGAAGGACGCCTGGAGAGCAGAGGAGCATGGATTCCGCAGAAAGAGCGCGGAGAAATTCAGATTCCGGGAGACGGGAGATATGGAATTGGTGGTAAAGCGATAGGAAAAGGGGAAAGGGAATGTCTGCAGGCTGACAAGGGAATTCTGAGCCTGAATAAGAGGGAGTGGGGGCAGGGTGGAGACAGTGTAAAAGGATTTATGAGGTCGAAAGAACCGGGGAGAATGGATGAAAGGGTTGAAAGGACACATACACCGGAGATCCCCCGTGTCATCCCAGGACGATCGATCTATGGCAGTTTCGGACTGGGAAATATCTCAAACCGCAAGAATTATTTCGTCCCTGGCGGTCAGAGCACACAGCTCATTGTCGGGGCGACTCCGGAGAGTGATTATCAGATGGTTGCGGTCGCGGAAGCGCTGTATCGGAATTTTGGATTAAAGAGGGTCTTTTATTCGGCGTTTATCAAGGTGAATGAGGACAGCCTGCTTCCGGATCTTCCGGACGGACCGCCGCTTCTGCGGGAACACCGTCTGTACCAGGCGGACTGGCTGATGCGCTACTACGGCTTCCGGGCATCGGAACTTCTGAGTGAAAAGCACCCTAATTTTAATGTGTTTCTGGATCCGAAGTGCGACTGGGCGCTGCAGAATCTGGGTGAGTTTCCGGTGGAGGTAAACCGGGCACCGTATGAGATGCTTCTGCGGGTTCCGGGCATCGGGGTAAAGTCTGCGATGCGGATTGTCGCTGCGAGAAAGCAGACGGCGCTTCGGTTTGAAGATTTGAAAAAGATGGGAGTTGTGTTGAAGCGGGCGGTATACTTCATTACCTGTTCAGGGCGGATGATGTACCCGGTGCAGATCCATGAGGATGCGATCGCGGCACAGCTAGTCAGTGAAGAAAAGCGGAAGCAGTGGCAGCTGTCACAGAGCGGGCTGTACCGCCAGATGTCGTTGTTTGATGATTTTCATATGGCGCAGGTATGAAACGAACGGAGGAGAGAAAAATGGTTGTATTTGTATGTGAAGACAGTCCGGAAGGCATATTCACAGGAGTATATGATGCCTGGAGCAGCCGCTTGGGGCATGAGAACGTGCGGCTGGAAGTACAGGGCGAATATAATTACAGCCTGTTTTCGGAGTACCGGGAGGTGGCGGTGGATCAGCTCAAGGCGCAGAAAGTCGTGCGCTCGGTGCGCAGATCCCTGTCAGAACTGGCGTACAGCTGGATTTACCGCACGGCACTGAGTGAACGGGAGGATCGGGCAGAGGCGGTCTACCGGTTTCTGGTCTGTGGATTTGGCGCAGGGGCAGCAGGGAGACGTATCACGGACAATTTACAGATACCGGCGGTGCAGACAGTCTTTCAGATCAACCGCGCGGTTGCCAATGAAGCGCATTTGCAGATAGAATTTATGCGGTTTGCGGAATATTCCGATCAGGTACTGTTTTCTGAGATTGGTCCGAAAAACCGGGTGACGGCATTGCTGATGCCGTATTTTACGGATCGCCTGCCATCGGAACCATTTATTATCTATGATAAAAATCATCAGGAAGCGGGAGTCTGGACAGGAAAGGGGCGGTGGTATATGATGCGCGGGGCTGAGACAGAACCCCTGCAGGCGCTTTCCGGGAAAACCGATCAGAGCGAATATGCGGCGCTCTGGAGTGCATTTTTTCATCAGATAGGAATTAAGGAGCGGGAAAATCCAGCCTGCCAGCGAACGCGCCTGCCGCTTCGCTACCGGAAATATATGACGGAATTTCAGTCCGGTTCCAACCGTTCAAATTTGGCTAAATTGTGAACAAATCGTAAACACAAAATCGGGAAAATTGTTCATAAAGAAACGAAAAAAGAATAGAAATAAGCTGGAAACTGGGAAAAAGCAGCATTGAAACGAGAAAACTGCCGCATATATATTAAGATTTAAAGACTTAAAAAAATGATGTAAAACCAACAGAAACAAGGATTTTTCTTACGAAAACTTTCGTTTTTTGTAAGAAATATGGGATTTATTTAGTGAATGTTAATTATCTGTTCATATTTTGGACATAATTTGTTTTTATTATAAGTCCTGTACCGATGAGGTACAAGAAAACATAAATCGTATGTTTTAAAGAGGAGAGAATAATTATGAGAAAGAATCTTACAAAAACAGCAGCAATCTTAGTTATGAGTGCAATGGTAGCAGCATCTGCTCTGACCGCTTGCGGCAGCAAAGCAGAGGAGACAACTGCAGCAGCAGAGGAGACTGTAGCAGCAGAAGAGACTGAGGCAGTTGAGGAGACTGAGGCTGAAACAGAAGAGACTGAGGAAGTTTCCGAGGAAGAGACCGAAGAGGCATCTGAGGAAGAGACTGAGGCAGCTGAGGAGACTGAGGCTGAAACAGAAGAGACTGAGGCAGCTGAGGAGACACAGGCTCAGTAATCAATCTTTGATTGCAGAAGTTTGTTTCTATTCGGATATAACCAAAAAGGTTGTTAAGAAAATCGTAAGAGGGCAGTCGGTTGACAATCGACTGCCCTTTTTGTATACTATAACTGTATTAAATGAACTAATACACTTATGATTTTTGATACAGGGCAGAATGGAGGAAAGGAGAATGTGAGCATGATTCTGATTGATTATAAAGATCGACGACCTCTCTATGAGCAGATTGTTGAGAAGCTGTCGGATCTGATGGTCCGGGGGATTTTGGAGCAGGACAGTCAGCTTCCATCCGTGCGGAGTCTGGCAACGGAGTTGTCGATGAATCCGAATACGATCCAGCGGGCGTATGCAGAGCTGGAACGCCAGGGATATATTTATTCGGTTAAGGGCAGGGGCAGTTTTGTGGCGGATAACCGGCAGATTCGGGAGAGGAAGCGGCAGGAGATCTGGGATCAGCTGGAACTTCTGATCCGGGATGCAAAAGGAACCGGCATCACGATGCTGGAGTTCCAGGAGCAGGTCATCCAGAGCTATGGAAGTGAGGAAGGAGGAAACAGGAATGATAAAGGCTGAGAACCTGACGAAGCGTTTTTATGATACAGTGGCAGTCGATCATATCCATGCGGAGATTCACAATGGAAGTGTCTTTGGTCTGATTGGAACCAACGGCGCCGGAAAAAGTACTTTTTTGCGGATGGCAGCCGGTATTTTAAAGCCGGACGAAGGAAGCGTTACGGTTGATGATGAGACGGTATTTGAGAATACAAAGGTAAAGGCACGGTGCTTTTATATCCCGGATGAGCCGTATTTCTTAAGCAATGGAACGGCGGAAGATATGAAGGTGTTTTATCAGGGGATTTATCCGAAGTTTGATGCAGCCCGGTTTGATAAACTGCTAAAGAATTTTGAACTGGAAAGCCGGCGGAAGGTGCAGACCTTTTCGAAGGGTATGAAAAAACAGCTCGCTGTGCTGCTGGGCATTTGCGCGGGAACCGATTATCTGTTCTGCGACGAGACGTTTGACGGGCTGGATCCGGTCATGCGGCAGACGGTCAAGAGTCTTTTTGCCAATGATATCGAGGAGCGGAACCTCACGCCGGTTATCGCCTCCCATAATCTGCGGGAGCTGGAAGATATCTGCGACCATGTAGGTCTGCTTCACAAGGGAGGAATGCTTCTCTCAAAGGATCTGGACGATATGAAGTTAAATATTCACAAGATTCAGTGTGTGCTTCCGGCGGGAGTGGGGAGCAGCGATTTGCAGGGAATCGATATTATAAAGACGGAACAGAGGGGAAGTCTCCTGACGCTTACCGTGCGCGGAAAACGGGAAGAAATTCAGACAATTTTACAGGCGTATCATCCGGTGTTTTTTGAAATGATACCGCTTTCCCTGGAAGAGATCTTTATCAGTGAAACGGAGGTGGCTGGTTATGACATCAAAAGGCTTGTTTTTTAAATATATGAGAGAAAATACGAAGCAGCGTCTCTGGAGCGTGGCGCTTACCGCACTTTTGTGCTTTTTTCTGTTTCCGGTCCTGACAGCGCTGGAAACCAGCATAATGCTGCGTCCGGATAACTTGTCTAAAGATCTGAGCGTCGAAGCGGCGTTAGCAGAAGCAAAATTAAAGCTGACCAATGAGATGCTGAATATGTATTCGATCCAGAATGCAATGCTGGTATTTATCCTGATTGTGGCGGCAGTGGTGCTGGCAGCGTCCGGTTTTTCGTATCTCCATTCGAAAAAGAAAACGGATTTTTTTCACAGCCTTCCGATCAGCCGTGAAATGCTTTATACTGTGACCTGCCTGGACGGTATCCTGTATCTGGCAGTCCCGTATCTGGTATTTCTGCTGGCGGCAGGAGTGATGCTGCAGGTAAAGGGCGCACCATTTTCATGGGGAACCCTGTTGATTGGGTATGTACAGCATATGTGCTTTTTTACACTGGTGTACATGACGGTTGTGCTGGCAGTGATTCTGACAGGCAATCTGATCGTGGGTTTACTGGGAACCGGCGTGCTTTTTAGCTGGGGACCGGGTGTGGCTGCAGTGGTATCGACGTATTTTTCCGAATACTTCATGACGTTTTATGACAATGGCAATTTCCTGCTGCGCTGGTGCGAGCGGACCTCACCGGTTTTCTGGTACGGCACGGCAACTGGTTCGGATCATCCTACCCGGATGGCAGTCATTGCATTGGCAGTGGCAGCCCTGCTCTTTGGCCTGGGAATGTTCCTGTACCGGAAACGCCCGTCTGAGGCGGCGGGAAGAGCGATGGCATTTAAGGTAAGTGAGCCGGTGATCCGTTTCCTTCTGGTTGTGCCGATCACGCTGTTTTCCGGAATGATTTTCCGGTCAATCCTGAATGATGATATCTGGACCGTGTTTGGCTTGATCTGCGGACTGCTCATCACCAGCTGCCTGATCGAAATTATCTATCATTTCGATTTTAAGAGCTTGTTTGCGCATAAGAGACAGCTTGTCATCAGTGCGGTGGCAGTGGCAGCCATTTTCTTAGGGTTCCGCCTGGATGTGGCAGGATATGACAGCTATCTGCCGGATGATGACAAGGTTGCATACGCGGGTATTTACTGTGATGCACTGGACAACAATGCGGTAGGGGCTTACCATGTGACTCCGAGAATGTATAGGGATGGCTACAGTGCTGGAATGGAATGGGCGTCCCAGGGAGATGTGGCAGATAAAATGCAGATCTCGGATGAGGATGGAATCCGTGTCCTGCGGGAAATTGGCGCGCAGGGCATCGAGACAGCTTCCAGACAGCGGAAGCATTTGAACGGCGGACAGGATTGGATGAGTGAGGCGGATCTGGATTCACGCTATGATTCGATCGTGCTGTCCTGGCATCTGAACAATGGAAAAACCGTTTACCGTAATTACCGCACGATCAATGTATCGGAGCTGCGGGAACAGCTAGATTCCATTTATGAAAATCAGAGCTATAAACTGGGAATGTACCCGGTGCTGTCCCTACAGGCAGACGATGCCGCAGGCATCAATTACAAAGAGGAAGAGGACTGCAGCCATGTGAAGCTTCCGGATGAGCAGACGAAGGTGGCACTTCTTGCTGCATACCAGAAAGAGCTGATGGCTCTGACGCCGGATATGCGCCGGGAGGAGATGCCGATCGCGGAGATTCAGTTTAAGACAAATGAGATGCAGGCGATGATTGATGTGATTCGTAAAAATGGCGGCTATTATGACACATTTAACCAGTTTGATTATTATCCGATTTATCCGTCCTTCCAGGAGACGATCGCGATTCTGGAACAGTGTGGTACCGAGGTCGGCAGCAAGGTGACACCGGAAAACACAGAAAAAATCGTGCTTCAGTATCAGGGCGGCAAGATTCCGGAGGATCAGCTGGCACCGGCAGATACAGAGCTTGGAAAACGCCAGCGGGAGTATCTTCAGAATGACAGCAGACGCGAGGTAACGATTACAGATCCGGAACAGATTGCAGAAATTCTTGCAAACTCCGCTTCGGATGATATGGTGCAGATCAATCAAATGGCGGAGGCATATCAGGGGATCAATATTGCAGTATATGTGTCCAGTACAGAGGACACAGGGGCAGTTTCAGAGGATGATTTGAGGGATTCGGTAAATTCAATGGAGGAAAATGAGATAGGTCAGACATATACGGTGGATGCCGGTCAGAATGCCCTGTATGATGGGGAATATGCGGCGGACTATGAAATGGATGAATCGGGTCAGTATGGCATCTACCAGCGCTCATTCCGCTATGGCAAGGTTCCGGAGTTTGTGAAATCGACCTTCGGCCTGACACCGGAATTGATGCGGCTGAACCGGGTGTTTGCGTATTAAAAAAGCTGCCTGGAGTTGATTCAGGGATGCAAAAGATTGACTTTCTCCCCCGTAGGGGCTAAAATAAAGGGAAACGTAGCGGTTCAGCCGGTTTATGTATTTGATGCAAAAACCGGCTGAATCGTTATGAGAAAATATCAGACGCTTTGGTTTTGCATGAACCTGCCTTTGGATTTAGAACAGCGATGCGCTGTCCCATCAGGCAGAACAAAATTTGAGGCGTACATATCCCGCAGAGGAGGAAGAAATATGGCATTTTTCGATGAACTTGGAAAGGTGATCAGCGATAAGAGCAAGGAAGCTGCGAACCGGGTAAAGGACATCACAGGCGTATTACAGCTGAAATCGAAGCTGTCCGCCGAGAAAGATAAGATTAATAAGGCATATATCACACTGGGAAAAGCATACTATGACAGACATGAGGGCGAGCTGGAAGGGAAATTTGCAGATGAGTTCCACACTATCCAGGCAGGGCTTGTGAAGATTGCGTCCCTGGAGGATGAGATTGCCGAGTTAGAGGGCACAAGAGTCTGCGCGGAGTGCGGCGCAAAGGTGGAGAAAAATGCGGCATTCTGCAGCCGGTGCGGTGCGCCGATGGATTCGACGACATCTGCAGATGTGCATGAGCCGGAAGAACCAGAGGAGATGCAGGAGACTATCTTTGAAGAGAAGGATGAAGCTGCAGCAGATAAGGCGGTTGACAACGCAGAAACAGAAGGCACGGCTGGCCCAGACGCGGATTCCGCGGATGCTTCGGACTCTGTTTCGGAGAACACCACCGATACTGCGGCACAGAATGAAAATAACAGCGGGGAGCAGGCATAATTTATGGATTCACTGGTACAATGGTTTACAGCTAATTTATCCGGAGTCATATCGAAGGAGGCAATTATCTTCATTATCTCGATGATTCCGATTCTGGAACTTCGAGGCGGGCTTCTGGCTGCGTCACCGGCACTCTTAAACGTGCCGATCCTGCGGGCGATCCCGATCTGTATCGTGGGAAATATCCTGCCGATCCCGTTTATCCTGCTTCTGATCCGCCATGTGCTGGAGTGGATGAAGAAGGTTCCGTGTTTCCGTGGTATTGCGCTGTGGCTGGAACGCAAAGCGATGAGCAAAAAAGGGCAGATCGAGAAATATGAGTTCTGGGGGCTGATGCTCTTTGTCGGCATCCCGCTTCCGGGAACCGGCGCATGGACAGGCGCGCTGGTGGCATCCCTGCTCCACATGAAATTTGGCAAGGCATTTGGCGCGATTTTAGTCGGTATCGCGCTGGCGACGGTGATTATGTCGATTCTGTCCTACGGCGTGCTGGGCGTGCTGTTTGGATGATGCGCAGATAAAAATGGAATAATGTCTATGCCCGCAAAAGGGCGGCATGGATGCGAATGTATAAAAGACTCTGTAAGGGGAAATTCTCCGGACAGAGTCTTTTTGCGTCCATTATTATTTTGTTGAGAAAAAGAGATCATAAATGAAATTGGGGTTGACATATACCCTATGGGGGTATATTATAAAGGCAGTTAAGAGATAGGAGGAGACCATGAAGCAATATACAGTAACCGGCATGAGCTGCGCGGCATGCAGCAGCCGGGTTGAAAAGGCAGTATCGAAAGTGCCGGGTGTCACGGCATGCTCGGTCAGCCTGCTGACAAATTCGATGGGCGTCGAGGGCGATGTGCCCCCGGAGACCGTGATTCATGCGGTGGAAGATGCCGGATATGGCGCATCCCTGAAAGGACAGGGCACTGCAGCGCAGGCGCAGAGCGCGTCGGAGGCAGAGGACGCCTTAAAAGATCGGGAGACGCCGGTCTTAAAACACCGTCTGATCGCATCGCTGGGATTCTTAGCAGTCCTTATGTATATGTCGATGGGACATATGATGTGGGGCTGGCCGCTGCCGCACTTTATGGATGGCAACCATGTGGCGATGGGACTTTTGCAGCTCCTTTTGGCCGGAATTATCATGGTGATTAACCAGAAATTCTTTATCAGCGGTTTCAAGGGACTTTTACACCGCGCCCCGAACATGGACACGTTGGTAGCACTTGGTTCCGGCGCGTCGTTTATCTACAGCACATATGCGTTGTTTGCGATGACGGACGCCCAGTTAAAGGGCAACGACACGGCAGTCATGTCCTACATGCATGAATTTTACTTTGAGTCGGCGGCAATGATTCTGGCGCTGATCACAGTCGGAAAAATGCTGGAGGCGCGTTCCAAGGGAAAAACGACGGATGCCTTAAAGGGACTGATGAAACTGGCACCGAAGACAGCTGTTATCATCCGGGATGGAGTGGAAACAAAGGTTCCGATTGACGAGGTAAAGAAGGGTAATGTATTTGTTGTACGCCCAGGTGAAAATATCCCGGTGGACGGTGTGGTCCTGGAAGGAACAAGCGCGGTCAACGAGGCAGCACTGACCGGCGAGAGTATTCCGGTGGATAAGGCACAGGGTGACCCGGTTTCGGCGGCAACGGTCAACCAGTCTGGTTATCTGCGCTGTGAGGCGACCAGAGTCGGTGAAGATACCTCCCTGTCGCAGATCATCCGCATGGTCAGCGACGCGGCGGCGACGAAAGCGCCGATCGCCAAGATTGCAGATCGGGTTTCCGGCGTGTTTGTCCCGGCGGTTATCACGATCGCAGTGGTGACAACGATTATCTGGCTGTTGGCAGGACAGACGTTTGGATTCGCACTGGCGCGAGGTATTTCCGTACTGGTTATCAGCTGCCCGTGTGCACTGGGACTGGCTACGCCGGTTGCGATTATGGTCGGCAACGGCATGGGCGCGAAAAACGGAATCTTGTTCAAGACAGCTGTTTCGCTGGAAGAAACCGGAAAAATGGACATTGTAGCGCTTGATAAGACGGGTACGATCACCAGCGGCGAGCCGCGTGTGACCGACGTCATCCCGTCTGGAGGTGTGACTGAGAAGGAGCTGGTAAGCCTGGCGCTTTCCCTGGAAAAGAAGAGTGAGCACCCATTGGCGAAAGCTGTTCTTCTCTATGCAAAAGAACAGCAGATTGATGCGCCGGAGGCGGCTGATTTCCAGGCGCTGCCGGGTAATGGACTTTCCGGTACGTTAGACGGCGCTTCACTGGCAGGCGGAAGTTTTTCCTATATCAGCGGACATACGACGGTGTCCGCACAGGAACAGGCATCCTTTGAGCGTCTGGCATCGGAAGGCAAGACGCCGCTGTGCTTTATGAAAAATGGTCGTCTGGCTGGTATGATTGCCGTGGCAGATGTCATCAAGGAAGACAGCCCGCAGGCGGTCAAGGAACTGCAGAACATGGGAATCCGTGTGGTTATGCTGACCGGAGATAATGAGCGGACCGCCCGTGCGATTGGGGCACAGGCTGGTGTGGATGAAGTCATTGCCGGAGTACTTCCGGATGGGAAAGAGAGTGTCATCCGCAGCCTGAAAGAACAGGGTAAGGTGGCAATGGTCGGTGATGGTATCAATGATGCCCCGGCGCTCACGCGTGCCGATATAGGTATCGCGATCGGAGCTGGTACAGATATCGCGATTGATGCCGCGGATGTGGTGTTGATGAAGAGCCGTTTGAGTGATGTTCCGGCGGCAATCCGTCTAAGCCGTGCGACGCTTCGAAATATTCACGAAAACCTGTTCTGGGCATTCTTTTACAATGTTGTGGGTATTCCACTTGCAGCCGGTTTGTGGTATCCTATCTTTGGATGGAAATTAAATCCGATGTTCGGCGCTGCAGCGATGAGCTTATCCAGCTTCTGCGTAGTGACGAACGCGCTGCGGCTGAATCTGTTTAAGATGCACGATGCATCGAAGGATCATCCGATGCGGAAGAGGGCTGAGAAGGCTGCTAATAAAGGTGGAGAAAAGGCAGAAAACGCAGGTGCAGTTAGGGTGGGGGCAGAAGATACCCGGTCAATTGGGCAAACAGCAAATGGAAATGAAACTGTTTCAAAAGAAATGCAAAAAAGTGAGAATCAAAAAAATAATATAAATATGGAGGGAATAACGATGACAAAGACAATGAATATCGAAGGAATGATGTGTGGACACTGTGAGGCACGCGTAAAGAAGGCGTTGGAGGCACTGGCAGGCGTGGAGAGCGCAGAGGTCAGCCATGAGAAAGGAACCGCGGTCGTAAGCATGAGTGCGGATGTGGCAGACGATACGTTGAAAGAGGCGGTTGAGGCACAGGATTATAAGGTGGACTCGATTCAGTAGGATGAAAAAAGCTGCGAAATGGTGGAATTAATATGCCATTTCGCAGCATTTTGATAAAAGATAGGAGAAAAGCATGGGCTGTTGTAAATGTGAATCACAAGCGCAGGTCTGTCAGGGAGGAGAGACGGAACGCCACAAACACAGAAATCTGACCGAAGAAAAAGATCTGCTGAAACGTTTAAACCGGATCGAGGGACAGGTGCGCGGTGTGAAGGCGATGGTGGAAGACGAGCGATACTGCGTCGATATATTAAACCAGGTATCAGCGGTTCAGGCGGCGCTGAACAGTTTTTCCAAAGTCCTGCTGTCCAACCATATCAAAACCTGTGTGGTCGATGATATAGAGGCGGGAAATGGGGAAGAAGCGGTTGAGGAGCTGTGCAAGACCATTCAGAAGCTGATGAAGTAAATATAAATTTATTGAATTGAGTAAACACAAGCAACTATAGCGAAATATTAAACATAATAAATATTTTTAAAAATTCTTCAAAAAAAGTGTTGACATTCTCCTGGATTTATATTATACTACGTCATGTAATCGAGGCGTGGCTCAGTTTGGTAGAGCGCTGCGTTCGGGACGCAGAGGTCGCGTGTTCGAATCACGTCGCCTCGATTCTATTATAAAACATACGGCCTGTTGGTCAAGCGGTCAAGACGACGCCCTCTCACGGCGTAAACCCGGGTTCGATTCCCGGACAGGTCATCGAAAGTTGCTTTGGGTTTTCCAGAGCATTTTTCAAATTAAAATGCTTCCTTGGCTCAGTTGGTAGAGCGACGCATTCGTAATGCGTAGGTCGCCGGTTCAAGTCCGGCAGGGAGCTGATGAGTGGAACCCCTCTTGATTATCAAGAGGGGTTTCTTGTATAATTGGAAATACCTTGGATTTTGCCGATGCTTCACTTTTTAAATTGGCAAAATCTGCAATCAGAACTGTGTCGTACGGAAATTTCAGTTCAGAAAATCCCTATCTGTGAACAGTAACGGTACAGCCTTTATTCCATATAACCACTTGCACGATCTCCGCAAATGATATAAAATAATAACATACAAAAGACAAGGCGGCAGACGGCAGAGTTCGTACTGCCGCTTCCGTTTGCCAGGAAAGGATATTTCATGCCATGAGACAAGAAGAATGGACGGTAGAAGCGGCAGATGCATATCTGAATGAGATACCGAAATTTACCAGTGAAAAACATACGGCGGAGGGGCTTCGCAGGATGCTTTCATACCTGAATGCATTGCCGCAGGAGGAAAGAATCGTACATGTGGCCGGAACGAATGGGAAAGGGTCGGTCTGCTCGTTTCTCGATGCGGTTTTGCAGAAAGCCGGGAAGCGGACGGCGCGGTTTACGTCTCCTCATCTGGTGCGCGTGACGGAGCGTTTTTCTTTTGATGGACAGGAAGCAGACGATGCACTGTTCCTGGAGGCATTTGAGGCGGTTAAGGCATCATATGTTCATTTTGAGCAGGAAGGACTGGGGCGTCCGACGTATTTTGAATATCTGTTTTTGATGTTCATGTGGATGGTGCGCCGGAAAAAGCCGGAGTATGTGATTCTGGAAACGGGGCTCGGCGGACGGCTGGATGCAACGAACTGCATCGAGCATCCAGCGCTTACGGTCATCACTTCAATCAGCCTTGACCATATGGAATACCTGGGCGGCACGGTGACACAGATCGCGGGCGAAAAGGCGGGAATCCTGAAAAAAAATATGCCGGTGGTGTACGATGATACGGATGCGGCGGCTTCGGCAGTTATCAGAAATCGGGCGGCGGAACTTTCCTGTCCGGCATATCCGATCAGCCCGGCAGTGTATACGGATCTTCGGCGGGAACATGGCGGGATGATTCTAAGGATAAAAGAGAAAAGCCAGCGTCTGTTTATTCCCTTCGAAGCGGAATATCAGGCGGTCAACGCCTGCATCGCTTACCAGGCGGCACGGCTTCTTGCAGTGGACGGGGAGACAGCGGCAGCGGGCATCCGGAATGCGGTATGGCACGGACGCATGGAGGAGATCCAGGACGGAGTTTATCTGGATGGCGCTCACAATGAGGGCGGAATCCGTGCGTTTGTGGGCGCGTCGGCAGAGGTGGCAGCGCGCAGAAGAGAAGAGTCCGGGAAAGATGGTCGGATTTTTCTGCTGTTTGCAGCCGTTTCAGATAAAAATTATGAATCGATGCTGGAAACACTGATGCGGAAACTGAAGCCGGATCGATTGGTGCTGACTCATTTATATACATCGCGGGCACTTTCGATGGAGGCGATGGAAAAAGCAGCACACCGGGTGGCAGATGGCTGTGAGGTTCAAAGTATACCAGATGTAAAAACAGCTTATCAGACACTGGTTCAGGAAAAACGTCCGGAGGATACCTGCTTCTGTGTGGGTTCTTTGTATTTAATCGGAGAGCTGGAGAAAAAGATTTCCCGAACTGGATTTGACAGCACCGCCAGAATGGTGTAAGATTAGCGGGAATGTATATCCATGTAATAAAGGAAGAAACTCTGGAGGAAAAACATGAGTGGCGAAGGAATGACAATCAATTTCGAAGAAGAAATCGAACATTTTAAACCGAGTCTGGAGGTCGAGGAGGTCGGCGAGGCGATCGTGAAGAGTGACCTGACAGATATGTCGGATATTATGATGGAACTTTTAAAACATATGAAGGAATAGGCGGACATGATGGATCGAACAAGAAAAATTCGCCTGATTTCCAACAGCTTTTACAATGCCGGGCTGGAACGGGCAAAGAGACGGGATTTAACAGGGGCGGTCGAGTATCTGAAAAAATGCCTGAACCTGAACAAGTATCATATTGATGCCAGAAATCTTCTCGGACTTATCTATTATGAGATGGGTGAGGTGTCGGAGGCGCTGGTGCAGTGGGTTATCAGCATGAACTTTAAGGAGCAGGATAACCGGGCTGATTATTATTTAGACCAGATTCAGCGCAAGCAGGATCGTCTGGATCAGGCGAGCGCGACGATTCAGAAATATAATCAGGCGCTTCTGCAGGCGCAGACCGGAAGCGACGATCTGGCGACCTTACAGCTTACAAGAGTTGTAGAAGCTAATCCAAGATTTGTAAAAGCACATCTTCTGTTGGCTCTTTTGCATATTAGTCATGAGGATTATACGAAAGCGGGCAAATCCCTGTATAAGGTACTCAAGATTGATAAAAACAATCCCAAGGCGAACTGGTATATGGAGATTGTTAAGGAACATACCGGCAAGGCGGATATCGAGCGGAGAAAGTTGAAAAACGCATTTTCCCACCGCCAGATGCAGGATGATGATGTCATTATGCCGCCGACGTACAAGGAGAATACGGGACTGCAGTCAGTGCTCAATATCGGCGCTGGACTGCTTTTGGGCGCGGCAGTTATCTTTTTCCTGGTGATGCCAGCCAAGATTAAGCAGGCAAATAATGCACATACGCAGGAAATGCTCCAGTACAACGAGCAGCTCAATCAGAAAAATGAAGAGATTGACAGTTTAAATGAGAGCATTGAGACCTCGAAAAAGGACAAAGAAGAGGCGGAGAACAAGCTGGATACGATGCTCAACAGCAATGACAGCGTTCTGAACCAGTATGCGAAGCTCGTCAAAATGCTGCAGGCATACCGCAACAATAACCTGGCAGAGGCGGTTACCTATTATGAGGGCTTTGATCCGTCGTTATTTACGGACGAGACGGTCGTTTCCATTGCCAACGGGGTAAAGCAGGACATCGAGACAAACGGCTACCAGACGCTGGAGGATCTGGCATACACGATGTGGTCGGCAGGCCGTATGGCGGAAGCACTGGCAGATTACCAGACCTGTCTGGCGATCCGTCCGGCAAACCCGAAGGTTATCTTCAGCATGGGTATGATTTACCGGGCACAGGGCGAGACAGACAAGGCGGTCGAAATGTTTACGCAGATTGTGACCCAGTATGCGGATTCCGAGCAGGCGGACAAGGCAAGACAGCAGCTCGCCGAGCTTGCGCCGGATAACCAGCAGGCTGCAGTTCCAGGTCAGTCCATCATCAGTCAGGGAGAGACTGCGGCGGATGAAACGGCAGCAGGCAGCGGAGCGGAGACGCAGGCGGCGCAGTAAGTACAAATATAATACGACAGATAATTAAGAAGAAAAGCACTGTAAAGATAAAAACTTTACGGTGCTTTTTGCTTTCCTAGGAAATCATGTCCTATGAAACAAAAAACGCTCCGTGAGGATGCGCACTCGCGCGAAGCAGAAACATGCTGCAAGCGACCGCGCGAGACGCCCGAATGTGCCAAGGCACATTCTTTTAGGCCTATAGGAAAAGGCCGCATAAAAAATCGAAAAAGGGGGAATCCTGATATGGAACGAAATATGTTTACATACGAAGCGATCGATTCGGCGCTGGTGATTCATCTGCCGAAGGAGGTAGATCATCATAACTGCCTGACACTCAAATATGAAACAGACCTGCTTCTGGCGGAAAATTATATTAACCGGATTATTTTTGATTTTTCAGGGACGGAATTTATGGATAGTTCCGGGATCGGTGTAATTCTCAACCGGTATAAGCAGATGGAGGGCAGCAGCGGCACGGTGGCGGTGTACGGGGCAGGCGAGCGGATGCGCCGGATTTTGCGGATCGGCGGCGTGTATCGTTTGGTGCAGTCGTACCGGACGAGAGAGGAGGCACTGGATGGGAGACATTAAAGGAGAGATGAATATGTATGCGGATGATATATCTGTATCAGAAACGGAAGTGAAAGGAAAACTTAAAAAAATAAAAGATTCAGAAGAATACAGAAAATTTAAACAGAATGAACAGAGACAAGCAGAGAAGAATGGCACGTGGATGCACCTGGAGATAGACAGCCATTCATCGAACGAGGAGTTTGCCCGTGTCACAGCGGCAGTCTTTATGAGCCGGATGAATCCGACGATGGAGGAGCTGGAGGATGTGAAAACGGCGGTCTCGGAGGCGGTGACAAATGCGGTGATTCATGGGTATAGCGATGAAATCGGAATTATTTACATAGAAGCGCGGATTGAGGGAGAAGAACTGATAATTTCGGTCCGGGATGAGGGAAAAGGAATCCTGGATGTGGAAAAGGCGATGGAGCCGATGTATACGACAGACACGACCGGCGAGCGCTCGGGGATGGGCTTTTCGTTTATGGAAGCGTTTATGGATAAGGTCGAGGTGGAGTCCAAGGTGGGCTGCGGAACGTGTGTGACGATGAAAAAGCGAATTGGAAGGGGATATATGAATAAAGAACAGGAAGAAAAAGAAACGGCGGAGTTCTATGGATAAAACCATCGAGCAGATCAAACGGGCACACCAGGGCGATAAGACGGCGCGGGAGGCGCTGGTAAAAGACAATCTGGGGCTTGTATGGAGCATCGTCCGCCGCTTTGCGGGGCGGGGGTGTGAGACGGAGGACTTATTTCAGATCGGAAGTATCGGGCTGTTGAAGGCGATTGATAAGTTTGACCTATCATATGAGGTGCGTTTTTCGACGTATGCGGTGCCGATGATTGCGGGGGAGATCAAACGTTTTCTCCGGGATGACGGGATCATCAAGGTCAGCCGTTCCATCAAAGAGCAAAACCAGCGGCTCCGGGCAGCGCGGGAAGCGCTCTGCACGGCGCTTGGGCGGGAGCCGACGCTGGAAGAGCTGGCGGCGCAGATTGGAGTGAGCTGTGAGGAAGCTGCCGCATCGATGGCGGCGGACAGTCCGGTTGAATCGCTCTCTGCACCAGCCAGCGCCGGGGAAGAAACTGGCCTTCTGCTTCAGGACCGGATTGCTGGGGAGACAGCGGAAAATGAGGTTCTGCTTGACCGGATGCTTTTGGGAGATTTACTGAAAATGCTCAATGGACGGCAGCGGGAGATCATTGTGCGGCACTATTTTTATGATCAGACACAGACTCAGATCGCGGCGCAGCTCGGCATTTCACAAGTACAGGTGTCGCGGATCGAGCGGAAAATATTAGGGCAGATGCGCGCAAAGCTGGAAGAAACATGAGAAAAAAGACAGGCTCATAATTCAGAATATATGAATGTGCATACTCCATTGAAAGACAGCCATACTACTGGATACAGGAACTTTTGGAGTTTCCAGAATACACAGGAAGGATGGAAAAAAATGACGGGAAATGTGAAAGTGACAATGAAAAAAAAGATGGGAATCTGTATCTGGGTCGGATGCATGATTCTGATTGTGGCAGCGCTCTGTCTCTGTCTGATGGCAGTGGGGCGGGACAGCGTCTACATTGACGGAACCTTCGTACAGCATTCCGGGGACAGCGCGGAGGCATTTTTGAGACCGGAGGCACAGACGGAGAAGGCAGCATTATGACACAGACGGTCTATCTGAAACTCAGCCAGATCACGCAGGTACATGAGAAAAATGTACCGCTTGCAAGCCTGGGAGAAGTTTATTGCAGTGAAAAAAGCGTGGAAAGCCGCTGCCGTGCGATGATCGTGAAGAGGATCCGCGGCGGCGGGAAACAGCGCGAAAGCCGTCTGGTTGGAAACGTCATGGAGATTATCCAGCAGATTGAACGGGAAATTCCGGGGACATCGGTGCAGAATCTGGGGGAGACGGATTATGTCATTCATTATCAGCCGCCGCACCGTCAGGCGCTTGTCTGGCAGTGGTGCAAGACGCTGTTCGTCTGCCTGATTTGCTTTTTCGGGGCGGCATTTGCGATCATGACATTCAACAACGATGCAAACGTGCTGGATGTATTCAAGAAAATATATGAGATCACGACGGGGCAGGCGTCGGACGGAACAACGGCGCTGGAGATCGGTTATTCGATCGGGCTTCCGGTGGGGATTTTGCTGTTTTTTAATCATTTTACTTCGTGGAAATTCAGTCTCGATCCGACGCCGCTGGAGGTAGAAATGCGCCTGTATGAGGAAAATGTCAATAAAACGCTGATTCAGAACGAGGAGCGGAAGGAGGATGACATCGATGTTTCTTAAAGAAGCGCTGCTTTTGCTGGCGGGGCTGGCGGCGGGAAGCACGGTGGCAGCGGGAGTCTACGCCTTTCTGGTGGTCATCGGCGTTTATCCGCGCCTGATTGGAAAGACGGCGACGGCGTCGAAGGGGAAAATCTTCTTGTATGAGACGATTATCGCGCTGGGAGGATTGTTTGGAAATGTGGTGGATTTATTTACAGAGAAGGTGAAACAGCTGACCGGGAGTTTTCTGAGAATAGCGTGGCCAGCGGCAATGACGGAGGCAGAGTTGTGGCAGAAGGCAGCAGAAGGCGGTGGCAGAACGGGAGCTGGTGCTGGATTTCTGGTGATGCTTGGAAATGTCTCCGGACAGCTGCTTCTAGCGGCTGCGGGACTTTCCTGTGGTATTTTTGTGGGCTGCCTCGTCATGTCGCTGGCAGAGACATTGAAAGCCCTGCCGGTGCTGAGCCGCCGCCTGCGTCTGGCAGTGGGGCTGCCATATCTCCTTCTCGCGATTGCGGCGGGGAAATGTGCGGGTTCGCTGTATTATTTCTTACATGGAATTGGAAGACAGTAGAAGAGAGGAGAAACCATGGAAGCCAGAAAAGATCAATATGAAGCATATGTCAAATCGGTTACGCCCGTCCACAGTACATGGAAAAATGTGTTGATGGCGGGTATTTCCGGCGGGCTGATCTGCCTGGCGGCGCAGATCAGCACAAATTGTCTGGTTCAGACAGGCATGGAGGAGAAAACGGCGGCGCTCTGGACGATGCTGGGACTGATTCTGCTCAGCGTTATCCTGACAGGGGCAAATGTATTCCAGAGGCTGGCTCGTGTTTTTGGAGCTGGTGTGCTGGTTCCGATCACCGGATTCGCCAATTCAGTTGCATCCCCGGCGCTGGAATACAAGGCGGAAGGACAGGTGTTTGGTGTCGGATGCAAAATATTTACAATCGCGGGTCCGGTGATCCTGTATGGGATTCTGAGTTCGTGGGGATTAGGGGTTGTGTATTGGGGGTGGATGATGCTGACTCAATAATAAACGAGAAAAAGTCTCAATAATATAATAAGAATCTTTCTTGTTTTGTGAAAAATGAGGGTTTACAATCCGGAAATAAATACCTATAATAGCCATAGGGTAATCTGACCGTCTGAACAGCCAGATTCATTATAGAAAAAAGGAACCAGAGAGATGGACGTTTGCTAAGAAGGATAACCGCTTTCGTGACGAGGCGGCTGTCACAGATCAGACAGACCGAGCATGAATGTCTCAGCCGGTCCCGGAAATGGAGTGCTTTATGGCAGAAAAAGTGTTAGAAGTAAATCAGATAAAGGCAAATATAGAAGAAAAAGAGATTCTGCACGGCGTTGATTTAAGCGTCGGTGCAGGGGAGGTACATGTCCTGATGGGACCGAACGGCGCTGGAAAATCGACGCTCGGCAACGTCCTGATGGGAAACCCGAGATACCAGATCACGGGTGGTCAGATCTTATTTAAGGGTGAGGATATCACACATGAGTCCACGGACAAGCGTTCCAAAGCCGGTATGTTCCTGTCCTTCCAGGAGCCGCTGGAGGTACCGGGACTTTCGCTGGAAAGTTTCCTGCGGAGCGCGATGCGCCAGCAGACTGGCAAGAACTTAAAGATCTGGGAATTTCATAAACAGCTCAAAAAGGCGATGGACATTCTCCAGATGGATGAATCGTATGCACAGAGAAGCTTAAACGTGGGCTTTTCTGGCGGTGAGAAAAAAAAATCTGAGATTTTACAGCTGATGCTCTTAAATCCGAGCCTGGCAATCCTCGATGAGACAGACTCTGGTCTGGATGTTGATGCAGTCCGTCTGGTTTCTAAGGGTGTGGAAGAGTACCAGAAGAACCAGAACGGCGCGCTTCTTATTATCACGCACAGCACCCGGATTCTCGATGCACTGCATGTTGACTATACGCACATCATGGTAGATGGAAAGATCGTGGCAACCGGTGACGGCTCCCTAGTTGATAAGATCAACCAGGAAGGCTACGAATCCTTTATCCGTGAGGCGGGTGTGGCAGACGCCCGGAACTAATCGTTACTGTTCGCAGGCAGGCATTTTTGGAATCGAAGGTGCTGCAGGATAATGCGACAGTAATAACGAATCAGCACGGGTAATATGGAGGCATCAAACATGAAAGAAAAAACGTATGTAGATGACATTGATCGCAGCGTCTACGATATAAAAGACAAAGAAAATGACGCATATAAAGTAAAAGCGGGTCTGACCCCGGAGATCGTTGAGAAGATTTCTAAGGAGAAAAATGACCCGGCATGGATGCAGCAGTTCCGTCTGCAGTCCTTACAGATTTACAATTCCCTGCAGGTTCCGAACTGGGGACCGGATATCGAGGATCTGGACATGGACAACATCGTAACCTATGTCCGTCCGAAATCCAAGATGAGTGCCAAATGGTCAGAGGTTCCGAAGGACATCAAAGATACCTTTGAACGTCTGGGAATCCCGCAGGCGGAGCAGAAATCGCTGGCAGGCGTGGGCGCCCAGTATGACTCGGAGTTAGTATATCATAACGTGCGCGCAGAGGTAGCGGCGCAGGGCGTTGTCTACACCGATCTGGAGAGTGCGATGCACGGCGAATATGCGGAAATGATCCGGACGCATTTTATGCATCTGGTCAAACCGCAGGAACATAAGTTTGCAGCGCTGCACGGGGCGGTCTGGTCCGGCGGATCTTTTGTGTACGTGCCAAAGGGCGTGTCGGTTACGATCCCGCTTCAGTCCTATTTTCGACTCAATGCACCGGGAGCCGGACAGTTTGAACATACTCTGATCATCGTTGATGAGGGGGCATATCTGCATTTCATCGAGGGCTGTTCTGCGCCGAAATATAACGTAGCAAACCTGCATGCGGGCTGTGTTGAGCTGTACGTCGGCAAAAATGCGAAACTCCGCTATTCGACGATCGAGAACTGGTCGAAAAATATGTACAATTTGAACACCAAGCGCGCGATTGTGGAAGAGGGCGGCACGATCGAGTGGGTATCGGGTTCCTTTGGTTCCCACGTATCGTATCTGTACCCGATGAGTATCTTAAAGGGCGACGATTCAAGAATGGAATTTACCGGCATTACTTTTGCCGGAGAAGGTCAGAACCTCGATACCGGTGCGAAGGTAGTCCACACGGGCAAACGGACTTCTTCCTATATTAATACGAAATCTATTTCCAAGGACGGCGGTGTCAGCACGTTCCGAAGCAGCGTACAGATTGGAAAACAGGCATCCGGTTCTAAGGCATCGGTTTCCTGCCAGTCCCTGATGCTGGATGATATTTCACGTTCCGATACGGTTCCGGCGATGGATATCCGAACCCGCGACGCGAACGTCGGCCATGAGGCAAAGATTGGACGGATCAGCGACGAGGCTGTTTTCTATCTGATGTCACGCGGCATCAGCGAGGAGGACGCGCGCGCAATGATCGTCAGCGGATTTGCGGATGATGTATCGAAGGAGCTGCCGCTTGAGTACGCGGTTGAGATGAATAACCTGATTCAGCTTGAGATGAAAGGCAGTATCGGATAATAGATGGTTACTGTTTGCAGCGGGGATTTTGAAATAACAGATTCTGCTGCGGGGCATGCAAGTGCATGAATGGTAACGACAGGAGGAAACAATGGGACAGAAAGAAATGATAGTAAACATTCTTCCGACCCGAACCTGGAACCGGCTGGGAATGAACGAAAGCCAGATACAGATTGAGTGGCCGGAGGAAAGTGTTTTGATAAAACCGGAGCGCCTGGCAGCAGGTGTGACCTGGGAAAAAGAAATCTCCGGAAAAGAGTGGGACGAGATCCAGACCGGCATGGGACGCGAGTACGATGCGATGGCGGCGGAATGCGGAACGGCTGGCGCAAATAAAACGGACACTGTAAATGGAACGGCTGTTGCAGAAGAAAATGCCGGTGCGGGAAGTATCTACCGGCTGACAGCGGAAGCGGCAGCTGTGCTTCAGAATGAAAATACAGAATGGACGGTTCTCTGCGTCGATTACAAAAACGGCAGTTACCAGAACCGCCTCTGCCTGGATGCAAAGGAAAACAGCCGCTTAAACGTGCTGATCGTATTCCGCTCCGGGGAGGACGCACAGGGAACATCCTCGTTCCAGGTAAAGGTCCATGCGGAAAAGAATGCAAAGGTACAGCTTCAGGAAGTGCAGCTTCTCGGCGCAGGATATACCTGCCTGAGTGATATCGGTGCGTCCTGCGGGGAAAATGCCACATTTGAGCTTTTGAAACTGGAGCTGGGCGCAGGCAAGGTCTACGCGGGCTGCCTGACCGAGCTGGAAGGAAAAAAGAGCGCATTTGACGCGAAGATCGGCTATTACACCAGTGTAAACCAGAAGCTGGATATGAACTATACAGTACGCCATCGCGGCAAAAAGACAGAGAGTATGATGAAAGTCTCTGGCGTTTTGCAGGACGGTTCCTCCAAGCTGTTCCGCGGAACGATCGATTTCGTGCCGGGATGCGCCGGGGCAAAGGGAACTGAGCGCGAGGATGTGCTGCTGCTCGGCGATGACATCGTAAACCAGACGATTCCGCTGATTCTGTGTGCGGAAGAAGATGTCGAAGGAAATCACGGCGCTTCGATGGGCGATCTGGACGATGCAACGCTGTTTTATCTGTGCTCCCGCGGACTGTCGAGAGAGGAAGCTGAGCGCATGGTAGCGCGGGCGAGAATCGACGCGCTGAATGAGCTGGTAGCTGACGAGGCAGTACAGAAGCAGGTTCAGGAGTTCATGAACCAGAAGCGATAATAAAATGAAAAAACTGTAAGTTGGCTGCGGTTTGTTTTTGCAGCAAGTATACAAACAAATATATAAGAAGGAACAGAACATGACAGATTACAAGAAAGATTTTCCCCTGCTTGCGGGTTCGGATATCGCATATCTGGACAATGCGGCAACGGCACAGCGCCCGGAGGCGGTATTAAAGGCAGTGGAAGATTTCTATACAAAGAAAAATGCCAATCCGCTCCGCGGGCTCTATGAGCTGGGAATCGAGGCGACGGAGGCATATGAAGCGGCAAGAGAGCGCGTGCGGGAATTTATCAATGCTGGAAAGACGAGCGAGGTCGTGTTTACACGCAACAGCACCGAGAGCCTGAATTTGATCGCGTACAGCTATGGTTTAACCAGTCTGAAAGCAGGCGATGAGATCTTAATCAGCATTGATAACCACCACAGCAATATCCTGCCGTGGCAGATGGTATCCAGACAGACAGGCGCGAAGCTCGTTTATCTGGAATGTCAGCCGGATGGTTCCTACCGGGATGAGGATATGGAAGCCCTGGTGACAGAAAAGACAAAGATCGCAGCCATGCCGCAGATTTCCAATGTCCTTGGCCGCAGAAATCCGGTAGAGAAGCTGACGAAACTGGTGCATGAAAAAGGCGGTGTCATCGTCATCGATGCGGCACAGAGCGCCCCGCATATTCCGGTGGATGTGCAGGCACTGGATGCAGATTTCCTTGTATTTTCCGGTCACAAGCTGATGGCACCGATGGGAATCGGCGTCCTGTACGGAAAAGAGACCCTTCTGGATGCGATGCCGCCGTTCCTGACGGGCGGCGAGATGATCGATTCGGTCAGCCGGGAATCCGCAGTCTTTGCCGAACTGCCGCACAAATTCGAAGCCGGTACCGTCAATGGCGGCGGTGCGGTCGGCTTACAGGCGGCGATCGATTATCTGATGAACGTCGGATTTGACGAGGTGCGGAAGCGTGAGGAGCTGCTGACAACACGGGCAATGACGGCGATGCAGCAGATTCCGGGCGTTCATATCCAGGGAAGTGATAAGCCGGAAGAGCACAACGGAATTATCAGCTTTACCGTGGACGGCGTACATCCGCACGATATCGCGTCGATTCTGGATGCCGCAAATGTCAATGTGCGCGCAGGCCACCATTGCGCCCAGCCGCTTTTAAAACATCTGGGTGTATTTGCAACAGCGCGTGCCAGCTTTGCGTTCTACAATACGGAGGAGGACATCGACCGTTTTGTCCAGAACCTGAAAGAAATCCGGAGGAAAATGGGATATGGAGAATAGAACCTTTTACAATGAAATACTGACGGATCACAATCTGCATCCGTTACATAAAGAAAAGCTGCCGGATGCCAATCTGGTATTAGAGGGCGTCAATCCGAGCTGTGGAGATGACATCATTCTTCAGCTGAAGGTCGAAGATGGACAGGTGGTAGACGGTGCTTTTGAGGGAAGCGGCTGCGCAATCTCCCAGGCATCCGCTGATATCATGCTGGATCTGATCATCGGAAAATCCGAAGAGGAAGCACGCCATCTGGCGGATCTGTTCCTGCGGATGATCAAGGGCGAGGCAGGCGAGAACGAGATCGAAGAACTCGAGGAAGCCGGTGCCCTGGTCGATGTTTCCCATATGCCGGCGCGTGTCAAATGCGCGGTGCTGGGATGGCATACGATGGAAGAGATGCTGGATAAGGAAAACGAGAAATAAGAGAGAAGATAAAAAGAAACGGGAGCTATTCTTTTGGGAGTGTCAGGGCGGGACGTACCATTTCCGCTCTGATGATCTATATACCTGAAATAGTCTGGAAAAGAAAGAAAAGTCAGATGTGTTGGTGAAAATATATACAAAAATAGATTGGCAAAAACAAAACACGTATAGAGAAAATAGCAAAAAAAAGCCGATCTAGATGCGTGTTTCGTATAAAATATCCAAAAGATTGACGGCATATTTACAAAAACAAACAAAGATGTTAAAATAATGATAAAAAGGATGCAGATGGCGATGTACATACGGATGGCGTACAGCTGAATCCTGTGGCTGGAGGTATGAGAGATGCCAAATTTTTCATATAAAGCGCTGGGACGGGATGGAAAAGAAGTCCGGGGAGTGCTCCAGGCTGAGAGTGAAGCGGCAGCCGCTTCCAGAATCCGGGAAAACTATCCGATTCTTTTGAGCATCAGCCAAAAGAAAGAGAAGAAAAGACCTGATGAAGGCAGTCTCCTGGAAATGGAGATCGGAAGCAGGCGGATCAAGACGAAGAAGCTGGCGATCCTGTGTTCACAGTTTGCGCTCACCCTTCATTCGGGCATGACAGTGGCACACGCGATGCGTATGCTGGCAGATCAGAATGAGGACAAGCGGATCCGGAAGATCCTGGGGGCTGCGGCAGAGGAAGTAGCTGCAGGAAGTACCGTTGCGTCGGCGCTGGAAAAGTATAGCGACCGTTTTCCGCTCACATTTATCGAGACGATCCGGGCAGGCGAGCAGTCTGGTACGCTGGAACGATCCTTTGACAGGCTTCAGAAGTTTTACGAAAAGTCCTACAAGACGACGGAGAAGATCAAGGGAGCGATGACCTATCCTTTGTTTGTCGTTGCGGTTGCGGTGGTTGTCCTGATTATCGTCATGGCGAAGGTTATCCCGACACTGGCAGATGTATTTGCCGATCTGGGCGGTACGCTGCCGCTGATGACGCGGATGCTGATCGCGACTTCTCATTTCTTCGCGAAGTGGTGGCTGCTGATGCTGGCGGTGCTGGCGTTTTTGAAGATTGGTTCGCAGGTTTACGGCAATACGCCGCAGGGGCGGATTCAGAAAGCAAAGATCGCGTTATCCCTTCCACTTGTGGGCGTGATCAACCAGATGAACGGCGCAGCACAGTTTGCTAATACGATGTCGATGCTTCTGGCAGCGGGTATCACGATCAACCAGGCGGTTGACACGACGGCGAAGGTCATGGACAATGCACTTCTGAGCGAGGATGTCCGCTCCATGCGGGCAGGGATCGAACAGGGACGCAGCTTGGTGGAATGTCTGCAGGGAAAGAGATATTTCCCGCCGACGATGGTCGATATGTGTTCCGTCGGAGAAGAAACCGGTGAACTCGAGGAGACACTGGACAATGTCGCCGATTATTACACCAACGAGGCGGATTACCGAATCCAGCGGCTTCTGGCACTGCTGGAACCGACGATGCTGGTTGTGCTTGCGATTTTTGCGGGTATCATTGTAGTGTCGATTTATCTGCCTATCTTTACAATGTATGATCTGATGTAAGAATTGACTGCACACATGTGAAATGTGATACGGCAGAGGCTGGATGGCGCAGAGGAAATTCTCTGTTCATTAATAAAATACTATACAATAAGGAGATTGATTTTATGAAGGGCTTAATCAAGAAAGTTCGTGAGAACAAAAAAGGTTTCACACTGGCTGAGCTGCTGGTGGTTGTTGCGATCGTGGGTATCCTGGTTGCAATCTCGATTCCGGTATTTACGGCACAGCTGAGCAAGGCTAGAAAGGCTACAAATCAGGCAAACTTGAGAGCTGCGAAGGCGGCAGCGGTTGCGGAGTATTTAACTGATGATAAGGATACTTTTGCAAAAGCTACATATGATTATGATATTAGTACAGGTGTAGCAACAAAGCTTGGTGAGAATGCCACAAAAGCAGCAAGTTATGAAGTGGAGAATATGGACGCTGCGGTATCCTCAAAAAATAAATATGAGAAAATCAGTGTTGAAATTGAACCAACAAGTGGCACAAATAGTGATGACACCTTGAGCGGAGCAACAGTTAAATTATTTGCTGATAAGGAAAAAGGTTGATGAAGAATAAAACCACATACGTGGCAAAATGGATGGGGTTTTCCCATCCATTTTTGCTAAAAATATAAAAAGGTGTATTACTAAGGGGCAAGATAGCAGATGAAAAAGAAACAAGGCGGTTTCACACTGGCAGAACTTCTGGTAGTGGTAGCCATCGTAGGAATTCTGGTGGCGATCAGTATTCCGATTTTTACGGCACAGCGGAAAAAAGCGGTCATCGCAGCCAATCAGGCGAATGTCCGTGCGGCGAAGGCAGCGGCCGTGGCGATGCTGTATGGAAGCAAGGAAAGCCTGGAACGCTACGAGAACCAGCCGCAGAAGCAATACCGCTATTACCGGTACAATGTAAAAGAAGGAAAAATTGTCTGTCAGGCAGAGGGAGAGAACGCGCACATTGAGTATGCACAGGGAAGTGGAACAAAGAAGGTAAATGACCTGGGGCAGGAATACCGGAAGACGGCGATGGAAGCCAAGACACCGTGTACAGATATTCTGGTTTACATCGGAAATCCGGCGGCTAATCCATATGCGAATACGTCTCCGCTTCAGACCGCTCCTTTCTATGAGGGAAATGAAGTTGGGGGAACCAGCCAGAATCCATTTGGTCCAAAGCCGGGATTTGGCGCCAAATAAAAGAAATGAAATTGGGCGTTTTAAGATAAAGATAGCGTTTTACATATCTTGGAAGATATAAAATATTGGGGAGTTACAAACAGACAGAACATGGGTACGGACAGGAGATATTCCATTGATGCTGCATCAAACCACATTTTTAACAATTTACATTTTGATGATTACTTTTATTCTGGGCTGTGCGCTCGGAAGTTTTACAGACTGTCTGGCAGGGCGGATGTTAAACGGAACGTCCGTTTTGAAAGGGAGATCCCACTGTGATGCCTGCGGTCATGTGCTGGGAGTACTGGATTTGGTACCGCTTTTTTCACGGCTGTGCCTGCGGGGCAGGTGCCGTTATTGCGGAGCGAAGATCCCGGCGGAGGCATTCTGGACGGAACTTGTTTCAGGAATTGCATGCTGCCTGATTATGTACCGATACGATGTCTCGGTGCTGGCACTGCGGGGAATTCTGCTCTGGATGGTGCTTTTATGTCTGACACTCACAGATCTGCATGCGTGGATCATACCGGACCGGCTTCAGATAGCCGGAATCCTGATCTTTTTCGGCACGGCGCTGGGCTTACCGGAACCGGGAAGACAGATGCTGCGGGGAGTTCTGACCGGTGCCGGACTGGCTGTCAGTATGCTGGCACTTTCCCTGCTGTTTGACCGCCTGACCGGAAAAGAAAGCTTGGGGGGCGGCGATGTAAAACTTTTTTTTGTGACGGGACTGTATATGCGTTCCGCCTGGGAGGTATTATTTTTCCTGATTCTCAGCTGTGTGCTGGGAATTGCAGGTTCTGTCATCGGTCGGAGGGAGAAAATTCCGTTTGGGCCGGCGATTGCGGCGGCATGTTTTTGTATGCTGCTGTATGGAGATATATGGACACAATGGTATACAGGGCTCTTTTAAAGGGAGTGCAGAGATGAAGAATTGTTTAGGAATTGAGATTGGACATTACCGTATCAAGATTGCATATGCGGAAAATGGCGAGCTTCGCGAATTTATCAGCGAGCGGGTCGAGGGGATCGACCGGAACGATATGCGTCAATATGCGGATTTAATAAAGGATTTGTTGAAGGAGTATGCGATCCGCTGCCGGAACGTCGTGTTTGTCATCCGGCAGGAGGATGCGTATGTGCGGCGCTTTGAGCTGCCGCTGATGACGGAGGAACAGCTCCGGCTGAATCTTCCATATGAGTTCCATGATTATATCGGAAACGAGATGGATAAGTACGTCTTTGATTATGCGATGATCTATGCGGATCAGGAAAAAATGGATTTGATTGGTGCGGCGTGTACGAAAGAGCTGTCGCAGCAATTTGAAAAACTGGCCAAGATGGCACACTTGAAATTGGTCGGTCTGGTTCCGGCCGTGCTGGGACTGGAATGGATTCTGGAATATGCAGAAGAGAGAATGGCGGATGAGAAGAAGGCTTTGGAGACAAAGCTGAATGCAGAACCTCATAAAAAGGAAGAAAAAGAGAACGCAGAGGGGGCAGAAAAATCGGAAACTGTGAAAGACTATGCGATTCTCGATCTGGGAACCCAAGCATTGCGGATCCATTTCTTTCGCCAGGGGATCTATGATATTACCCGTACCATGGAGCCGGGCTGTGAGGAGATCGAGCAGATCCGTTTGGGAGATAAGAACAAGATGCAGGAACTGGGAATTGAGGTGGAGGAAGAAAACCGCGAGGAGACCGACAAAGAAAAGATGGCGGCCGTGCTGGAGGAGCAGTACCGGACCCGCGCCGTCCAGGTCATGCGAGTTTTGAACTTTTATAGCTTCAACAATGTGAATAATACGATCGACAGCCTCTATTATTGCGGCGGAGGCGCACGATACGGGGAATTGATTGATGCGCTGAAAGAAACGCTGGATCTGCCGGTGCGGAGTGTGGCGGAGCTTCTGCCGGAGGTCTCTTTGGATGAGGAAGACGAGTGGATCGACAGCCCACAGGCATACGGTGTATTACTTGCATAAGGAGGAAGAGCGGTGGCTGATTTAAAATCAATCGCGAATATGCAGATTGGCGGTCCGAAGTATCCGAAAAAACGGCGCATCAATCTGTATCAGAAGCGGACTAAAAAAGGGAAAATAGCGGCGGAGCTGGGCGCGTTTGCCGTTTTTATGGTTTTTGTCTACGGATTTTCGAGATTTGGCGTAATGCTTCCCCTGCAGGAGGCAGACCGGGCAGAGGCGGTTTATGCGGCGACAGAGAAGGAGCTTCGTACATTGGAGAAATCCAACGAGGTGTACGGTGAGGTCCTGGCAGAGTACGCGCATTATGGAAATGGGTATCTGAATGAGGAAGAGAGTAAGCTTCCGGACCGCCGGATGATGCTGGATTCCCTGAAATCACAGATTTTCCCGCTGACGGCAGTTTCGAGTGTTTCGATCACCTCGGATCAGATGTCATTGGAAGGAACCATTCCCAATGGTACACTCTTTTCGCAGCTGGTCCGTGATGCACAGGCGGATCCGAATGCGCGCTATGTGACCGCTTCGCTGGAGGAAACAGTGAAGAAAGATGGCGAAGAGAGAGCTCTGGCATCCTTGAAGCAGGTGGGAGTGTCAATGGCTGTATTTTTTAACGAACCAGAAGAGGGCAAAGAAAAATGAATTCGTTAGGGAAATATGTATTAACAAAAACACAGAAAATAGTGCTGCTGGTTGTAGTCTTTGCCCTGATCGCGGGCGGCTACTATGCCGGATTTTACCTGCCGGTGCAGAGGCGGATTGAGGCGGCGGACACGGCGGAGCTGGATGCCCAGATTCAGCTGGAGCAGATGAAAGCGATGCAGATCCGGCAGATGGAGGAAGAGATCGAGGAAAACAAGACATCGAATGCGCCGATGGTTCCGGCCTACAATCATTTCAAGACGGAGACGGAGGAGCTGAACCGTATTTTTGCGAATGCGTATGATTTTACTTTCCAGTATTCAGAGCCGCAGGTGGACGGAATGGAGATCCGCCGCGCGATGAATATTTCTTTTACGGCGGATTCGTTTGATCACGCTGTTTCGATGCTTCATGAGGTGGTCGAAGGACCGTACCGCTGTCTGATCGAGGATCTGAGCATTCAGGATGATAAAGATCTGGAAAATGAAGAGTTAGAGGATATCCGCATCCACTCAGTGGCGGTGGCGTTCCAGCTGACCTATTTTGAGACCCGATACGATGCGGAATCAGAAGAAGGTCTGGATCTGGAACCGGAGGAGACGCAGGCACCGTCGGGACTGGCGAATGCGGATGTGTCGAACCTGCAGCGTTCGGACCTTGAGACAGCGGCAGAGGCGGCGCTGGGAGAATAAAGCATGAAAAAAGCAGAGAACAGTGAAAAACACCCGGAAATCTGGAAGCGGGTTTTCAGCTGTATGAAAAATCAGGATGGCGCCAGCTTGATGGCGGCGCTCCTGTTTTTTGTGTTTTGCGGGGTAGGCGCGTCGATCATTCTGGCGTCCGCCTCTGCATCGGCTGGTAAGATCCGGAATCTTCCGGGAGAAGATCAGAAGCGGTATGCGGTGGAC
This sequence comes from Clostridium sp. AM27-28, assembly GCF_003480955.1. Taxonomy (NCBI): domain Bacteria; kingdom Bacillati; phylum Bacillota; class Clostridia; order Eubacteriales; family Clostridiaceae; genus Clostridium; species Clostridium sp. AM27-28. Next base: position 156,462 of record NZ_QUJT01000005.1, read on the forward strand.
TCGGCGGCGGTATTTCTGCGGGATGAACTGCAGAAGACGGAAAATATAGTCAAGATCAAGGAAGTGATCGTGCATGACAGCCGGGAAGACGAGGAAAACGATGAGGATGATTTCTACTGCTACTACGTCGGCAGCCGGAAAAACACGGATAATGAGGCGTCGTGGCAGAAGTTCTATGGAACGGATTCGGGTTTGTCAAGCCCAGAGAGTGGGAATAGCGCGATTCTCGATTCACTGATCGTGGATATTTATAGAAATAATGAGTATCGGAAGCTGGCAGACAGGGACGATGCGTCGGAGGAAGAAATGGCGTACAAAGATTTTACCCTGTCAGTGAAGAAAGACGGAATGAGCGGGAACACGATTGATCCGTTAAAGACCAGTGTACGTCTGTGGATGACGGATGATTATAAAATCAAGGCGGTTATCTCAGATACAGTAATGGCGGATGACAGGAAGGAAGAGCGGTGCGAGAAACGGCTGGAGCTGGAAGCAGCACATAGCTTCGAGCGTAAGACGGTCACAGTACCGGGCGATGACGACGAATCGGACGACGACGATTCCTACACGATCACGACGACGACCATCATTACGACGATCCGCTGGCAGAACGGAACAATAGAGAAGGAGCTGCTGCAGAATGATAAGTAGAATGAAATGGGCAGCTGGAAGAAAGCTGCGTGCCAGTACGGGCGAGACACTGACAGAGGTACTGATATCGGTTCTTGTGATTGCACTGGGAATGACGATGTTTCTGAGTGCATTTCTGGCGTCCGGCAGGATGCTGCGGCAGGGCGAAGAGCAGATGGCGAGCTATTATGACAGCCGCAATCAGCTGGAGAACAACCGGACAGCGAAACAGGCGTCGGGCAGATATGTTCTGGAGCTGGAGGCATCTGGAACCGGCGGCATGAAGAAAAGCCTGGCGTCAAATGCCTACCAGACAGGCACACAGACGAATTACCGGACGGGACAGTATCCCATCGTGCTGTATGTGAGCCAGGCTGATTCGGATGCAGAAGAGGAAGAGGTAAACTTACAAGAGCTGCTTTACAGATACCGATAGAGGAGACAGAGATGGGACAGGAGAGATGTGAATGCCGCAGATGCAGAAATAGGCATTGCAGGCAGCAGAAACAGACGGCATCCAAGGGTCACCGGAAGCTCTTTTCAGTATGTCAGAAAAAACTCCGGTCACAGAACGGTATGACGCTGACGGAGCTTCTGGCGGCGATTGTGATTCTCGGTATGATCGGCACGGTGCTTGGAGGCGGCGTGATGATGGTAAAAAATGTTTACCAGAGGACGCAGGAACAGGCAGATGCAGAGCAGGCGCTGTCGCTCACGGCGCAGCTGATGACCGATGAATTTGCGAATGCGCTGGAAGTGAAAAATTCTGCCGGGACTTCCGCAACAGGAGAATTGGTAACACCTCTTTTGCGGAGTGGAAACAGCCACCTGTGGCTGCACTTCAGTGCGACAGACTGGTCTGGCACGGGCATTGAAAAATGGTATGGGGATTATACTTACGATGATGCGTATAATAAGATATCCTTGCTGACGCAGGCGGCGATTTCGGATGAATACTATACGGCATTTGACGGCTATACCTATTCGGAGGAGACAGCATGCTTTACGGTTCAAAATCTGGCGATCTACCGGAAAAAAGATACGATGGGAACCTCCCGGAAAGCGGTGGTAAAGCCGATTAACCTGACCGTGCGTGCAGTCAACCTGGATCAGAAATAAAATAAAAACTAACTGTTCAGCAGGTCTGCGCGTGACTGTGAAGGTACTGAACAGTTACAATAAAAAGAGGAACGAGGACAGATGGAGCAGAAGAGACAGAACAAACAGAAGAGAAGGGCGGCGTTTACACTGGCGGAATTTTTGACGGTGATTGCGATTGTCGGTATTCTTGCCAGTCTTTCTTTTGTTGCGGTGATTCATTACCAAAGAAAGCTCCGCCGTCTGGAGATGGATCAGACGGCGAAGGAGATCTTTCTGGCGGCGCAGAATCATCTGACACTGGAGGTCTCCAGTGGGACGATTCCGCGTCTGCTCCATATGGAGGCACAGGGGGAATTTTCAGACGATCAAAAGCAGGCAAAGCTGGGAATTTCGGTAGATAATACAGTGCTGGCGGAGGAGAAAGAGGGAAATATCTACGGGGTTCTCTATGTGCCGGAAAAACAGGCAGGGCAGCCTGAATCGGAACAAGAAGAGTCTGGCGGTGAGATGGCGCTGGCATCTGCGAATGTGACCGAGGAGATCCGGCAGCGCCTTCTTCCGTTTGGATCGATTGATGAGACCGTCCGTGGAGACGGGAGCTATCTTATTTTCTATGATCCGGAGGCAGGACTGGTCCGCGAGGTGTGGTATTCGGATCATTATCAGTTTGTGCAGACGGATATCGGAAGCGAGGCACTTATGGCGGCGGCGTCTGATGCCGGAAAACGGGAGCGGTTTACGGGAGCTAACTCCAATTATAAGGATCAGAAACTGCCGATCGGATATTACGCATCAGGAAATCTGGAAGTCCCGGAACTGCCGGTGGAGGAATTCGAGGCGCCGACAGTGAAACTGGTGAATGATGATATTTTATATGCAAAAATCGAGGATCCGAATAAAAATGAACATTCACTGAGTCTGTTTGTAAAGGGAGAAAAGAGCGGTACAACCGGATACATCGAGATCAATCCCCCGGGAACCAGCCGCTCGGCGCGTGTGGCGAAGGTGTCCGGAGCTTCGGGCAATTCGGATGGAACGTATCAGGTCATTCTGGATGACATAGCGGCACCAGCCGGCACGGGCACAAGTACAGGATTCAAATTTATGGATTTCAACCAGCCGGCACAGACGGATATGATATTTCAGCAGGATGAAAGAGGTTTTGCCTCCTTTATTCCGGACGAAAATATCTTTGTGTACGCGCAGGTTTTCAACAATGAAGCGCTTTCGCAGGTTAAGACGAGCAATATAGAATCCGGCAGCAGCCTCTTTGCATCGATCAGTACGGACCGAAGCGCGGAGATTGGCAGCTTCCGCCATCTGGAAAATCTGGATGAGCGGGTTTCAGGCTGGGATCCGGATCAGCTGTACACTGGGGCGGTGACTACATCCAAAACGGTTACGGCGATGCAGAATAGTGATCTGACCTGGAAAGCGGGAGAAAACATTGCGGACGAGAGCGGTTACTGCGGACATGTGGCGAAGCTGCATACGGCATTTGGCTCGAATTTTTTGAATCAGAATGCGGAAACCATCTCGATTGCCTACCGGGTGACGGATCAAACGAATGCAGATCGGACGAACCCGACGGCACAGGCATATACCACGGAGGCGGGAAGCTATCTTCCGCTTAGTCTGCCGTATCCACTGGACTATCAGGGAAATACATACCGGATCGATGGTCTGCAGGTAGGAAAAACGGCGGGAAGTTCAATCACAGCAGTAGATGGGACGGGTGGACTGTTTGGAACGGTAACACAGGATATGAGTGTTAAAAACCTGCTGATCTGCCAGCCGGTGGTCCGGACGAAGGCGAGTGCAGGCGCTTTGATTGGTGCGGTGACGCCGGGAACGGATTCCCGGGGAACTACGAATCTGGCAACGGTGAAAATTAAAAATGTGCAGATTGAATATCCGCAGGTACAGGCAGAGCAGACCGGCGCTTCTGCCGGTGCGTTGGTGGGCACATTTGAGGGCGTCACTCTGACCGTCCAGGATGCACTGGTGGAGAACCATTTCCGTGATAAGCTGGGAAGCAGCACAGAAAAAGCGGCAGATCTGAAGCAGGAGGAAGAAAGCAAATACCGGATCCGCGCTTTAAAGGGAACGGCGGGCAGCCTGATCGGCACGGCAAAGGGGGAAATTTCTCTGACCGACAGCGCAGCGGCACTCTATGTGGAAGGCATGTACGCCGGCGGTCTGGTCGGAACTGTTGAGAAAGCATCAACTGCAGCCGCCGCAAGCGGTCCCACGGTGCAGATTCAGAGCTGTTATGTCGGCGGTCATACAGCAAACAAGAAGTTTGACACATCCCAGAAACCGGGGAATGGGGCAAATGCCAATGCAGCCTTTGAGAATCTTACCGGACGTTATAATGTAGCGGCATATACCGGCGGATTCGCAGGAGGTCTCGCCGCACAGCTTCCGGCAGACAGTCAGATAGCGAATACATATGTGTCGGCGTCGGTGTATTCGCCGACGGCTGAGGAAAAATCGGATGAAACGGAGGATGGAAGCGGAACGGCAGCGGATGAAACAGAGAATCCGGCGCTGAAAGCACCTGCGTTTGTTGCGTTCTATGATTATGCAAATAGAACGGATGGAATGCTGCCGTCGGAGACGAGCGGTACGGGAACAAACAAAAAATCAGTTTATCCGGGCTGTTATGCGTGCAGTAAGGTGAATGAGAAGTATGTGCTCGCATACGCAGAAGAACTTTCAGAACTGTTTGGTGCTGAGGGAACGGGTGCAGACAGCAAGAATACATATCCGTATGATCCAGAATTAAAGAAAGCAGAGATACCGATTTATCCCATGCCGACGATCCAGAAGGTAGCGGAAAAACTTGCTGCGCAGAACGTATCAAAGGGATTGTCCTGGTTTCTGAATAACCATGTCGGGGACTGGGACAAGGAAGAGAACGAAGAGGCGCTGCATACTGGAAACAGGCTGTATATCGATTATGTCTCTCCGTCTCCGCTTGAAGAAAATCAGAGAATACATCTGATATTTTCGATTACCGGCGAATTGAGCCATAAAACGATGTGGTATGTTCTCCAAGTCAATACTGGTGATTTGCAGGAAGATACTCTGAGAAAGGGATCGAAATTTTGCTTTGTAGATACGGAAAGGAAAGCTGCCAGCTGTGCAGAAAATGAGGAAAATGGCAATTGGAACGGCTTTGATGAAAAAAACAGGGTAAATCGTTTTGAAATAGGCAAAACGAAAGATAAAAAGTTGAAATTGCGTTTCTATCTGGATGATTTATCACGTGAGGGTGGAAATTTCTGTAGTCTGGGTACCTGGGGAGGTTATCAGCCGGGCGGTTACATAAATGGAGAAAATGTTATCGTAAAATTGAGCGAGGATGGCTATCCGCCGACAGAAAATACAAAGCTCTCATACAAGTTCAACAGCTGCTTTGCCGATGTAATTGAACGAAATGGTGATGGAACGGATACCTATACGGTTAAGGTCGCCAATGGACGTCATCTGCAGAATCTGAATTTCTGCGGAGAAGGCTATGGTGGTTTAAAGATCACACGGGTCATTCAGACCGATAATATTCTCTGGCAGGAGGATGATTCGATTACCTCACAGACGGAAGCGTATTGTAAAGAGGTGAAAGATGCATACGGAAAGATGACGATCTACAGTCCGGGAAATTCCAAGTATGAAGGTGGAAGTTTCTGGCCGATTAACAACCCGGATATTATCTCTTATGATGCGGAGGTGGATGAGAAAGAAAAAGCAAAACTGGGTGAATGTTATACGATTGCAGGCTTAAAGATAACTCCTGTTGCCTGGAATGGTGCGGCTTTATTTCAGAAGACGGATCATCTGACGATATCAAACTTGAATCTGAAGGATCCGGACATTTCCTGTCAGGGGCAGAATACAGCAGGGCTGGTGGCGCAGGCAGGCACTTCGGCGGACAGCTATCTAACGATTAAAAATATCCATATATATGGAGAAGAATCCCGGATTTCTGGAACGCTGGCAACAGGCGCGGTGGTTGGAAGCACAAATAATGGCAGTCTGACACTTGAACATGTAGTTGTAGATGCACCGACGCTGCAAATAAGCGGAGGAAAAACCGGAGGCTTGATCGGGGAAGCAAAAGTAAGTGATTTAGTGATGAATCACGTATATGTTTCAGGAAAAAATGCACGGATACAGGGAACCGATGCTAGCGGAGGTCTGGTCGGCTTTGCCGAGAGCTCTGGTCAGATGAAGCTGCAAAACAGTTTCTTCTCTGGGTATGTGGATACAATTGGAATCGCTGGAGGTTTGTATGGATATCTGAAAAACAACCAGAATGGCGGAACTGCCGGGAAAGAATTCAGCATTGAAAACAGTTATGTCGGCGGACGGAACCGCCCTTACGGTTATACGGAAAGTGGTGCGAAGATGCTGTCAGATAGAAAAAATGTGTCAGGCGGCTGGTGTGCCGGAGGTCTGGTGGGATGGATGGATGGTCCGATTTCGGTAATACGGAGTTTCAGTGCAGCGGATGTGTGTGGAAAAACATATGATGCCATCGCAGGCGGTTTGTTTGGAAAATATGATTCTGCAAAACTGGTTCTTTCGAACTGCTATACAACAGGAAGTGTGAAAGCGGCTGGAACCTCAAGGTTCCTTGGATACTATATTGGTCAGTTGAACAATACCTGGTGGTGGGGACCAGGAGCCCAGCTGGAAGCTGGCATTCTTTCGGTCCCGGAAGAATGCTGGTATCTGCCAAAGTTAAGCGACGCAATCATCGGCGCACCTTATGTGGACAGCAGCTCTGTAAAGGACAGCTATTCCAGTATTACTAGGACGAGTGCCGCTGACCTGTCCTCCAAAACAGGCACAAATGGCGTTGATCAGACGATCGCAATAGATGATTCTCTGCAAGGAAAAGCATATCCATATCCAATTTGGACGATCTATGAACCAACAGCTTGGCAGACTGGCACACGCCTGTATGTGGGCGACTGGGATTAGGAAATTAAGAAAAATTAGAAAACGATCGAAAACTGGAAACAGGCGCTATTCCACATACCGGGCGGAATCATCAAATTTTTGCCCGGCAGGCAGGATAGCGCTTGTTTTTATCTCAGTCGAGAAGACTCCCACCTCTTCAGGTGGTGAGTAATAGCAAATTTGTCTCAGTGGGAGTTGGGTCTCCGACTGAGATAAACGCTCCGCGAGGATGCGCAGTGATTCTGCACAGAATAAGTGTTTTACTTGCATATAGGAATTTTCTGAACTGAAAATTCCGTACGATACAGCTCTGGCAGCAGATTTTGCCGATTTGGAATGCGAAGCATCGGCAAAATCCCGTTGCTGAGAACAGTATAAGTGAACAGCAACGAATATGTCAGCTTCGCTGACCAGAATCACGCGCCAAGTCTCACGGACGTTCGACTTGAAAAAATGCCGGATGGGCAATCAGCGAAATTCTCCAATTCCCTGATGTAAATGCAGACAAAATATGGTATGATATAAGGTACGAGATTTCGAACCGACGGAACTGTGGGAAGACAAAGCAGTTACCGGGACAGGATAATGAAACGGCAGGTGATAGGAATGAAAGAGAGAATTAACCGGCTGGCGAAGGGAATCATCGATTCGGAACAGCCGAAGATGACCTGGTCGCCTGAAAAGATAGACGAGACGCTGCGGATGAATACCCTGATGCAGAGAAATTTATGGATCGGGAGCGAAAATGGATTAAGTGTGAAGGGATTTGTGTATTCCTCAAACCTGCGGGTGCGGATTCCGGGGGATAACAATTCGTTTGGCGGACTCCGGTGCCGGATCGTATATGAAGTGGACACTTCGTTCCTGACGGCAGGCGACACGATCACAGGTTCTTTTTATCTGGTGACAAACTGCGGGGAAGAGGAGATTCCGTATGAGTTTCACGTCGAGGTGGCAGACGCCGGGAAGACTTTAGGTGATCTGAAAACGGCGGAAGATTTTCTGCACATCGCGGAAAATGATATGGAGACGGCGCTCCGGCTTTTGGAGTACCCGGATTTTGTGGAAGTGCCGTTTATGCAGGATCTGCATGTGCGCGCACTCTATGACGGCCTGAAGGGGCACGGCAGCCGGGCAAATTTTATGGAAGAATTTCTGGTTGGACTGGGCGTGAAAAAGCCGGTCGGTCTGACGATTCCGGGCAGGGCGCGCGTATATGCCGAGCTGGCTGAGAATGCCGAGGACACGATCGAGATCCGGATGGATAACTGGGGCAGTGTGTACCTGGAGGTGACGGCAGACGGCGAGTTCCTCCATCTGCCGAAGAAGAGTGCGACGCAGGCGGATTTTGAAGATGGTCTGCTCCGTCTTCCGGTACGGATTCTGGCGGAACGGCTGCATGCCGGAAAGAATTTCGGTGCCGTCCTGATTCACACTGCCAGAGAAACCGTGCGGATCCCGATCGAGGCATCGGCTGCCGATGCGGGCGGATGCGACCGGGCACATATGTCATTCCAGAAAGAGCTTGGAAATTATCTGACTGCCCGTCTGGCGTATGAAAATGGGATCGGCGGCCCGGAGGCGGTTCACCAGATGCAGCGGGAGCTGGATCTGATGAAAATGACGCACTATGACGCGGGACTGCGGCTTTTGCAGGCGGAATTATACCTTTTGACTGATCGGCGTGAGAAAGCGCAGACGATTTTAAAGGAGCTGCAGGATTCAGCGGCGCTTAAAATATCGGGCGACCGGAAGCTTAACTGCCTGTACCGCTATCTGTACGTGACGCTGACCGGCAATGCCGAGCAGAAGGACACTTTGATCCGCCTGCTGCAGCAGTATGCGTCGGAGGAGACGGGCAGCAGCCTGTTTTATTATCTGATGCTTCTGCGTCTGGATGAGGAACTGCAGAAAAATCCGGTTACGGTGCTGATCAGCATGGAGCAGGAGTTTAAGGATGGCTGTCACAGCCCATTCCTCTATGCGGCGGGACTGAAACTTCTGGAGAGTGATCCGCTCCTTTTAGACAATGCGGGCAATTTTGAGCTTCATGCCCTGTACTATGGGGCACGCCGGAAAATTATCAGCCGCGAGCTGGCACTGGCGGCGGTCCGGGTGATGCGTGCGTCCCGTTCGTACCGGGAGTTTTACAGACGCCTTTTGACGGAACTTTACGGGCTGTATCCGGAGACGGAGATTCTGGAGGCACTCTGTGCAATGCTGATCCGGGGAGACTGCCGGGAGACAGCCTGTTTTGAATGGTATAGCCGGGCGCTGGAGGCAGATTTGAGTCTGACGCGCCTGTATGAATATTATTTATATGCGATGCCGGAGAATTATGACCGCCTGATGTCGCGTGAGGTATTTTTATACTTTTCGTATTCGGCAAATTTGGATGCGGGGTCACTGGCGAAGCTTTATGCGAACCTTCTTACATATGGAACGCCGGATTCGGATATTTACCGGATGTACGAGCGGGCGATGGAAGAGTTTGCGGTGGATCAGCTTTTCAAGGAACGGATAGACGGTGCCCTGGCGGTCCTGTACCGGAAATTGATCTATCCGGAACTGATCGATACGCAGATGGCGCGTGTCCTGCCGGGGATTTTGAAATCCTGCCGGGTAGAATGCCGGGAACCGGCGATGAAATACGTGGTGGTGCGCCATGAGGAGCAGATGACGGAGGACGCGTATGTGCTGAACGAGGGCACGGCGTATGTGCCGCTGTTTTCGGAGCGCGATCTGGTTCTATTCCAGGATGAAAATGAGACGCGGTATGCGCGGGTAAATTGCGCCATCCAGCCGGTATTTACGGATATGGAGGAACTTTTACAGACCTGTTTTGAAATGAATCCGATGCATCCGTTCCTCTTTATGAATGCGTGTGCAAAAGCCTGCCGCAAGGAGGTGCTGACCGGGGACGATGCGATCCTTTTGGAGCACGCGGATCAGAAGATGGAGCTGCACCCGCTGTTTAGGGCAAAGGTGCTGTCAGCGATCGTGCGGTATTATAAGAGGATGGCGGATGGGATTGAGGATGCGAAAAAGGATGGAAGTGTTTCATACCTTCTGAGTCTTGACAAGGACCAGCTGACGCGGGATGAGAGAAACGGCGTCTGCGGGACGCTGATCCGGTGCGGGCATTTCAGCGAGGCGTATGAGATGGTGTGCCGGTATGGTCTAGAAGGTCTGCCGGTCAATCTGCTGCTGCGGCTTTGCGGGAGAATGCTGCTTCAAAATCTCTTTGACCGGGATGACCACCTGCTTTATCTGACCTGGTATGTCTTTGAACACGAGAAGCCGGACAGTGTGATTCTCGATTATCTCTGCGAACATTTCAACGGTACGGTGGATCAGATGTACCGCGTCCTGATGCAGGGGCTGCGGCTCCGGGTGGAGACGTACGATCTGGAGGAACGGCTGGTGGCGCAGATGCTCTTTACCGGCAATACAGCAAAGTTAGACCGGGTGTTCGAGCTTTATGCGTCACGCAAGAAAACAGGGGAAAATATCGTGCGCGCGTATTTCACGGTCAAGAGCGTGGAATATTTTCTGGAAAACCGTCCGACGGACGACAAGGTGTTCGCATTTTTGGAGGGTGCTGTGCAGGGAAGCTCTGATCGGGAGCGGATCCCGGATATTTATCTGCTGGCGCTGACAAAGTATTATGCGACGCTGCCGGAGCTTTCGGAGGAACAGCGGCGCCTATGCCAGTCGGTGGTGGATGTGCTTTTAGATGCGGGTATGATTTTTGCCTATTTTAAGGATCTGGCGCGGTTTATCCATATCCCGGGCAATATTTTAGATAAAGAAATCATCGAGTATCACGGAAACCGGGCGGTGCGCCCGTATCTGCGGCTGCGGATTCTGCCGCAGGAGGAAGAGTTCCACTATGAGGAAATGCGTCTCGTTTACCGGGATATTTACATCCGTGAAAAGGTGATTTTTGAGGGCGAGACGCTGGAATATCAGATCGAAGAGGAAGAGGACGGCGTCCGGAAGACGAAAGAAAAGGGAGAGATTTCCTGCCGGGAGATTCCGGGACGCAGCCGGGAAAGCCGGTTTGCGGCGCTCAATGAGATGAGTCTTTCTTTAAAGGTAAATAACGAGACGGCGCTTCGGGAAAAGATGCGGGAGTACCAGAAGAGAGATGCGGCGGTAAGCGCACTTTTCCCGATCGCCTGAGGAAAGGGATAGACGGACAAACGATAGATGAATGGACTTATAATTGGCATGGATCTGTGTGATTCATGCACACATATATCCTGTCAGGGTCAGGAGACGATCTGGTCGGTTCCGACCCGGATCGGAAAAGAACCGGATTCGGACGTCTGGCGGGTGGCAGAGGAGAGTGCCGGGGGCGCGTTAGAGGGCATGGTAGTGGAAGATAAGCTGCTTTCCCTGGCGATGAAGGACGGCACCGCCACGATCGATGGTGTTCGCTACGAGGGCTTATATCTGCTGAAAATGTTCCTGAAGCAGGTGCTTGCGATTCCCAGACAGGCGTCCGGAAAAGAAGAGATAGAAAACCTGGTGATCACGGTGCCAAAGCTTGAGGTAAAGCTGGTGGACTGCCTGATGTACTGTGCCGATTTTCTGGAAATCGACCGGAGCCGGGTTCATGTGATCAGTCACGCGGAGAGCTTTGTATATTACGTGATGAGCCAGAAACGGGAAGTCTGGAGCAACCAGGTGGGAATGTTTGAGCTTTCGGAGAATGGTCTTCATTATTATGAATTGAGAGTGCAGCGCGGGCTGCGCCAGATGCAGGTGGTCGCGGATCAGGAGGAACTGGAGGAGTCATTCCACTTAAATGTGCTGGACAGCGACGCGGGCATCCAGATGGCAGACCGGATTCTTTCCTCCTGTGCGGAACGGCTGCTGCAGAAGCGCCTGTTTTCAGCGATCATCCTGACCGGCAGGGGATTTGCACAGACGGACTGGGCGGCAGATTTTATGCAGCAGATCTGCAAACGGCGCCGGGTGTTTGCGGAGATGGATGTATTTACCCGAGGGGCGCTGATCCGCTCGGAAGATCTCTGTGAAGCGCAGAGTGCGTACCATTTTACCTGTATCTGTGAGGGGCGTCTGAAAACAACGGTTTCCTTAAAGATTCAGGAGCGTGAAAAAGAGGGACAGCTGGTGCTGGCATCCGCCGGGGACAGCTGGTATGAGACGAAAATGACGGCGGAATTTATCGTGTCGGGCACGCCGGAGGTAGAATTTTCACTCCAGCCGCTGGAACCGCGCAAAAAGAAGACGGTGAAGATTCCGCTCGAGGGATTCCCGAAACGCCCGGACCGGACGACCCGGATCGAGATGGCATTTGGATTTACCGGGGAAGACACGATGATCGTCATGATACGTGATTTGGGATTTGGAGAATTGTTTCCGGCGACAAACCGGATGATTAAACAAGAGGTTTCATTATGAGTCTGATACTTTGCCGGCAGGAGCCGGTTCGACATCCTTTTTACATAGAACGGCTGGGCGTCCATATCGCATCGTCGCAGGAGCTGTGTTATGTCATTTATCAGAATCCGCTTCTGGCGCTGGATGGATTTGTGGATGACCGCCTGATTGAGTTTATCCGTTCGGAGCTGGGACTTTCGTTTCTGGCCGGCAAACTGGAGGCATGGCAGCGGAGCGGCGAGAGCCAGGACGAGCTGCCGATCGTGATTCTGCAGGAGTGCTGTTATTATACGGCAAAGGAGATTGCGGCATACCGCCAGAAATTGGCGGCATTTCGCAAAATGAATGCGGCGGAGTTCCAGAAGGAGACGGCGGATTACTATTTCCGCCTGCGGCAGTTTGGGACGGCGATCTATTACTACAACCGGATTCTGGAGGACTGGCGGGTCAAATCGCTGACGGACGAATTTACCGCGAAGATCTGGAACAATATCGGGGCAGCGTATGCCGGGATTTTCTGGTTTGAGAAAGCGTTTACCGCTTATGAAATGGCGTACAATTTCGACAAGAGCCCGGAGATGCTGAAGCACCTGTACCAGCTTGCCTTGATTGACCCGAAGCTGGAGCTTAAGGAGCGCCATGCGGCTGCGATGACGCCGGAACAGAAGGAGATCTGGAAACGGGAACTCGACGAGGCGAACCAGACCGCAGAGAAGTGCGGGAATGTCCGCATGGTCGAAACGATGTTTGACCGCAATCCGGTCCGGCGGATGGAGAGTGCGGGAGAACTTTTAAATGGGTGGAAGCAGGAGTATCGGAAGATGCTCTAATTTTGCTCGCGCCAGTGTCCTTTCCAGGTATACCCGGTCATCAAGATCATTCCTAGTTACCATTTCTTTACGAAAGGAGTTTTCCTATGCGCCTTCTGATTGTCCGCCATGCGGATCCTGATTACTCAATTGATTCCCTGACCCCGGCTGGCTGGGAGGAAGCAAAGCTTCTGGCAGACCGTCTGGCGCCGATTCCGGTGGCGGCTTATTATGTATCGCCGCTGGGGCGTGCGAAGGACACGGCGTCCCTGACCTTAAAAAAAGCCTGCCGCACGGCAGAAATCTGCAGCTGGCTGCGTGAATTTGCCCCGCAGGCGGTACATCCGGGAAAGGATTCCGGGCACTGTGTCTGGGACTGGCTGCCGGATGCGTGGATGGCGGAGCCGAAGTATTTTGATAAGGATCACTGGCATGAAACAGAAGTCTTTCAGAACGCCCATGTAAAAGAAGAGTACGACTGGGTGACTGGAGAGCTTGACCGGCTGCTCAGACGGCACGGATATGTGAGAAATGGATTGTTTTACCGGGCCGTGGCACCGAATGAGGACACGATTGTTTTATTCTGTCATTTTGGCGTCGAGTGCGTCCTGCTTTCCCATCTTTTAAATATCTCTCCGATGCAGCTCTGGCACGGAACCTGTGCGGCACCGTCGTCGGTGACGGTGCTCTATACAGAAGAGCGCCGCTCCGGCGTTGCATCCTTCCGCATGAGCCGTTTTGGGGATGTTTCTCATCTGTATGCGGGTGGACGCGAGCCGTCGTTTGCGGCGCGGTTCTGTGAGGTGTATACACGGTTTGATCAACGGCATGACTGATGGATGTTTCTGTTATTATGTATCGCAATCGTTTGAATCAGCCGATAAATAAATTTTGTGTGAGAGGCTATTTACTGCTCAGCATCCCAATATTTTTAATCAACACCGAGATTGTCCCGTCCATGTTGGTGATAAACTCCACATGGTCGGGATTTCTGTATTCTTCCATCGGGATCGTGATCTCGATGCCGGTGTCAGTGTACAGCTTCTGTTTCTGGAATTTCTTGATCGTCTGTTCATTTTTCGGCGCGACCGTCTCGTAGGAGAGGTTGTAGCGGTCGAGTTTTTCATCCAGCTCCTCGAGCATCTCCGGGCTGCCGGGAAATACTTTTTCGCGCAGTTCGGACACCTTGATTTCGCCCTGTTCCTCTAATTCATTACAGATAATGTCTTTGATTTCCATCTTTTTCTGTGCATCCTCGTCGCCGTAATATTTTTTGGCAACCTGATCGACGGCGCGGGTGACGATGTCGAGCTTGGATTTCTGGGAGAGCGGAGCGCGGCATTCGAGGAAGAGCTCGGAGAAATAGAAGCATTTTTCGCCGTTGACCTCATATTTTTTCTCAGCCAGAATCAGGGAGCCGTCGGAGAGATCGAGGACAAATGCCTCGGAGAGGCGCTGTCCCTGTCCCGGAAGCAGTGCGCGCTGTAAAATGATCTCGTTGCTGTTGCCGCCGTCCGTTTCCCTGGTCTGATGCGTGTAGGAGGTCTTGTAGTTCATCTTTAAGAATGCCAGATAATCCTTGCCCTTGCAGCCGAACACGGTCATCGCCACATCGGCGGCTGGAATGTCAATATTCGCATTCATGATGTCGTAGAGGCGCTCGGCGAGCTGTTTGCTCGTCTCGACGAAATTGTCCGGGGTGCAGTTTTGCAGCAGCTCTTTGACCTCGGATCCTTCTGCAAATGTACAGTGCTTGACATCGTCACTTTCCGTTATTTTCTCGATATGCGCTTTCAGGAAGTCGGAAAAATCGGGTCCGACCTCCATGCTCTGGTCGGAGAGAACCGGGATTCCCACCGAAGAATCGAGGATGTGTACGATGGCTGCCTTTAAAATCATATCTTCACTTTTCAATGTTATCTTACCTCCAGGTTATAACTTCTTTTGTAGAACCATTCTCGACGCACTCAAAGGAAACGGAGTCGCCCGCCTGCACGAACGGAAGCCGCTCGGAAACGGTGATCGCAGCGGTGTAGACGCTGTCGGTGCGGTCATCGGTCAGCGTGAAATAGTAGTAGGTGTTACCGGAAACGACGACATTCTCGATCGCCTCGACCGTGCCGGAGACAGTTTCGCTTGCCGCCGGTTCCTTGGCAGTCGGATCTTCAATTTCCTCCTGTCCCAGCGTCTCACGGTAATTGCGCTTCGCCTCATCGATCGTCTGTCCGGTGCCGACGATCTGGTACTGCGCGACATCGACGAACGCATACATTTTCACAAGCCCTGCAGCATCTTTCAGGGAAATGAAATATGCCGGTCGTCCGGAAATATTTAAGAGAAGCGGGAAGGTCGCACTGTAATTTAAGTGCTGCACCTGTCCGCGCGCGGAATCCATTGCGGCGAGCTCGGTGGCGCCCGGAACGGTGTAAAATTTCGTTTCTTTCGTCCGCAGGTTGACGAGGACGAAGCCAATGTTCGACTCATCTGAGGTTACAGAGCTCATGCCGGTGTACAGCCACACATCGTCGTCGATGGCGAGATAGTTGTAGCCGTAGGTCGTCCGACGCACGCCGCGCTGACCGAAGATAGAGTTTAAATAACCATTCTGGAATCTGCCGTTGTCGTCGAGCTGTTCCATGATGAGGTTCGAATCATAGAGCTGGTCGATCCACTGCGGGACATTCGCCTTGGCGTACCACTTAGATTCGCCGGTCTCAGCATTGACGAGGATCGCGCCGTCGATGTCCTTGCCGTTCCACCAGCCGATCCGGTAGGCGATGGTCGGCGCCACCCAGTATGGGTTTCCATCGTCGTCGATCTCGAAGGAGACCGTCTCAAACATCCGTGTCGGGTAGCAGAAACGGATGTAGCGGTTGATATTGCGGAAGAAATATTCACTGGTGGAATACTTCATGCCGGAGGACAGCCAGACGAGATCGGTATTCTGATCGACCATATTGACAGCAATGTATGCCGGAAGTCCCTTCTTCTGGTTGTAAAGCCATTTGATCGGGTCGGCATAGCGCAAAGGCGTCACGCGGTACGGTGTCCCCTTGTAGTTGATCTGTGTGTAATTTTCCTGAATCTCAAACTGGGAGACCAGGTCGGTCATCTCACCGAGCTTTTTGCTTCCGAGCCGGGAGGCGGTATCCTTATCAACGACCGGGATCTGCGACATGCCAAGCTCTGCGACATCTGAGGCAAAATCGCCCTCGGTAACGGTGATCAGATCGCGGTAGCGGGACGCATTAAAAAGCTGGATGCCCGCCGCCGAGGCGATCAGGGAAAAGAAGATCAGGACAGCGATCGCGATCATGCCATATTTGCACGGGCGTCCCATCGCCTTAAAACCGGCAAACGGACTGCCGGAGACGTTGGAGTACTTGCGCCGCAGAACCATCCGTCCGGTCACAGGATCGCGCACGACCTCGACGCCGCGGTTTTGCTGCACTGTTTTCAGGAATATGAGAATGCTTTCCATAAAGTTGACTGCCAGTACAATCAGAATGCAGATAATCAGGAATACGATGAAATCCTGATCGTGCAGATTGATGGCGGGCATCATGGTGTAGAACACCAGAAAAATAAGGACGGCAGAGAGAAACAGACGCCCAAACGCCGAAGTGAATTTTTTCAAAATAGAACCCTCCTGACTCGTTTTATGATAAAAAATAGCTGTTCCCATGAAAAAAAGGATTTCGCTGATTGTAAATGTGATAGAACTCTATTGTATCGCACGACGGGAGATAAAATCAAGCCCGGTAACGGAATTTGCCGTGGCTTCGCATTTAAATACGGCAAATTCCCGGGTTGAAGTCGGGAAAAAAACAGTTGTCCTTCCGCCGAAAATATGCTATGATTACTATGTTTATTCAGGAGGTGCGAAGATGATCAAGACGATCCTTACGATCATATTTATTATTATCTGTGTATTCCTGTCGGCGGTAATCCTACTGCAGGAGGGCAAATCGGCAGGTCTGTCCGGTTCCATCGGCGGTATGGCTGACAGCTACTGGGGCAGAAATAAAAGCCGTTCTATGGAAGGAAAGCTGGAGAAGCTGACCAAATATGCTGCAATTCTGTGGCTGATCCTTGCATTAGTTTTGAATTTGAAATTCCTGTAAGGAACCTTTAAGAGGCTGTCGCGTGGCAGCGGGATCTGTTTCCTGAATCTGATATTTGCCGGTGGTTTCCGAGCAGATGCAGGGGTGAGAGGCAGAGAGCGCTGGACGTGGCAGCTTTTTTTCATAGGAAATGGCGCGAGAATGTGAATTAAGAAAGAGAAGTGAGATAGATTTGAACATATTTGATAAAATCATGGGAAAAATAAAGAGAAGCGAGGCTCAGAAATACGCAAAACAGCAGAAGCGCCAGGCGCAGATGCAGAGTGCGGCAGCTTCACAGAAAGAGGAAGGACAGAAAATGCCGGAAAATCGCAGGAGAGAAAGAGAGGCGTTTGAAAAACGTCAGCAGACGGAGATGAAGCTCTCGGACGAGATGCTGGAGAGGATCCGGAAGAATGCAGAACAGCGGTTTGCGATGCGGAAAGAAGAAGCGCGGGAAGAGAAAATGTCCGGAGAAAGCCGGGAGAGCAGCGTACAGCGCCAGATTGACGGGGATGGGTTGATCGGCGAGTGGGAAGAGAGGTACGGAAAAAAGAAGAAAAAGCCGGAGCGTGCGAAAGGTCCGAAAGAGGAATCGGTGCGCCGGAAAAAGGATAAAGCGGGAAAGAAAGACCGTGATCGGAAGTTTGAGCGTGAGATGGATAAGAAGCGCGAAAAGCGCGGCGAGAAGAAGTGTGAGGATATTGGCGCTTCCGAGGAGGAGTTTACCCGCCGCTGCAAGATGATTCAGGATGTCATGAATGAACCGGCATACGTGCCGATGAAGCTGAAGGAGCTGGCACTTCTTTTAAATATTCCGAAGGAACAGCGCCGGGAGCTGCAGCGGGTTATCGATCATCTGCTGGAGGAGGGAAAAATCAGCATGTCCCGCAAGGGCAAGCTGGGACGTCCGGAGACATTTTCAGAGGCAGGTATTTATTCGGGACACCCGAAGGGCTTCGGTTTCGTGACAATCGAGGGACGTGAGCAGGATGTGTTCGTTCCGCGTGAAAAAACAAAGGGCGCGATGCACGGCGATAAGGTGCTGGTTGTGATTGAGCAGGAGAGCGACGGCGGACGCAGAGCTGAGGGAAGTATCGTGCGGATCCTGGAGCACGCTAATCAGGAGCTGGTCGGTCTGTATGAGAAAAACGGCGGTTTCGGCTTTGTGATCCCGGACAATCCACGGATTTCACGCGACATTTTCATCCCGCAGGGGTGTGACGCGGGCGCAGTGACCGGTCATAAGGTCATCGTGAAGATCAAGGATTACGGAAACAGCCCGGATAAGAAGCCGGAGGGCGTGATCACCAGCATTCTCGGACATATGAACGATCCGGGAGTCGATATTTTATCCATCGTGAAAGCATACGGTCTGCCGGAAGAATTTTCGCCGGAGGTCATGGCACAGCTTGAAGAGATCCCGGATGCCGTCCGCGAGGAGGACAAGGCGGGACGCAAGGATCTGCGTGAGCTGCCGACAGTCACGATCGATGGTGAGGAAGCGAAGGATCTCGATGATGCGATCACGCTGGAAAAGACGGAGCAGGGCTACCGGCTCGGTGTACACATTGCGGATGTGACCCATTATGTCCGCGAGGGCAGCCCGCTTGACCGCGAGGCATTAAAGCGCGGAACGAGCGTGTATCTGACCGATCGCGTCATTCCGATGCTGCCGCATAAACTTTCAAACGGTATCTGTTCCCTGAATCAGGGCGAGGATCGCCTGGCGCTGAGCTGTATCATGGAAATCAATGACAAAGGCGTCGTGATCGGACATGAGATTGCAGAGACATTGATCCGCGTCGATCGCCGGATGACGTATACGGCGGTCAATGCGATCATCACGGATGATGATGCAGAGACAAAGGAGAAATATAAGGAATTTGTGGATTTATTCCTGCAAATGAAAGAACTTTCGCAGCTTCTCCGAAAGAGACGCCAGGAGCGCGGTGCGATCGACTTCGACTTTCCAGAGAGCAAGATTTTACTCGACGCCAAAGGACGCCCGATCGAGATCAAGCCGTATGAGCGCAACGCGGCGACGAAGCTTATCGAGGATTTCATGCTGATGGCAAATGAGACGGTAGCCGAGGACTATTATTGGCAGGAAATTCCGTTCCTCTACCGAATCCATGAGAAACCGGATGAGGAGAAGATGGCGAAACTCGGCACGTTCATCAACAATTTCGGATATACATTGCGGATGCCGGGCGGCGAAATCCACCCGAAAGAGCTGCAAAAGCTGCTTGAAAAGATAGAGGGCACGCCGGAGGAGGCATTGCTCAGCCGTTTGACGCTGCGCTCCATGAAACAGGCGAAATATTCGACCTTGAACTCCGGTCATTTCGGATTGGCGGCGAAATATTATACTCATTTCACCTCCCCGATCCGCCGTTATCCGGATCTGCAGATCCACCGGATCATCAAAGAATGCCTCCACGGCAATATGGATGCGCGAAAAACCGCCCATTTTGAGAAAATCCTGCCGGAAGTGGCAGTCCAGACCTCGGCCCTGGAGCGCCGCGCTGACGAAGCCGAGCGCGAAACCGATAAGATGAAGAAAGTCCAGTACATGGAACATTACATCGGAGAAGAATTCGAGGGAGTCATTTCCGGTGTCACCAACTGGGGCTTCTATGTTGAGCTGCCGAACACGGTTGAAGGATTAGTTCATGTCAACGAACTGCGCGGCGACTATTTCGTATTTGACGAAGCACATTATGAGCTGGTCGGAGAGATGACTAGAAAGACGTACAAGCTCGGTCAGACCATCCGCGTCCGCGTGACGGCCTGCGACCGGTATGCGAGGACGATTGATTTTATGCCGGCGGTGTACTGGAAGTAGGGGATTGTAAAATAAGATGTAAAAAGTAGAGAGGGAAAGAGGAATTAAAATGGGAGCAGGAATCAAGATGGTGGCGAACAATAAGAAAGCCTACCATGATTATTTTATTGATGATAAATTCGAAGCCGGGATCGAGTTATTCGGCACCGAGGTTAAATCGATCCGCATGGGTAAATGCAGCATCAAGGAAGCATTTATCAAGATCGAGAGCGACGGTCAGGTGTATGTATTTGGCATGCATATCAGTCCATATGAGAAGGGAAATATCTTTAATAAAGATCCGCTGCGTGTGCGGAAACTCCTTCTTCACAAATTGGAGATCCGCCGCCTGATGTCGAAGATCAAAGAAAAAGGATACACGCTGGTACCGCTGCAGGTTTATTTTAAAGGAAGTCTCGTAAAAGTGGAGATTGGTCTGGCACGTGGTAAGAAGCTGTATGATAAGAGAGATGATCTGGCGAAAAAGGATGCGAAGCGGGAGATTGACCGGGCGTTTAAGGCGAGACAGAAATAAAAGAAAAGATTCCATCTATGTACCGACTTCCAAATGTTAGACCTAAAAATCTAACGATTGGAGGTCGGTATTTTTACGGCTAAATATTCTTTTGAACTTAAAATTCTGTTTCGTTGTAAAAACAACTGAATTTCTGCCGGTATTTTTTTATAATACGCTTGTAAAGCTGAGAAAGACAAAAAGCCGGCAGCCTGGAAGTGCGCGAATGTGTTCTTGAACGTGAGGGTGCCGCAGGTTAGAAATAATGGCAGTTGATTGCAGAACAACGAAAAGGAGTTATAAAGTATGGAGCGGAAAATGTTTTGTTACCAGTGTGAGCAGACGGCAGGCTGTACAGCCTGTACCGGCAATGCCGGTGTGTGCGGCAAGAGAGCGGACACCGCCAGGCTGCAGGATAAGCTGACGGGTGCGCTGATTGGCCTTGCAAGAGCGACGGAAGGCAATGAATACCTGATTACCGGGGATACCAGCAGGCTTGTATTGGAAGGATTGTTTACCACGGTAACAAATGTGAATTTTAACAATGACACCATCACTGAATTGATCCGGCGGGTTGAAAAAGAGAGAGAACGCCTGGTGCCTGATTGTTTCGTGTGCACGGTCTCCTGCGGCAAAAATAACAATTATGATATGAATAATCTCTGGGAGGCAGACGAGGATGTCCGTTCTCTGAAATCGCTGATTTTGTTCGGAATCCGCGGCGTTGCGGCGTATGCTTACCACGCGGCCGTTCTGGGATATACCGATGACACGATCAATCGCTTCTTTTTTAAGGCGCTCTTTGCGATTGGCATGGATGACTGGGGCATGGACGAGCTGCTTCCGATTGTCCTGGAAGTGGGTGAAATCAACCTCAAGTGCATGGCGCTTCTGGATCGAGCCAACACCGAAACTTATGGAAATCCTGTTCCGACGCAGGTGTCTCTGACCGTGGAGAAAGGCCCGTTTATCGTTATCAGCGGCCATGATTTATACGATTTAAAACAGCTCCTTGAGCAGACGAAAGATAAGGGCATCAACATCTACACTCACGGTGAAATGCTTCCGGCGCACGCTTATCCGGAACTGAAAAAGTATCCTCACCTGAAGGGCAATTTCGGCACGGCATGGCAGAACCAGCAGAAGGAATTTGCAGATATTCCGGCTCCGGCTCTCTTTACGACGAACTGCCTGATGCCTCCGAAAAAGAGCTATGCCGACCGGGTGTTTACGACGGAAGTCGTATCTTATCCGGAAATGGTACACATCGGCAAAGAGAGAGATTTTACGCCGGTTATTGAAAAGGCACTTTCACTGGGTGGTTATCCTGAGGATATGCATTTTACAGGCATAAACGGCGGCAAAACAGTCATGACTGGATTTTCCCACCATGCGGTTCTTTCAGTGGCGGATACGGTCATCGATGCCGTTAAATCGGGAGCCATCAAACATTTCTTTCTGGTCGGCGGATGTGACGGTGCCAAGCCGGGACGCAATTATTATACCGAATTTGTAAAGCAGACACCGGCAGACAGCATTGTTCTGACCCTTGCCTGCGGCAAATACCGGTTCAATGATCTGGATCTGGGTACGATTGGCGGTCTTCCGAGAATAATGGATATGGGACAGTGCAACGACGCTTACAGCGCCATCAAGGTTGCGGTGGCACTGGCAGAAGCATTTGACTGCGGTGTCAACGATCTGCCGCTTTCCATGGTGCTCTCCTGGTATGAGCAGAAAGCAGTGTGTATCCTGCTGACACTGCTTCATCTGGGGATCAAAAATATTCTCCTCGGACCGTCCCTTCCGGCATTTATCTCTCCGAATGTGCTGCAGTATCTGGTGGAAAATTATAACATTGCACCGATCAGCACACCGGAGGAGGATCTGCACAGATGCATGAGTCTTTAAGGATATAAATAAATATATAAAGTGAACATTCGTATCACACTGAAATGCGCGTACTTGTGTTCTGTTTTGATTTGAGAGAAACAATAAAATTGGGGCTGTCGGGAAATAGATAGTTCCAAAGCAGGGAGGGTATGACTCACAACGAGTCATACCCTCCCTGAAATTTATCAGAAAAAAGAAAAAAGATGGCTAATGACAACCATCTTTCTCTCCGTTACATGTTATAATGTAACTATGCTAACCAATAATTATTATAACGATTTTTTTGAATTAGGGCAACAGAAAATTAACTTTAGTTTCTTCGAATTGAGTTTACCTGACGACGATCCAGTCTATACCCTGAAAAAAGTGATGGAGGAATTAGATTTTTCTGGCTTGTTAGCCAATTGTTCAGATAAGGGAAGAACCGGGTACAACCCAATCATGATGTATGCTGTAGTTACCTATGCAAATATGCGGGGAATACGTTCTGTTGACCGTATTGTTGATCTGTGTGAAAGAGACCTTGCTTTTATCTGGCTGACGCGCGGACAAAAACCGAGACGTGATGCTTTTTATGACTTTAAGAGCAGAAAGCTGACATCAGATGTCCTGGATGACCTGAATTACCAGTTTATGCGACGGCTGCAGAAAGAAGGGCTGGTCACATTAAAAGAACTTTTTATTGATGGTACAAAGATAGAGGCAAATGCCAACCGTTATACTTTTGTATGGCGCGGAAGCATCAATTACCATCTTGCAAACCTTCTGGATTCTATCGACCAGCTTTTTAAAAAATATAACGCTTTTTTGCAGAAGAATGATTATGGGACAAAGTATGAGCTGGGAAATGCACAGATGTTTGTGATCGAAGGAATGGATAAAGTCCGGGAAGTGATCGAAAAGAACAGAAAACGAAAGCTTGTAAAACATAAAAAACTCTCCAATAACCATATTATAGAAATTGATAACTGTTCGCCACTTGAAATACGGAAACTCCAGAACAATCTCATGATGATCGCAGATTGCGGTAGAGAATTATTTTATCGTACATGGATATGTAAGCAGTGACCGCACCAATTATAATACCCTGATCCCGGTCCTTGAAAAACATAAGAATGCTTTCGGGAGTATTCTGGAAGAAGTAACTGCAGACAGCGGGTACTGCAGTGAAAAAAATCTGCTTTATTTAAAACAGAATGAAATATCCAGTCATATAAAGCTGCAGGATCATGAGAAGCGAAAAACACGCGCTTATTCAGAAGATATCAGTAAATATTACAACATGAGGACGGGGATCTTTGAAGATGAACAGTTCTATATCTGCCATGACGGACGTGAACTGCGGCATCTCAGGACAGAGACCAAAGATCAGGATGGATATACACAGACCTTTGAGATATATGGCTGCGCAGACTGCAGCAGATGCGAACACAAAGCCCGCTGTCTGTATAAGTATGATGCGGAGAAAGATGCCGAAAAGAACAAAGTCATGAAGATCAATGAACAATGGGAGGAACTGAAAGAAAGATCCCATGCCAATATCCAGAGCGAACGGGGAATCCTGAAACGCCAGACACGTTCCATTCAGACGGAAGGACATTTTGGAGATATCAAGGAAAATGAGAACTTCCGGCGTTTTAATTACCGCTCGTCAGATAAGATATATAAAGAATTCATGCTGTATGCCATTGGCAGAAATATAAATAAATACCATCGTTTTTTATACGAAAAGCTGAAAAAATTTGAGGGAAAAACTGCCTAGAAAAAAATGTGGCCGTAAAAATCCAATCAAGGATTTTTTGCGGCCAAAATAGAAAGTATTTACCAAAATAAAAATATCCTGAACAAGTTGCAGAGCCAGAAAGCCTTGTAACTGTCAGGATATTTTTGTTTAGTGCTGTCAGCTCTAAAAAACGTTATTTACCGACAGCCCCTTCCTTATATAATATTTCAAGCACTGTTTCAGAAGGTAATCCGGTTTCGTGTGCGACTTCTTCGGGACTGTGCTTTTGTTGAAGTAATTGAAGTGCTTGTAGCATTCGCTTTGTGGTTTCTTGAAATTCGGCTAGGATATTTTCTTCTATACATTCATTTACAGCGGTAGTGACCGCTTTGCTGGAATTGCTATTTTCATAGAATAGTATATGTAAGGGGAGGATGCAAGAAGAAAAGAAGTTGAAAAATAGATTGGGTAAATCTTTGCAAATTCTTTTTTGAAATGCTACAATACAAGAAAAAACTTTGCAAAGAGAAGTGAGGATTTATGATATTTTTAAAACTAAAATATTATTTCAGTAAATTCAAAATCTGCATCTATATATGTGGAGTCATTCTTGTCCTGTTTACGTTTGTGACATTGTTAAGACAAGTGAATCTTTTCACGCGAGCAGATTCTCAAACACTATTAGGTATAATCGGAACATTGCTTGGAGCAGTTATCGGTGCTGTTTTTTCATTGCTTGGGTCTATATGGGTCAACACACAGCAGCGAAAAGAAGAATTGAATAGGAAAAGAGCGCAGGAAATTTATCGACCGCTTTATGATGAACTTGTAAACATCCATAAAAACATATTGAAAGAAAATCCATATCCATCTCTTATTGAATTCAGGACGGGGCATCAAACGATGAAACCGCATCCACAGTATGTTGAGTGGCAGAAAATAAAATTGGACAGCCGCTATCTTCAGACCCCGACGGAGTTGAAGAGGCAAATGGAGCGCCTATTTGGGGCACTGGATGGTTATTTGACGAAACGAAAACGGGCATCGGATGAAGTGAAGAGAATTCTTGATTCTGTTTTAGAGGAATTCAAACTGCCGCCTTGCAGAATGGAAAATTTTGGAAGTGTGGTATTAGGGGATGTTGTGAGTGGTAAAAGGAAGGAAATTTATGGAGAGAGTATGTATTTTATGGAAGAGGATGTGACGGATGAGGCTGTCATAAAAAAAGTAAATGAACGCTTTTATGAGATGGCGAATGAAAGCATAATTTTGAAGGACATGAAGGATGTTTATAATGGCTGGATGCGGGAAGAAGAGATGGCAATTAAAATATTGGAGTTGCTGATTCGGATGGCTGAGAAGTAGAGGAACGTTTTGAATGATGATCTTGCCATTCAAACTATCAAATGTTAATATTAATCATATAAATATGATTAATATTATGAACAGGCAAAGCAACAGCTTCGAAAGGAGTGTGTCAATATGGGGATTTTTGTGAATTCGGATAATTCAGCGTTTCAAGTTGCGTTGAATTCGGAAATCTATATTGATAAAACAGGTTTGTTGACGTATACCAATAAGGTGATGAATACATTGCAGGGATATATTTGCAATAGCCGTCCCAGAAGGTTCGGAAAGTCGATTACGGCGGATATGCTGACAGCGTATTACAGTAAGGGCTGCGATTCAGGGAATATGTTTTCTGGACTTGAAATTAGTCAGAGCCCGGATTTCAAGGAACATCTAAACCGATATGATGTGATTCACTGGGATATCCAGTGGTGTATAGGAGCTGCTGGGGGCGCCGACAGGGTTGTATCGTATATTACAGAGAAAACGATTGAGGAATTAAGAAAATACTATTCAGAAGTAATACCGAGTGACCCGTGTTCGCTTCCAGAAGCACTGTCGTTTATTTGTAATGCAACGAAGAATAAGTTTGTTGTAATTATTGATGAGTGGGATGTTCTGATTCGTGATATGGCGGCGAATTCGAAAATTCAGGATGAATATATAAGTTTCCTGAGGGGATTGTTTAAGGGAACGGAACCGACCAAGTATATTCAGCTTGCTTATTTGACGGGCATTCTTCCTATTAAAAAAGAGAAAACCCAGTCGGCACTGAACAATTTTGATGAATTTACGATGTTGAGCGCGGGTCGCTTGTCTCCGTATATTGGATTTACGGAGGCGGAGGTGAAAGAACTTTCAGAACGCTATCAAGTGGAATTTGATAAGGTAAAGGCGTGGTATGATGGATATGTTCTAAGAAATTGTCAGGTTTATAATCCCAAAGCAGTTGTGAGTGTCATGCTGGATGGTGAATTTAAGAGCTATTGGTCGGAAACCGCGTCTTATGAGGCGATTGTGCCGCTCATTAATATGGATTATGACGGACTGAAAACGGCAATTATCGAAATGCTGTCTGGAGTTGAAGTGAAGGTAGATACGTCAACATTTGGAAATGATATTTCGAATATTCAGAGTAAAGACGATGTGCTGACATATATGATTCATTTGGGGTATTTAGGCTATGATCAGACGAAAAAGATGGCGTTTGTTCCGAATGAAGAAATTCGGCAGGAGTTGACCAGGGCGGTAGAAAGCAAACGCTGGAATGAGATGCTTCTGTTTCAGCAAGAGTCGGAGAGGTTGTTGGATGCAACACTGGATTTGGATGAGAAAGTAGTAGCATCACAGATCGGGAAGATTCATGATGAATATGTATCTGTTATTCAATATCATAATGAAAATTCTTTGAGCAGTGTTCTCGCGATTGCTTATCTGAGTTCGATGCAATATTATTTTAAACCAGTTCGGGAACTACCGACAGGACGTGGATTTGCGGATTTTGTATTTATACCAAAACCAGAGTACAAGAATGATTATCCGGCGCTGGTAATTGAACTTAAATGGAATCAGAATGCACAGACTGCGCTGCAGCAAATTAAAGAAAAGAACTATCCAGAATCGATTTTAAATTATATGGGAAATATTTTATTGGTTGGAATTAATTACGATAAGGTAAGTAAGGAACATACGTGTCGAATTGAAGCATATGGAAAAAATTAATGTATATTTTTGACATAGTAAAAACTATCGTTATATACAGCAATGGCTAAAAGTCCGTCCCACAAACTTTTAGCCACTTTCATTTAAATAAATAACCTCTCTATTTTTAAGAATTCTTCCCTTTCTGCAATCTCGTCAATTCTCTCCAAATCGTCAAAAGCATCGTTCCAAAGCAGGCAATTCCGCCGATAAAGTTGGAAATTGGTTCGGCGGCGAATACGCCGTTGGTTCCCATTCCAAACATACCTGGCAGCAGGAGAGTCAGCGGAACAACGATAATTACTTTTCGGAAAATAGAGAAAAAGATCGCTTTTTTGGATTCGCCCAGACCGACGAAAATCGACTGTCCGGAGAATTGGAGCGACATCATAAAGAATCCGAAAAAGTATAAGCGGATCGCCGGAATACCTGCCGCAATGAGTTCTGCATCCTGATTAAAAATGCGGATAAAGAATGCTGGGAAACCATCGACGATCAGCCAGATACCGGTCGTATATAAAATTGCAATAAAAGAGGTAAAGACGATTGCCTTTTTAACGCGGCCGTATTCTTTTGCCCCATAATTGAAACCGAGCACCGGCTGAGCGCTGTGGGTAACGCCGGTTACCGGAAGAGTTGCAATTTCACGGATGGAGTTGATAACGGTCATAACACCGACGTAGAGATCGCCGCCGTATACCTGTAAGGTTGCGTTGCACATGATCTGGACGGTGCAGTTGGTGATCGCCATCGTGAAACCGGACAGACCGAGTCCGACGATTTTCCGGACCCTCCGTGCGGAAAGGCGCATCGAAGAACGTCTCAGTTTCAGAATTGTTTTGTCACTGGTTAAAAACCGCAGAATCCAGATGGCAGAGAGAAGCTGCGACAGGATGGTGGCGAGCGCCGCGCCGCGGATTCCCATGTGAAGCATAAAGATAAAAATCGGGTCGAGCAGGATATTGGCGGCAGCGCCCAAAAGGACGGTCATCATGCCGATGCGCCCGAATCCCTGTGAATTGATGAACGAGTTCATGCCGAGTCCGACCATCACGAACAGGCTGCCGAGCAGATAGATTGTAATGTAGGCGTCCGCATATGGATAAGTAGCGTCGCTGGCTCCGAACAGATACAGCATTGGTTTGCGGAATATCAGGCAGAGTACGGTCAGAAGCATACCGGAAATAACCATCATGGAGAAGGAATTTCCCATGATCGCCTCGGCTTCTTTGATATCCCCGCGTCCGCGCTCAATTGAGCAGAGCGGCGCGCCGCCCATGCCAAACAGGTTGGCAAATGCGATGACGAGCGTGATGATCGGCAGCGAAAGCCCGATGCCGGTCAAAGATAGGGTGGCATGATCGGGTATGCGTCCGATGTAGATGCGGTCAACGATGTTGTACAGGACATTGATAAGCTGCGCCAACGTCATCGGGATCGCGAGATTCATGATATTTTTAACGATACTTCCTTTGGAAAAATCGTTCTGTGTATTGGAAGCACTCATACAAACTCCTTTTTTCTTGCGTTTGGATACAATCTGATATTATAATAAGGAAAAAGAAATTTGTCCAGAGAGAAAGTCATTCAAAAGAGATTCAAAAAGGAAGTATATTATCAAAAAATGCGTTTTATTGAAATGGAGATTACTCTGATTGATGAAAAACTTGGTTTTTAAACGAATCGATATTGCACAAATAAGAGATTTGTGCTATTCTCAAAGAAAACGAAAGGGGTATGTATTATGCCGAGAGGACCGAAACGTTCTGCATTAGAAGTAAACAAAGAGAAGCTGGCAGCGGTAGAAGAGAAGCTGGCTAAATTAGAAGAAACCGTTAAAGCTCTGAAAGCAGAGAAAAAGGAATTAGCGGCTGAGATTCGTAAAGCTGAATTAAGCGAATTACTGGATGCGATCGAAGAGAGCAATTTAAGCGTAAACGATGTTCATGAGTTTATTAAACAGAATTCTGAGCAGAAATAAATTAAAGAGTGATAAATCATTGTATTCAAAGAATGAAAAGAGAACTGGAAATTAGGGACATCCTGATTTTTGGTTCTCTTTTTTTGTTTGCGGAAAGACGTTTGCAAACGAGAAACATATGAAAGAATGCCGATGTATAAACAGAGGGTTGTTTGAATCGG
The DNA here is from genome assembly GCF_003480955.1 of Clostridium sp. AM27-28. Taxonomy (NCBI): domain Bacteria; kingdom Bacillati; phylum Bacillota; class Clostridia; order Eubacteriales; family Clostridiaceae; genus Clostridium; species Clostridium sp. AM27-28. The sequence continues at coordinate 185,635 of NZ_QUJT01000005.1, forward strand.
ATTTGAGCCGGGATTGGTGGATGAAACTGGCTTAATGATAAAAAGGAACCGTGCAAAAGAAAGGCGCATATGCTACAATAGGAATATTCAATCAGAGGAACTTGAGATGACTTCTTTGAACGACCCGGTGCATCAAAGAGAAATAGAAGAAAAAAAACGAGGTTCCGGGAAAAGAACCGTTCAGATATTTAAAAAGAAAAAGAAAGGAATGAATATGGATCAAAATACGCTTCTTGGGGTTTTGATTCCGTTTGTCGGTACGACGGCGGGAGCAGCCTGCGTCTTTTTTTTGAAAAATGAGTTAAAGCCGATCATCCAGAAAACGCTTCTGGGATTCGCATCGGGGGTGATGGTGGCGGCGTCGGTCTGGTCACTTTTAATTCCGTCGATGAATATGTGCGAAGCGATGGGGCATCTGGCATTTCTGCCGGCATCCATTGGTTTTATGGTGGGTATTCTGATGCTGCTTTTGCTGGATCGTGTGATCCCGCATCTGCATCTGGGAAGTGATGAGCCGGAGGGGCATGTGTGCGGGCTCAAGAAGACGACGATGCTGGTTCTGGCGGTCACACTTCACAATATCCCGGAGGGCATGGCAGTCGGAGTGGTATTTGCCGGATTCTTAGCAGAAAAGAGCGGTATCACGCTTGCAGCGGCGCTGGCGCTTTCGCTTGGAATCGCGATTCAGAACTTCCCGGAGGGAGCGATCATTTCCCTGCCACTTCGGAGTGAGTCAGGGATGAGCCGGAAAAAGGCATTTGCGATGGGAACACTCTCCGGTATCGTCGAGCCGATCGGGGCGCTTGCGACAATCGCCGCGTACCGCTATCTGGAACCGGTTCTGCCGGTTCTCCTGGCGCTTGCAGCAGGGGCGATGATTTACGTGGTTGTGGAGGAACTGATTCCAGAGTCGGCGCAGGGCAGTCATTCCGATATGGGAACGATCGGATTTGCGGTTGGATTTGTGCTGATGATGATTCTGGATGTGGCGCTGGGATAAAAGAAAGCTGGCAGTGCTGGCATGGAATCTGGCTGCTTGAAAAGCGAACATTTGTTCTGAAAAATGCGTTGCAAAATTTTTGAATTTATGTAATAATATTTGTAGCTGTTCAGTAGGTCCGCGCATTTACTGCGCTGACCGTACGAAAACATGGGCTAGCAGGCAAAAATCCCATTGCCGCAGGCAATTTTTAATGGATTTTTGCGCGTGACTGTGAAGGTACTGAACAGTTACTAATATTTTATAGTAAATGAGAACGGTTTACTACTTTTTCGCTAATGAAAAGTCTATAAAACAATGGCTGGCGGGTGTGATGCCAGAGAGTTAGAATGTTCTATTTGCATGATTTCAAAGTCATAAAATAAATACGTATTATAAGTGGAAGAAATCAGCTTGACCTGTGAAATAAAAGCTGCCGTTTGCATCACACGTGTAAATGGCAGCCAATATTATTCCCAGGTCGGGCACAGGAGGAATGAATCTATGGGTAAAACACAGTATGATGCGGACAGCATAACGGTCCTGGAGGGGCTGGAGGCTGTCCGTAAGCGTCCTGGTATGTATATAGGAAGTGTGGGAACGAAGGGACTGAATCACCTGATCTATGAGATCGTGGACAACTCGGTCGATGAGCACCTGGCGGGTGCCTGTTCCCAGATCCGCGTGACACTGGAGGCGGACGGCTCCTGCACCGTCCGGGACAATGGACGCGGTATTCCGGTGGAGATGCATAAAAAGGGTATGGCAGCGGAGCGGATTGTGCTCTCGACCTTGCACGCGGGCGGCAAGTTTGACAACAATGCGTACAAGACGAGCGGCGGTCTGCACGGTGTCGGTTCATCGGTTGTCAATGCCCTCTCAGCGCATCTGGAGGTCAATGTATATAAAAATGGACAGATCCATCACGATGCGTATGAGCGCGGCATCCCGACGGTTGAACTGATCGATGGTCTTCTGCCGGTGGTTGGAAAGACAAGAGAGACCGGAACGGAGATCAATTTCCTGCCGGATCCGGAGATTTTTGAGAAAACGCGGTTCAAGGCGGACTGGCTCAAGAGCCGCCTGCATGAGACGGCATATCTGAACCCGAAGCTGACGATTCTTTATGAGAATAAGCGGGCAGGCGAGGCTGAAAAGGTGACTTATTCGGAGCCGGACGGCATCGTGGCGTATGTGCGCGAGCTGAACAGCACGAAGACGCCGATTCATGATCCGATTTATTTTAAGGGCGTCAGCGACCAGATCGAGGTTGAAGTGGCGTTCCAGTTTGTCGATGCATTTGAGGAAAATGTACTCGGCTTCTGCAACAATATTTTCACACAGGAGGGCGGCACGCATCTGGCGGGCTTTAAGACGCGTTTTACCCAGATGATCAACAGCTATGCGAAAGAGCTGGGAATCCTGAAGGAAAAAGATACAAAATTTACAGGACCGGATACGAGAAACGGCATGACAGCGGTTGTGGCGGTCAAGCATCCGGATCCGATCTTTGAGGGGCAGACTAAGACAAAGCTGGCGAGTGCCGATGCGACAAAAGCGGTGTTCAGCGTGACAGGGGACGAGCTGCAGCTTTATTTTGATCGGAATTTAGAGGTGTTGAAGGCGATCATCGCCTGTGCGGAGAAATCTGCAAAGATCCGGAAGGCAGAGGAACGCGCCAAGACCAATATGCTGACGAAATCCCGTTTTTCCTTTGACAGCAACGGAAAGCTGGCAAACTGTGAGAGCCGCGAGGCGGAGAAGTGTGAGATTTTCATTGTCGAGGGAGATTCCGCGGGCGGTTCAGCCAAGATGGGACGAAACCGCCGCTATCAGGCGATCCTGCCGATCCGGGGCAAGATTTTAAATGTGGAGAAAGCTTCGATGGACAAGGTGTTGGCGAATGCCGAGATCAAGACGATGATCAATGCGTTCGGCTGCGGCTTTTCGGAAGGATATGGCAATGATTTCGATATTGCGAAGCTGCGTTACCACAAGATCGTCCTGATGACGGATGCCGATGTGGACGGAAGCCATATTGATACGCTGCTTCTGACTTTCTTATACCGTTTTATGCCGGAATTGATTCAGAACGGGCACGTATATATTGCGATGCCGCCGTTATTTAAGGTGATTCCGAAAAAGGGAAAAGAAGAGTATCTATACGATGAGAAAGCATTGGAGCGCTACCGCAGAACCCACACAGGGGAATTTACCCTGCAGCGCTACAAAGGTCTGGGCGAGATGGATGCGGAACAGCTCTGGGAGACGACGTTAAACCCGGAGAACCGTGTGCTCAAGCGTGTGGAGATCGAGGATGCCCGGATGGCGTCGGAGATCACGGAGATGCTGATGGGAAGCGACGTGCCGCCGAGACGGCAGTTTATCTACGATCACGCGGATGAGGCGGAGATAGATGCTTAATAGAAAGATTATGAGTAACTGTGAAGGCACTGAACAGTTACGATTATGAAAGTATATGACAGGAATTTAGGAGATAGAAAATAGAATGGCTGAAACGATCATTACGACAGAATATTCAGAGGAAATGCAGCGCAGCTATATGAACTACTCGATGAGTGTCATCACGGCCCGCGCCATCCCGGATGCGAGGGATGGTTTGAAACCGGTACAGCGCCGCGTCCTTTACGATATGGGGGAGCTGCATCTGGGGCACGACAAGCCGCACCGGAAATCGGCGCGTATCGTCGGTGATACGATGGGTAAATACCACCCGCACGGCGACAGTTCGATCTATGAGACGCTGGTCGTGCTTTCCCAGAGCTTTAAGAAGGGAATGCCGCTGGTAGACGGACATGGAAACTTTGGTTCCATCGAGGGCGACGGGGCGGCGGCGATGCGTTACACGGAGGCGCGTCTCCAGAAGTTTGCGGAGGAAGTGTATTTAAAGGATCTGGACAAGACCGTCCGGTTTGTGCCGAACTACGATGAGACGGAGAAAGAGCCGGAGGTTCTGCCGGTCCGCGTGCCGAATCTGCTGATCAACGGTGCCGAAGGAATTGCGGTCGGCATGAGCACCAGCATTCCGCCGCACAATCTGGGCGAGGTCATCGATACGGTGATGGCGTATATCGATCAGCCGGAGATGGAGACGGAAGCGCTTCTGAGCGTCTTAAAGGGACCGGATTTCCCGACCGGCGGCATCATTGCGAATAAGAGTGAACTTCCGGCGATCTATGAGACAGGAACGGGGCGCATCAAACTGCGTGCCCGGATGGAGGTGGAGCTTGGAAAACGCCGTTCTGACCGGGACAAGCTGGTGATCACGGAGATTCCGTACACGATGATCGGCGCTGGCATCAATAAATGTCTGTCGGATATCGCAGATCTGGTTGAGTCCAAGAAACTTGCCGATGTGGTGGATATTTCCAACCAATCGAATAAAGAAGGAATCCGGATTGTTCTGGAACTCAAGAAAGACGCGGATATTGAGAAAATCCAGAATATTTTGTATAAAAAGACAAAACTGGAGGATACGTTCGGTGTCAATATGCTGGCGATCGCGAATGGACGTCCGGAGACGCTGAATTTAAAGGGAATCTTAAAGAATTATCTGGATTTCCAGTATGAAAATAATACCCGCAAGTATCAGGTGCTTCTGGAAAAGGAGCAGGAGAAGAAGGAGATCAAGGAAGGTCTGATCACAGCCTGCGACTGCATCGATCTGATTATCGCGATCCTGCGTGGTTCGAAGAATCTGAAAGATGCGAAAGCCTGCCTGATGGAGGGCGATATTTCCAAAATCCAGTTCCGCACACCGGGATTTGAGGAAGATGCCAAGAAGCTTCATTTTACGGAGAAACAGGCATCTGCGATTCTGGAAATGCGTCTCTATAAACTGATCGGCCTGGAGATCTTGGCATTGCAGAAGGAGTACAAAGAGACACTTCGCAAGATCAAAGAATACCAGAAGATTCTCGGCAGCCGTGAGGCGATGGACGAGGTGATTAAAGAAGATCTGCAGTCAATCAAGGAAGAGTTTGCAGTGGAACGCCGGACGAAAATCGAGGATGGACGCGAGGCAGTGTATGACGAGGCGGCGGAGAGCGCCAGACCGGGCGTGTTCGTGCTGGACAAGTTTGGTTATTGCAAGATTCTGGAACCGTCGATCTACGAGCGGAACCGGGAGACAGTGGACACGGAGAATGTGTATGTACTGCCGTGCCATACGACGGATAAGATAGGATTGTTTACAGATCTGGGTGCATTCCATCAGGTGAAGGTGACTGAGATTCCCTTTGGAAAGCTGCGCGATAAGGGGGTGCCGATCGATAACCTGAGTAAATTTGATGCCACCAAAGAACGTCCGGTCTGTGTGGTGAATGCGGCGCAGTTAAAGGGACAGAAGCTATTATTTGCAACGAAGGATGCGATGATTAAGATCGTGCCCGGCGGGGAATTTGAGACAAATAACCGAACAGTGGCGGCGACCAAGCTGCAGGAGAATGATATGCTTCTCTCGGTACAGCCGGCGGACGGCATGAAAGAGGCGGTCATCCAGACGACCAGCGGTATCTTCCTGCGATTCCCGATCGAGGAGATATCGGAGATGAAGAAGAATGCGAAAGGTGTGCGCGGCATCAAGCTGGGGCGTACCGAGTCGCTGGAGACAATCCATCTGCTGGACGGCACTGAGGATGATCCGATCGTTATGTATAAAGAAAAAACGGTTCATTTGAGCCGTTTGAAAATAGGGCACCGCGATGGCAAGGGAAGCCGGGCGAGAAGCTAGAATCAAACAGAAAGATTCCGAGAGTACATTTACGAAAAAAGGAGGTATTTCATATGGCTGAACTTCAGAACACACCGACCCCTCATATCGGGGCAAAGCAGGGCGAGATTGCGGAGACGATTTTGCTTCCGGGCGATCCGCTGCGGGCAAAGTATATCGCAGAACATTTTCTGACGGATGCAAAACAGTTCAATACAACGAGAAATATGTACGGTTATACCGGCTATTATCAGGGCAAACGCGTGTCTGTCATGGGAACCGGCATGGGCTGTCCGTCGATGGGAATTTATTCCTATGAGCTGATTCATTTTTATGGATGCAGGAATCTGATCCGGATCGGAACTGCCGGTGCGCTGCGTCCGGAGGTAAAGGTGCGCGAGCTTATTTTCGCGATGGGCTCCTGTACGACATCCAACTATGTAAAACAGTTCCGCCTGCCGGGGGATTATTCCTGCGTGTGCAGCTATGAGCTGCTGGAAAAGGCAGTTGAGTCCGCGAAAAAGAGAAATTTAAAATATCATGTCGGTAATATTTTGTGTTCCGATATGTTCTACAACCCGCCGCTTGAGCCGGACGGAACTAGCTGGGCGCAGATGGGCGTGCTGGCGGTGGAGATGGAGTCGGCGGCACTTTACAGCAACGCTGCCTATGCGGGCGCAAATGCGATCTGTATCCTGACCGTATCGGATTCGGCAGTGACCGGAGAGGCGACGACGGCAGAAGAACGGGAGAAGACGTTTACCAATATGATGGAAGTGGCGCTGGATCTGGTGTAAGATAAGCTGGTAAAAGTAGAATTTGAAGTAACTGTTCAGTAGGTCTGCGCATTTACTGCGCTGACCGTACGAAAACAAGGACCAGCAGGCAAAAATCCCATTGCCGTAGGCAATTTTTAATGGATTTTTGCGCGTGACTGTGAAGGTGCTGAACAGTTACAATTTGAAGAGAAAACAGGAGAGAAAAATGATAGGAATTGCTCCAAAGGAGTGGAAAACAGATCTTCCGGAGTTTTGTGAAAAAACGAGGGATTTTTATGCAGGAAAGATGGATAAGGGCTCATATAAGGGCTTTTCAGGACGTTACGGCAGTTATGCACAGAAAGGCGGCGCGGCGAGCATGCTGCGTCTGCGTATGACGGCAGGATGTGTGTCGAAGGAGAAGCTTGCATTTATCGCAAAGGCAATCCGCGCATATCAGGTAAATATGGTACATTTTACGACTTGTGAGAGCGTGCAGTTTCACAATCTGGATGAGAAATCAGTCTGTGAATTGATGGAGCAGGCACTCGATGCCGGGATAGTGACGATGGGCGGCGGCGGAGATTTCCCGCGAAATGTGATGTGTTCTCCGCTTTCCGGTGTGGAAGAGGGCGAATATTTCGACGTTATGCCGTGGGCGAAGGCGGCGGGCGAATACCTGATGACCTTCATCAATGCGGAAAAGATGCCGCGCAAGCTCAAGGTTTGTTTCTCTAATTCACCGGCGAATGTGACGCACGCGACCTACCGAGATCTGGGATTTGTGGCTTGCCCGGACGGAACGTTTGAGGTATACAGTGCAGGCGGTCTGGGAAATAATCCGCAGTTTGGCGTTAAAGTTGCCGAGGGCGTTGCGCCGGAGAAGATTCTTTATTACATTAAGGCGATGTGGCTGACATTCCGGGCATATGGCAATTACGAAAACCGCGGAAAAGCGCGTACCCGGTATATGCAGGAAGCACTCGGCGGAGCGGAAAATTACCGGAAGGCGTATCAGGAAAAGCTTCAGGAGGTACTGGCATCCGGGGAACAGCTGGATCTTTCACGTGAGGAAGTGATGGCAGCGGCAGGAATGAAAGAAAAGCAGGGCAAAACAGGCGATGGAAGCAGCGCGTCGGGAGAACGTGTGCTGGAGCAGAAACAGCCGGGACTTTATACGGTTATCTGGCATCCGATTGGCGGACAGCCGCGCCCGGAGACGCTGGCATCCCTGGGAGAACTGATGCAGTCGATTGACGGCACAGAGCTTCGCTTGGCACCGGATGAAACTGCTTATATCATCAATTTGACCGGAGCAGAAGCAGAGAAGATTCTGGAGGCGACGAAGGAGACGGCTCAGACAAAGTTTGAGACATCGGTAAGCTGTATCGGTGCGTCGATCTGTCAGGTTGGTGCACGCGATTCGCAGGCTCTGTTACAGGCGTGTGTAAAGGCGGTCGGGGAGGCACAGATCCCGGACGGCGCACTTCCGCAGATTCATATTTCCGGATGTCCGTCTTCCTGCGGTACCCACCAGACTGGACCGATGGGATTCCGCGGAGGCGTGCGGATGGCAGATGGCAAGGCACAGCCGGCATTTGTATTTTATCTGGGCGGAAATGAGGTACAGGGAAAAGAGACGATGGGACGTGAGTTTGGCACGATGTTTGAGAGCGAGATTCCGTCGTTCTTAGTCAAACTTGGAAAAGAGATTGCGGCAAGGGGGCTTGATTTTGAGAGCTACCGGACGCAGTACCCGGATGGGATTGAGAAGGCTGCAGCGGAATACTTAGCTTAGAAGAACCTATTTTGAGTTAAAACATCGTTAAATCCGTGACAGACGTTATAAATTTATCAAATGTCCGCGAGTGACGTACAAATGTATTTTTCTTGCGGAAAAATGTTGATTTTTTGTTTGTTTTGTTATAGGATAGACAAGAATTACAGCGGCAGAGTGAAAACGTGTTGCAGAGCAGGAGCTTCCTATCCAAACTCCATCCTGCCATGAGAAGCTGAAAAAGCCGCTGTCAGAAGAGGAGAAAAACGATGAACATGGAAAAGAAATTACGTGTAGGCATTCTGGGAGCAACTGGTATGGTAGGTCAGCGTTTCATCACGCTTCTGGCAAATCATCCGTGGTATGAGATTACTGCGCTGGCAGCAAGCCCGCGTTCTGCAGGAAAAACATATGAGGAGGCAGTCGGCGGACGCTGGAAAATGCAGACCCCGATGCCGGAGTGTGTGAAGAAGATGGCCGTTATGAACGTAAACGAGATCGAGAAGGTAGCATCCGAAGTTGATTTTGTGTTCAGCGCCGTAGATATGACAAAAGAAGAGATCCGTGCGATTGAAGATGCGTATGCAAAGACAGAAACACCGGTTGTTTCCAACAACAGCGCACACCGCTGGACACCGGATGTTCCGATGGTAGTGCCGGAGATCAATCCGGAGCACTTTAAGGTGATTGAGTTCCAGAAAAAACGTCTGGGAACCAAGAGAGGCTTCGTAGCGGTAAAACCGAACTGCTCCATCCAGAGCTATGCACCGGTTCTGACTGCATGGAAGGAATTTGAGCCATATGAGGTAGTAGCTACGACGTATCAGGCAATCTCCGGAGCTGGCAAGACGTTCAAAGACTGGCCGGAGATGGAAGGCAACATCATCCCGTACATCGGCGGTGAGGAGGAGAAGAGTGAGCAGGAGCCGCTTCGTCTCTGGGGAGAGATCAAGGACGGCGAGATCGTGAAGGCATCCGAGCCAGTGATTACCTGCCAGTGCATCCGTGTACCGGTTCTGGACGGACATACAGCAGCCGTATTTGTAAAGTTCAGAAAGAAACCAACCAAAGAGCAGCTGATCGAGAAGCTGGTTAATTTCAAAGGACTTCCGCAGGAACTGGAGCTTCCGAGCGCACCGAAGCAGTTCATTCAGTATCTGGAAGAGGATAATCGTCCGCAGGTACAGCTGGATGTCAACTATGAGAAGGGCATGGGCGTATCTGTTGGCCGTCTGAGAGAAGACAAAGTTTACGATTGGAAGTTTGTAGGTCTCTCCCACAACACACTGCGCGGCGCAGCCGGCGGTGCGGTACTGTGTGCAGAGCTTCTGACCGCACAGGGATATATCCAGGCGAAATAAAGAAATCTGTTCAGAGAATCCGTGAAATAGAAAATTAAAACTGATAAAAGTAAGAACTGCCGCCCAGTGGAGGAGAAGCTGTTTGAAAAACGATGGCTGACTCTGCTCTGGAAGGCAGTTTTTATTTGTGTCATAGGAAACATGTGTGAACAGTGACGAACCTTGAAATTTTTATAATTAGATTTGGAAAAATGGGTGTGCATGAGGGGAAAAGTATTGTATACTTGTAACTGTCCAGTAGGTCTGCGCATTATAAATCAGCTATTTATAAGTTAGACAGATTTATTCTGACAAAAGTAAGCATAAAAAATGCGAGAAATATTTTTCGGATTCTAAAAATTAAGGGGGATTTGGCATGGTTGAGAAGACAATCTTTGGAACAATGGAAGATGGCAGAGAGGTCAGTCGTTATACATTGACGAATCAGAATGGCGTTTCTGCATCCTTTTTAGATCTGGGTGCAATCTGGTCCACGATGCTGGTGCCGGATCGGAATGGAGAGATGGCGGATGTCCTGCTGGGACATGAAACAGTAGCAGACTGCCTGATAAGCGATGGACATCTGGGCGAGGCTGTTGGACGAAATGCAAACCGGATTGGCGGCGCGGCGTTTACGTTAAATGATAAAAAATACGAATTGACGGCGAATGATGGTCCGAACAACCTGCACAGCGGTATGGATTTCTACCGGAACCGTATCTGGGCGGCGGAATATGAGACGGGCATTAATCAGGTTTCTTTTACACTGGAAAGCCCGGACGGCGATCAGGGATATCCGGGAAATGCCTCGATCCGTGTGACCTACACGCTGACAGATGAAAATGAAGTAAAGATTCATTACGAGGGGATCTGCGATCAGGATACTATTTTTAATATGACAAATCACGCGTATTTCAATCTGGCAGGTCATGAGAGTGGTCCGGCGCTTTCACAGATGGTTTACATTGACAGTGATGCGATCACGGCGGTAGACAAGGTGCTGATCCCGACCGGTGAGATCCGCAAGGTGATGGGAACTCCGATGGATTTCTCGGATTTCAAGCCGATCGGATGCGATATTGAAGCGGATTATGATCAGTTAAAACTGGGCGGCGGCTACGATCATAACTGGATTCTCAACCATGAGGCGGGTGTGTCCAGTCTGGCGGCGGCTGCGATCGATGAGGAGAGCGGGCGCAAGATGGAGGTATACACTGATCTGCCGGGAGTTCAGTTCTACACGGGCAATTTCCTGGACGGACAGGTTCCGGGTAAGGGCGGCGTGAAGTATGCGAGACGCCAGGGATACTGCTTTGAGACTCAGTATTACCCGAACGCAGTCAACATGCCGGGATTTGCATCCCCGATCGTGAAAAAGGGCGAGAAATACGATACAACGACCAGTTATAAATTTATGACGGTTTAAATTTGTATTTGATTTGTGATCATTTTGACATAGGATAGAGATTGACATGAGTGAGACAAACAACAAGGGAGTAAAAGTGCTGGCATCTGCCAGCCTTTTATTTGTAACAATTATCTGGGGCAGCGCGTTCGTTGTGATGAAAAATTCGATGGACGCGATCACACCTACATACCTTTTGGCGTACCGGTTTACGATCGCGGCGCTTGGGATGGCGGCTCTTTTCTGGAAACAGATCCGGGGAATGTCGATGCAGGAGTTTAAATGCGGCGCACTGGCGGGATTGTTTCTATTTATCAGTTATTATTTTCAGACGTATGGGCTGAAATACACGACCGCGAGTAAAAATGCGTTTATTACGACGTTGTATGTGGTGATCGTACCATTTCTGGCATGGGCGGTTAATCATGTGCGCCCGAAAGCAAATAACCTGATCGCAGCGGGATTTGCTGTTGTGGGATTGGCGCTTTTATCGCTGAAAGGCGATCTGTCGGTCAATTTTGGTGATTTCCTGACGCTGGTGTGCGGCATCTGCTTTGCGGTTCATATGATTTTTCTGGATCGCTTCACGGCATACTGCACTCCGATCCGCCTGACGGTCATGCAGATGGGAACAGCGGCGGCGTGTTCGTGGGTGCTGGGGCTTCTCACGGAAGGAGCGTTCCATCCGGAAGTATTTACACTGCCGGGAGTAGCAGTTTCGATGCTGTATCTGGGACTCGCATCCAGTATGCTCTGTTTTCTGCTTCAGACAGTGGGGCAGAAATATCTGAGCGCCAGCACATCCTCGATTCTACTGTCGTTTGAATCGGTGTTTGGACTCCTGTTCTCTGTCTGGCTGCTGCATGAGAAGCTGACGGTGCGGATGCTAATTGGCTGTGCGCTGATGTTTGCGGCGGCGATTCTGGCGGAGTGGACGCCGAAGCGGAAAAGTAATTAGAGGAAATTAGGTAACTGTTCAGCAGGTCTGCGCATTTACTGCGCTGACCGTACGAAAACATGGGCCAGCAGGCAAAAATCCCATTGCCGTAGGCAATTTTTAATGGATTTTTGCGCGTGACTGTGAAGGTACTGAACAGTTACGAAATTAGTAAGATAGGAGCAGAACAACGTGGCAAAATCGTTATTTATAGCCGAGAAACCGAGCGTGGCGCGTGAGTTCGCAAATGCACTCAAGGTAAATGGACGATCGGTGGATGGCTATATTGAGTCGGAAAATGCGGTTGTGACCTGGTGTGTTGGACATCTGGTCACGATGAGCTATCCAGAAGTATATGATATGAAATATAAGCGCTGGAGTCTGGAGACACTTCCATTTCTCCCGAAAGAATGGAAATATCAGGTTATCGACAGCGTGAAGAAACAGTTTGGAATCGTGAGCGGTCTCTTAAACCGGGCGGATGTAGATACAATCTACGTCTGTACCGACTCGGGACGGGAGGGAGAATATATCTACCGCCTCGTCGCGCAGATGGCTGGCGTGCAGGGCAAGAGACAGAAGCGCGTCTGGATCGATTCACAGACGGAGGAAGAGATTCTGCGCGGCATCCGCGAAGCGAAGGATCTGTCCGAATACGATCATCTGGCGGATTCGGCATATCTGCGGGCAAAAGAAGATTATCTGATGGGAATTAACTTTTCCCGCGCACTGACGTTGAAATATGGACCATCTGTTTCTAACTATATGCGAAGTTCTGACCGGACCGTGATCTCAGTCGGACGCGTCATGACCTGTGTCCTCGGTATGGTAGTCCGTCGGGAGAGGGAGATCCGGGAATTTGTCAAAACGCCATTTTACCGCGTGATTGGTACATTCGGACCGGCAGGCATCTCGATTGACGGCGAATGGCGGGCGGTGGAAGGAAGCCGGTACTATGGAACGCCTTGTCTGTATAAGGAAAATGGTTTTAAGGAGCGAAAGGACGCGGAGGCGCTGATTGCATGGCTGTGGGAACGCGAGAATGGAAGCGAAAATTCGGGAGTCATGCAGTCAGAGGTCAGCGACGCAGGAAAAGCGAACGCGGGTTTAATGGGCGTATATAATACTTCGCAGGGAACCATTTTAAAAGTGGAAAAGAAAAAGGAAACCAAAAATCCACCTCTTCTCTATAACCTGGCGGAGCTCCAGAATGATTGTTCTAAAATGTTTAAAATCAGCCCGGATCAGACCCTGAAAGTGGTGCAGGAGCTGTATGAGCGAAAACTGGTTACCTATCCGCGAACGGACGCGCGTGTGCTTTCAACGGCGGTGGCGAAGGAGATCAGTAAAAATATCGGCGGTCTGACGCATTATGAGCCGCTGGCGGCATTTGCATCGGAGGCGATGCAGGCGGGGCTGTGGAAAAACATAGCAAAAACGCGCTATGTCAATGATAAGCAGATTACCGATCACTACGCAATCATACCGACCGGACAGGGACTCGGTGCGCTGCGAAGTCTCCCAGAGTTGAACCGTAAGATTTACCAGGTGATTGTGCGCCGTTTCTTAAGCATCTTTTATCCGGCGGCGATTTACCAGAAATATGCGGTTGAGATTGAGGTAAAAGGTGAACATTTCTTTGCCGGTTTCAAAGTATTGAAAGAAGTGGGATATCTCAAAGTGGCAGAAATTCCGAAAAAGAAAAAGGACACTGCCGGGGAAGGTGTCGGCAGAACGAACCGTCTTGAAACAGGTATAGATGGAAATGATGCGGAAAATCCGGCAGGAGAAGCAGATGGAACGGACAGCAGCCAGCCAAAGGTAATTGACGCGTCCCACCCAGAGTTTATCCAGATGCTGGAACAGCTCAAAAAGGGGATGAAAGTGTCACTGGATGATTTGCAGATTAAAGAGGGCGAGACGTCTCCGCCGAAGCGTTATTCCTCCGGTTCGATGATTCTGGCGATGGAAAATGCCGGTCAGCTTATCGAGGACGAAGAGCTGCGCGCTCAGATCAAGGGCAGCGGCATCGGAACGAGTGCAACCCGCGCGGAGATCCTGAAAAAGTTGTTCAACATCAAATATATGGCGCTCAATGAAAAAACGCAGGTTATCACGCCGACCTACCTGGGCGAGCTGATTTACGAGGTTGTACACACATCCATGAAGCAGCTTCTCAACCCGGAATTGACGGCAAGCTGGGAAAAAGGTCTGACCTATGTGGCAGAGGGCAGCATCACGCCGGATGAATATATGCAGAAATTAGAGCGCTTCGTTATCGGACGCACTTACAATGCGGTTCATATGGGAAATGCGTATGGGCTGCGGCCGGCGTTTGATGCGGTTGCTGTGTTCTACCAGAATGCAGAGAAAGAGAAGAAGAGTTCGAGAAGTGCGAAGAGCGCGGGAAATATGAAAGCTGCAAGAGCGACAAAAGCTGGAACCAAATAGCTTATTTATAATAATAGAATCAATTGAATTTTAGGAAAGGCAATGATCATGAAAAAAGAAGAAATGAAAATCACAGAATTATATGATTTAACCCATACGCTGGCTTCGGATTATCTGAAACAGTTTACATACCCGTGGGAGGCACTGGCAGGTCTTAGTGATTTTATCATCGAACTGGGAAACAGCCTGGATCCGGCAGAATATGAGAAACGCGGTGAAAACATCTGGGTTCATAAGACAGCGAAGGTATTCGACAGCGCCTATCTGCACGGACCGGTCATCGTCGGCAAAGACGCCGAGGTGCGCCACTGTGCATTCGTCCGTGGCAGCGCCCTGATCGGAGAAAGTGCGGTAGTCGGAAACTCCACTGAGCTTAAAAACGTCATCCTGTTCGACAAAGTACAGGTACCGCACTACAACTACGTCGGAGACTCCATCTTAGGCTACAAATCCCACATGGGCGCCGGTTCCATCACCTCCAACGTAAAATCCGATAAACTTCTGGTAGAAATCCACGCCGAAGACGGCAAGGTAGAAACCGGACGCAAAAAAATCGGCGCCATGCTCGGTGATAACGTAGAAGTAGGCTGCGGCTCCATCCTAAATCCAGGTAGCATCATCGGACGCGGCACCAATATCTATCCGCTTTCCAGCGTGCGCGGCGGGGTGGATGCAAACTCCATTTATAAGAAGCAGGGAGAAATTGCTAAAAAAGAAGTGCGCTGACAAATCTCTATATTGAACGGTTTTTATACTAAATGAAACACATCCACCAGCAAAATTTCTGCCAGTCCATAATAAGTCACAACCGCTACCAGATCATTCACCGTCGTGATAAGCGGACCAGACGCAACTGCCGGGTCAACCTTCAGCTTGTGAAACAGCATCGGCACCAGTACGCCGACCAGGCTGGAGATTACCATTGCGGTCAGAAGAGAGATGCCGACACAGCCGGAAAGTGCAAACGAGAAGAAAAGACTCTTCTGCTTCATAATATGGATGAAAATGCCGATTACGACGAACGAAGCCGAGCCCAGCAGCAGTCCATTTAAAAATCCGATTCGCATTTCCTTGAATACAAATCCCAGCTTCTGCATCGCGGAGATATCCTCATCCATCAGGACACGGATGGTGACAGCCAGCGACTGGGTGCCGACATTGCCTGCCATGTCGAGGATCATCGACTGGAAGCAGATAAGAAGTGCGATACGGTCAACGATCGGCTCGAAAATGCCGACTACTGAGGAAACCCCCATGCCGAGGAAGAGCAGCAGCACCAGCCACGGGAGACGTTTTTTCAAACTCTGCAACAGTGGTTCGTGCAGATCCTCTTCCGAAGTAAGACCTGCCAGCTTTGCGTAGTCATCACCCATCTCGTCGTCGATCGCCTCGGCGATGTCCTCGTAAGTGATGGCACCGATGATCTTATGGTTCCGATCGAGTACAGGGATAGAATCCTCGCTGTAATCGATCAGCTCTTCCATACAGTCCGAAGATTTTTCATCCGCGTACACATACGGATAGGAGGTACTGATAATGTCCTCCAGCTTCATGTACTCACGGGCAGTGATTAAATCCTTCAGCTCGATCGCACCGAAATAGCGCCCATTTTCGTCTTCGACGTAGATGGTGTCGATGTTGTCGTTGTCCTCCGCCTGGGAGATCAGATGGCGCATTGCCTGCTTGATCGTACAGTTATTGGGAATGACGATGTAGTTGGTCGTCATCCGGCTACCGATCTGTTCCTCATCGTAGGAAAAGATCAGGTGGATATCATCCTTAGATTCCTGATCCATGCGCGCGATCAGGGCTTCTTTTTCCTCCGGATCTAAATTTTCGAGGATATCGACCGCCTCATCGGCATCCATCTCTGCCAGAACGGCTGCCGCCCGGTCAAGTCCCAGCTCATGCAGATAAGGCGCCGGTTCATCGAGATAGGTGAAAATCTCTGCCGTCATTTCCAGAGAGAGAATATTGTAGAGGCGTTTCCGGGTCGCAGTGTCCAGTGTTTCCAGAACCTCGGCAATATCGTTTGCATGGTAATTGTCGAGGTCATCCCGGATCACGCTTGCCGGTTTTCCGCTGCGGATGATCGCGCGGATATTTTCTTCAAAATTAGCATTATGCTCTGCGGTTGCGGCGATCGGAGCCGTTTCCGGGGAGCTTGTTTTCTTTTCGTCCATTTCTGGAATCTGATTCATATTTGGTTCCCTCGCTTTCTGTCGTTCTATTTAATGCCGTTTGGGACGTACAGGGCGAGCAGTGCGGGGATAAAAAAATCCACCGCCAGTCGGGAACAGGATGAAATGCCGCAGATGGCAGTTTCAAACCCGCGCCAGGGCGATGGACAAATATATATGAAAACCAATCGTACCGGGAAACGGTCAGCATTGAAGCACCCGCCTGCTAAAGCAGGCGGAAATGTGCTGCCAGACAGCCCGATTCACACTCAAAAAGACCCTGCGGCAGACCAACAGTCTGGTACGCATGGTTGGAATTCATAGTTTGATTTTGCCCATCGCGACGACTTCGCCCGTTGCTGTCACAACTGTCCATGTGGTTCTCCTTTCTGAATTTTTAAAAATTGCAGTTTTATTAAAGCACGGAATTTTATGAAAGTCAAGCCGGATTTTCCAGCACTCGGATGCCTTTTAAGATAAAGTCCTCTGTCAAGATTGCCATCTGTTCTGTGGATTCCTTCATGCCGCTTTCGATCCAGTACTGAACGGTACCGACACAGCCGGAAACGATAAAGGCGGAAAATGCCGCGAGCGTATCCGGATCGCTGGAACATTTGAGATCCAGCCAGCCTTTTAAACATTTATCGCTGACAATGCGTTTCAGGCGGTTGACAAAATTCAGATCACCGTTTTCTCCTATTAAGATAGAAACAATCTCTGCATTTTCCTGTACAAGAGGAAATAGTTCTGAGAGTGCGAGGGAAGGGCGCGCTACCAGTTCGGGAACGGGATGGTGCGTCAGGACAGACTCAACCTCCTCGATCAGTTCATTTTTGATCTGATCCATCAGGTCAAAGACATCTTTATAATGAAGATAAAAGGTGCCGCGGTTGATGTCAGCCATCTCGGCGAGTTCGCGCACCGTGATATCCTGAATTTTTTTTTCTTTGAGGAGGCGGGTTAAGCATTCTTTTAACTGGCGTCTCGTCTTTCGTACACGCCGGTCGAGTATTTCTTCTTTCATAGTGACTTCCTTTCTGAACGTTTCCAGACGGGGAAACGCCGTATGACTGTGTATCGGAGGCTGTGGATGAAGGGAGTGTTAAAAATAAGTAAAAATGGGCACACCAGATACAAAAAACAAACATAATGTGATGAAATGTTGATTAAAATACAACTGACGTAAAAATGATTATTGTATTCATTCGAACAACTTAGTATAATGCATTATAGTTCAAAAATGAACAAATGTCAATTAAACAGACATGAGTTGTATATGCTCTATTTTAGATGTAACTGTTCACTGCGAAAAAGTCTTTTGTATGGAACGTTTCACAGACGGCAGGAGTGGCTGACAATCGTGAAAGGAACGGCTATGAGAACCTGCAGCATATGCGAAAGCAAAAGGAAATAGATACGAAGGTGGAATCTGGTATGAAAAATTTTGTCATTACAATCGGAAGAGAGTTTGGAAGCGGCGGCCATAATCTGGGGAAGTCTCTGGCAAAGGAACTGGGAATTCCCTGTTATGACCGCCATCTGATAGAGGAAGCAGCGGTGTGCGGCGGATTTAAGATGGAGGAACTGGAAGAGGCGGACGAGATGAAGGCGAACCGTTTTCTTTTTAAGGTTCCGGCCAAGTGCAATCCGTTTACCGGTTATGGAAAGCCGATGAATGATACCTTGTTTGTCGTGCAGTCCCAGTTGATCCGGGAGTATGCGAAGAAAGGTCCATGCATTATCGTGGGACGCTGCGCTGACAAGATCCTGGAGGAGACAGAAGGGCTTATTTCTCTATTTATATATGCCCCGATGGAGGCGCGCGTGAAGGAGATTATGCGGCGTTACGAGACAGATGAAAAAGAAGCTGAATACCTGATCAAACAAGCGGATAAAATACGGAAAAATTATTATAATTTTTATGCAAAAAAGACATGGGCGGATAAAGCAAGTTATAATATGCTGATTGACAGCAGCCGGATCTCGGAAAAGGAACTGGCGGCGATGCTCCGGGCACTTTTAACGGCACGGGGAGTGGAACTGGAAACAGATGGATCCGATCAATAAGCATAAAGAAGAGTGAGGACAGCGTATGAAGGACGGAAGTTTGTGGATGAAGAAGGAAGAAAAACGGACGGCGCCGGGGTTAAAAAGGGCGCTGAAAGCGGTTCTGGGACATAAGATAGTACGGCTGGCAGGAATTGCAGGAGTAAGTCTCCTTTTCTCAGCGTCTGCCGCCCAGACAGTGCTTGCGGATGATGCGGGTGTCTGGCAGCCGGTGGAGAATGGTTATTATCTGGTGGGAATGGACGGTTCTTACCTGACGGGTTGGCAGCAGATGGGCGGAAAATGGTACCTGCTCGGAGCAGACAGTTTGATGAAAACGGGCTGGGAGCAGGAAAATGGAACCTGGTATTATCTGCAAGGGGACGGCGCGATGGCGACCGGCTGGCAGAATATCGACGGAAAATACTATTTCCTGAAAGACAGCGGCGCGATGGAGGGAACGACCTTCACAAAGGATGAGACGCAGTATACGATCAACGCGGACGGCAGCCTGGCGAACGCCAAAAAGAAGAAAAACACGGGCGGCGGCGCGTACACGCTGGCATTTCTGGATGCAGATACCCAGGCGATGGCGGACAGCTTAAATGAGCTGAAGGCGGACGCGTTTGACGGGGATGAGGAAGAAGATTACTATGACGATGACAAAAAAGATTACGATAAAGATGCCAGCTTTATTTTAAATGGAAAATTACAGCAGATCGCCGAACACCGTCTGGCGATGGCACGCAGTAAGGGCTATGGAAGCAGCCGGATCCCGGATGAAGGCACACTTGATGATTACCTCAAATCCATCGGGGAAAGCACTGCGAGACGTCATACGGAGATTTACCTCATCAACTGTGATGATGTGACGCAGGCAGAAGAAAAGCTTCTGCGTAATCACGACAGCGACGAGAAAAAGCGCGTGGACCGGGTGATTTATTATAAGGAAATGGGTGTTGCACATCAGCAGGTCGGCGATAAGCATTATTATATGATTATTTTGATGCGGTAAGGATCGCAATCATTGTATGACAGGAGCAAGCAGGCATGAAACTGAAATTTTTACATAAACGCAAAGAAGAAAAACAGACGGAAAAAGAAGCCTTCTCCCTGCCGAAATTCATCATTGAGCGGAGCAGGGCGATCGAGATTGTCTTTCTGGTTCTGGTGCTGATATCAGCGCTCATGGCGCCGTTTGTCGAGATCAACTATGATCTGACGGAATACCTGCCGTCGACCGTCCAGTCCAAACAGGGACTGGACCTGATGGAAGAGAAATTCGGCTACCCCGGCACGGGGCGCATCATGATTGATGATGTTTCGCTTTATGAGGCGAAAGCCTACAAGGATAAAATAGAGGCGTTGGACGGAGTCGATCAGGTCATGTGGCTCGATACATCGACCAGCGTATACGCGGCGGACGCATTTATCAACTTTAATAGTGTTGATGAGTATTACAAGGATAATACGGCGGTTATGGATATTGTTTTTGTAAACGGCGACACGGATAAGAGGACGTCCCAGACGATCGATGAGATCAAGGACATTCTCGGAGACAAGGGACATTACGTCGGCATGGCGGTTCAGAACAAATCGCTGCAGGAAAATGTTTCGAGCGAGATGAAGCTGATTATGACGCTGGCGGTCGTGGTTATTTTCCTGATTCTGACCGTGACGACGAACTCCTGGTTTGAACCGGTGCTGTATCTGACGGTCATGGGCGTGGCGATCGTCCTGAACAAAGGAACGAACCTGTTTATCGGGCGGATATCCTTTTTGACGAACAGTGTGTCGGCGGTCCTGCAGCTCGCCTGCTCGATGGATTATTCGATTTTCTTAAGCCACGCGTTTGCGAGGGAAAAGGCAAAGGGACTGGATCAGATGACCGCGTTAAGCAACGCGATCAATGAGGCATTAAACTCCATTTTCGCCAGCAGCCTGACGACGATCGTCGGATTTATCGTTCTGTGTTTTATGAAGTTTAATATCGGATTTGATATGGGACTCGTGCTGGCAAAAGGTATTGTCCTGAGTCTTCTGACAGTGGTGTTTTTTATGCCGGCGATGATTCTGCGTATGACGCCGATGATTGAGAAAACATCCCATCGTTCGTTCCTGCCGTCGTTTGATAAGCTCAGCCACGGTATCTACAACAGCCGCCGCATCGTGCTGATTCTGATTGCGGTGCTGGCGATCCCGGCATACACGGCGCAGAGCATGAACGATTTCCTCTACGGAAATGACGCGGTCGGCGCCAGCGAGGGAACGACGGTATATGAGGATGATGAGCTGATCACAGCGAAATTCGGACGAAGCAATATGATGATGGCAATCGTGCCGGATACTTCTTTTATCAAGGAAAAACAGTTCACGGATGAGCTGGAAGACCT
Organism: Clostridium sp. AM27-28; assembly: GCF_003480955.1. Lineage (NCBI taxonomy): Bacteria > Bacillati > Bacillota > Clostridia > Eubacteriales > Clostridiaceae > Clostridium > Clostridium sp. AM27-28. The sequence goes on from NZ_QUJT01000005.1 coordinate 206,633, forward strand.
GCCGTACATGAAGAGTGTAACGTCCTTGTCCGGGCAGCTCCCGGAGGGCGTACCGGAAGATTTCCTTCCGTACAGCATCACAAGCCAGTTACATAAAAAAGATTATGCGAGAATCCTTATTTACGTTAAGAGTAAGGGCGAGAGCAAGCTGGCGTACCAGTGCTCGGATGAGATCCAGGCGATCATGAAGAAATATTATCCGGAAAATTCGTATCTGGTCGGCACAACACCGTCCACACAGGACATCCAGACGACGATCACGAAGGATTACAGCCGTGTCAATGTGATGTCGCTGATCGGCGTATTTGTGGTTGTCATGTGGAGTTTTAAATCACTGATTATTCCGCTCCTTATCATGATTCCGATTGAGGTCGCGATTTTCGTCAATATGGCGGTACCGTACATCGTCGGAGACACGATGATTTTCATTGGTTACATTATCGTAAGCTGTATCCAGCTGGGCGCGACCGTCGATTATGCGATTCTGACGACGAACAATTATCTGGAATGCCGCAAGACGATGGATAAGAAGGAAGCGGCGATCGGGGCGCTGAATCTTGGTATTCCGGCGATTCTGACATCCGGTTCGATCCTGACCTGTGCCGGATATATTGTATACAAGGTATCGAGTGTCGCGGCGATCGGCGATCTGGGACATTTGATTGGACGGGGGGCTCTGATTAGTATGCTTTTTGTCTGCTCCCTGATGCCGGCATTTCTGGTATTGTTTGATCATATCCTGATGCAGAACGAATTTGAGAGGATTCATCTGTTTTTCAAAAAACGGCGCGAACGCCGCCATGCCCGTATGAAACGGGCGGCAAGACGCGTGGCTGGTGCCGTGTGGAAAGGGAAAAAGCCGCTGGTAGATTCAGTTACGTCGAAAAGAAAACAATTCGAAGCTGAAACGAAAGCGCTGGAAGATACAGAAATGACAGAGATGGGCGGTTCTCAAGAGAAAACAGATTCCGATGCGGAGGCGCGGGAGAAACACAGAAGAAAGCTCCGGCTACTCGGAAAAGTGAGAGAACGAAGAAAAGACCGGAAACGGAAGATGACAGAAAAAAGGGAGGCTGGAAGCCATGAAGAAGATCATTAGAAGAGGAGCGGCGGCGACGCTGGCAGCGGTTACGCTGGTAACGAGTGCGGCAGTTCCTGTCCGGGCGGCTGCACCAAGAGTTCAGGTAGATGAAACGATGTATGTCAATCTGGACTATTATGGAACGGCAACGCAGATCAATGTGGTCAAAGGCTGTACCACGAATGGACTGACCGAATATACCGATTATGGTACCTATGACAAGGTGGTCAACATGACGGACGACACGGCGCCGGAAATTGGCGATGGAACCGTCACATGGAAACTGCCGGAGAAGAATTCGCGTTTTTATTATCAATGTACGATGCCGAAAAACAGCGTCGATCTGCCCTGGACGTTTGACGTTTCCTATAAACTTAATGGAGTGGAAGCGGATGCATCCAAACTGGCGGGGGCGTCTGGTCTGGTTGAGGTCAATGTAAAGGCGACCCCGAATGAGGAGGCGAAGGCGTATTACAAAAATAATATGGTGTTGACCGTGCTTGTGCCGGTGGATATGGAGAAATGCTATAGTGTCGATGCGCCGGGCGCGCAGGTGCAGTCGGTTGGAAGCTATCAGGCGGCAATGTTTGCGGCGCTTCCGGGCGAGGACGGCGATTTTACAGTCCGGGTCGGCACGGATAAGTATGAGAATATCGGAGTCATTATGATGATGGTTCCGGGGACCCTGGATGAGCTGAACCGCATCAAGGATCTGAAAGAGGCGAAAGATACCTGGCGCGAGGATGGAAACAAGATGTATGACAGCATGAATGCGCTGTTAAAGACGATGGAATCCATGAAGTCGGATGTTTCCGGCGTGAAGGGCGGTCTGGCAAATCTCGATCAGGCGCGTGGAACCGTCAGTGCTAACCGGAAACAGATCGAGGCGCTCTCGACACAGGCGCTTGCCGATCTGCAGGCGGTCACGGATCAGACGACGGTCATGATTCCGTATTTACAGACGGCGCGCGATGCGGTGACGGATATTAACAGCAACACACAGGCGCTTTCCAATACGATGGAAGATATGCAGGATGAACTAGATCGCCTGTATGATCGTCTGGGAGGTTTGAGCAAATCGCTCCGGTCGGCTTCGGATGAATTAAATAAGGGTCTTGTCAGCCAGCAGACGCAGGATGCGATCGAGAAAGATATTGTCCAGCGGACGGCGGAAGTCCAGAAAATTTTGGAAGAACTCGATAAACTTCTGGGACAGGGAAATACCTCCCTGGCGGTGACAGAACAGGGGATTGGAAGCCTGAATCAGAGTTTAGCCACGTTAGACGGCATGAAGCTGAAACGGATCCGCAAGATGAAGAGTGCGGAGAAGGAAGAGACATCTGTATCGTCGGAGGCGGCATCTGGAAACGGAAATGGTCAGACAGCGGGGGCGGCTGGCAGCGCAGATATCACCGATTCTGCAGGTGCCGCCGATCATGCAAGAACTACGGGTTCTGCAAATACCACGGATGACGCGGAAATGGCAGCAGGCACTTCGGCCTCTGGCTCAGCAGGAACAGAAAGTAAAGATTCGGCTGAACAGGAAGCAGCGGGCGCAGGCACAGCGTCTGGTGCAGCTGGTAACCAGGCGGAAAAAGCGGCTGAATCAGCGACAAAGACGGAAGAGAAGAATCCTGCTTCGACGGCAGACAAGGCAGAGGCGGATTCTGCTAAGAATTCGGGTTCCGCTTCGGAAGACAACTCCTCGGGTCAGGATGCAGAGGTGAATGCATTTGGAACCGAGGTTTCTGTGGGAACCCTGACAGCCGGACCGTCCGGCGAGCCGGGAAGCGGCGGTGTCAATGATGCGAGCTGGGAAGATGAGATTGGCAATGCAGAAGATGATGTAGAGGAGGCACTGGAGTCTCTGTCAGCGACTACTTATTCTGCGGATGCTGCAAGTCTGGTGGAAGAGACGAAGGGCATTTTCCAGAAAGTGGAGCAGGCGCAGAAAACTGCGAAAACGATTGTGAATAAAGTGAATGGTGCATTCAAGACGGCGGGAGATATTACTGGCAAGACGGGTTCGACTTTATCGGCGCTCAGAAGTTCGACCGATGAACTGATTAATTTGCTGGATGATATGCGGGTCCTGATTGACACAACGGATAAATATGTGCCGACGATGCTGGATTCCCTGTCTGATTCGGAAGAACTGATGAACCGGCTGACCAGGGCGCTTTATACCACACATGATATGCTCAGTCTTTTGAATGACACGCTGATTTCGGCAGGTGATTCGCTGGATGCCGGAACCAAGGCAACGCTGCAGGGCATGGAGAGGATTCTTGATAAGAACCTGACCATGATCGATCAGCTTGCGGCGGTTCGGGAAGCGGGGGAAGACATGAAGAGTACGCTCGATGAGCAGATCGATAAGTTTGAGGATGAGAACAACTTCCTGAACATAGATCCGGAGGCGGAGAAGATTTCCTTTACCTCCTCGAAAAATCCGTCCCCGAACAGCGTGCAGATCGTCCTGCGGACCGATGAGATCAGCGATGATGATGAATCAACCGATATCTCCGATCAGGAGGCAGACGGCAGCAGTGAAGAAGGTCCGTTAAAACGGATGTGGAATGTGCTGGTGGCGATCGTGAAGGCGATTATTGAGATATTCCAGAATCGGTAAAAGATGCAGAATAAAAATAGATAAGAAAAAGAACTGCCGCATCAGCAAATGATTTGCTGGGCGGCAGTTCTTTTTAGTGGACCAGACGGGAGTTGAACCCGCCCAAAACCCTTGATTTTAAAGGTTCTTTAAGCATCGTGTGATATTTCGTGTGATACTTGCTCAAAATGCTTATTGATAAGGTCATTTTGTTTTACAGACTCATTTGAGATAGCATTTCGGTAAACAGTTTTCATCACACCGTCAGTGCTCCAGCCGCCGCGTTGCAGAATATACTGATCCGGAACACCAATGGCGTGCATGATACTTGCCGAGTAGTGCCGCAGATCATGAAAGCGGAAATCTGGAAGCCCGGCTTTCGCCAACGCCCGCTTGAAACGGTGTGAGATGGTATCAGGGGTGGACGAAAACAAATGCCCTTTGATACCGGATAGTTTTGCGATTACCGGATCCGGAAGCGGTATAGTGCGATAGGAGGCATAGGTTTTAGGAACCTTTGTGTACCATACGTTATCCTTGCCCCGGACATAACTCTTTGTAATGGAGACCATGTTGCCTGTAATGTCTTTGTCAGTAAGAGCGCAGAGCTCGCTGCGGCGTAATGGCCCGAAAGCTCCCAACAGTACAGCACGCTCCAATTCTGGATCATCTTGAATGCTATCCAGCAATTTTTTTATGTCAGCATCAGAAGGACAATACAGTTCAGCCTTCTTTTTGGCTGGCAGCTGGATCTTAAAATGTTGATCCGGAGCAAACATTTCCAGGGTCGGCTTCAACAGTCCGATGATGTTATGGACTGATTTTGGAGATAGGTCTCGGCTCATGTCGGAGATCCAGATCTGCAGCTGCTGGCTGGTTAAGTCATTGATTTTAGTTTTCCCGAATGGTCCGGAAAAACGGGTTTTATAAATGGATTCGTATCCGCGTATGGTGGCAGGAGAAAGGACGCCGTCCTTTGCGTCGATATACCTCCGGGCAGCACTCTGGACCGTTAGATTGGAGGCGGCCTCTTGCTCGTATTTGCGATGTAGCTGCCATTCGCTTCGCAGTGCTTTAGCTTCTGCCAGCGTCGGAGCCGTAAAACTGCGGTAGTGCTTTTTGCCAGCATCGTCTGTGTAATCATATGCCTGGATCCGGACAGAGCCGGACGGCAGCAAGTGCTTTTGTTTTTTTGCCATATATCATTCTCCTCTCTGGTTGCGATGCCGCAACTCTTTAAATCTATACACACGGTGATAGACTCTGTGTGGATTTTATAAATGGGTATAAGAATAACAGCCCTTGCCAGAGTGCTCTGGAAATGATATAATTCAGGTGTTCAAGCTGGATTAATCATAACCGGAGCAATCCGGTAAGAGAAATCTATGTAAAGCCGTTCGGTGTTGGTAGCACCGGGCGGTTTTGCGTTTTATAAAGTAGAAAATAAATAGGATTTAATTTATTTGGAAGTTGTATTTGGCAGCTTTCTAGCTTTTGTCCGAATCCCGTCGATATGTTCAAATAAATCATCCTTGATAGGAGAACGCATAGGATCCAGAATAAAATCAATTCCTTCACGTCGAGCTTGCTTGGCAGCCGGAACGAAGTCACTGTCTCCAGAAATTAAAATAATACGATCAACCTGCTTTTTAAAAGCTAAAGAGGAGATATCAACACCAATACGCATATCCACGCCCTTTTGGGAAATGGACAGAGAAAAATCTTTTTCAGTTAAATCAGAAATGGAAATTTTCCCAGATAGCAACTTTTTAGTAATATCCGGTTTAATATTAAATAAAGCTTGTTCTTCAGCTAAACGTCCAAGTCGAAGAGCAAATTTTCGTTGATGCTTCAGTTCATTGAAAAAATCAGTTGCCCAAGAAAAATCTGGAGTCTGAGATAAATTAATAGCACGTTTTAATAGTGGATGGTAAATGTTTTTTGCACTTGGCGGGCAATCGTAGTAGAAAACTCTATACAAAGAAGCCCCCTCTTTTTCCTCTGAGATGTGGCGATGGCAGTAGAATGAAAGCTCTTTTGCACGTTCGGCTGGCGTTTTGTCACCATATATATTAAAAGCACGTTTTCTATAAAAAGCTCCGTCTACAAGAATTGCTGTTTTTATCATAATGTAATACTCCTTATCTAAATAAAAAATACCCCTAGCGTCATCACATCCCTTATGGTGGGAGGATTACTGCTAGGGGTATACTCTCAAGCTAGCGCATTGCAAAAAGCAATGATTAAATTCTTTTGTACCACATATGTGGTATCATTAATTTACCCCAAAACAGTAAAAATGTCAATAGTGTATAAAAAAATATTAAAAAAATTTGTTTTAGTCCTGTTTTTTATGCACAATATCAATAGGATGTTGTGGAACATAAAAAGCGCCTAAATCTCAATTCAATCAGTTCCATCGGATATCCCGTGCAATCACAGAACTGGCTCTGCGTGCATCCGGAATAAGCTTGCAACAAATCCTCCGATATAAGCAGTTGAGCCGCAAATAAAAATTTACATTCATGTCGGATCTCGTCGGCAGTTAATAAAGAGATATTTTTTAATAAAACCCCTGCTTTTTTATCAAATGTAATTTGAGCATTTATGACATCATGTATATTCTCCTTAGATTCTAATTTACTATATTTTCTCGATTACCGCCAGATACGGTTCAAATATAATCAGATATCCATCCAGCTCCGTATAGCATCCATACTTTTCGCGGTAACACTCCAGCGCCTCTTTCAGAAAATCCTCTGACACTTCCAGGCACTCTGCCAGTTCGTGTAGGTTGCGGCAATGCTTTCGGTAGCCCTGAATGATGCCAGAAAGTCCGATGCGCTTATTGTAAGCCCACAGACGCGCCAAGCGTTCCTGCTTTCTATCCATCACGGAATCCTGTTCGATAATACGGCCTACTGTTGTATGATGGTGTCCAAGCTCCTCGGCCAGGACACAGGACTTTTGCCTGTATGTCGGTATATCCTGTCTGATAGCAATTCTTTTCCCTTTAATTCGTCCATCGCTGACTTTCAGAGGCTTTTCCTTAACTATTAGCCCTTCTGCTTCAGCTTCCATCAGTAAATCCTCATAATTCACTATAAATCGCCTCGCTTATATTAAAAGTTCGGATCATCCATAATATCATCATCGTGTTTAGCCGAGAGTTCTTCGGTGTCGATGTCGGTTCGCTCATGCGCTGCATCCGGCATGAGGTGGTATTGTTCTTCCTCCATCTTCTGGATGGCTAGGAGGTTATCGGAGTAATTAACCACTTTTTTCTTGTTTGTGTCGGAAAGCTGGTTGTAATTATCTATCAGGCGTTTCTGATTGCCGTGAAACTTCTCGACATTTTGAGCTATTTTAGCAAGCGTATCATCGGAGGCTTCTTTACCGATGCAATTTTCGTCATATTGTGTCCAGTCTGTTGCATTCATAGGAACGTCATAACCCATTAGCCATGTTTCCGATACATTTAACGCTTGGGAAAGAGCGGTTAGTTTTTCTTGACCTGGCAAAACTTTTCCAGATACATATTGGGACAAATCATTTCGTCCCATTTTTATTCCGAGTTCTTTACAGTATGGTTCTGCTTTTTTTAAGATATCAATTTGCCTGAGATTATAAAGTCGCATTACTTCTTTTAATCGGGCAGAGGTTGTAGTTTTCATGCTGTTTTTCCTCCTATATTGATACATTGATAATAACATGGCTTGAACAAAAGTTCAATACTTAAATTCAAAAAAATTGAACAAAACCATTGACAAGAAACTGATACATTGCTATTATAAAGATGTTCAATGATATTGAACGAAAGGCGGTGATATAAATTGGCGTATGATTATAGGAAATTAAAGGGACGGATAGTTGAGATTTATGGGAAACAGCAACTTTTTGCCTTGGCAATGGGGTGGTCTGAACGAACATGCTCTCTTAAATTAAGCAATCGTGTGTTTTGGAAGCAGCCAGAAATAACACAAGCAGCTAAATTGCTTAAAATTAAAGAAAGCGAAATTCAGCAATATTTTTTTACCACAAAAGTTCAACAATATTGAACTTCAAAAAAGAGGTGCATGACATTGTAGGTTGTGGAGCAGGGGAGGTGAGAAAAGGTGCCACATTTTAGTGAACCGATATTTACTGAAGCGAATAAAACCAAGATAGAGGCAGTTCTATATCAAGCTATGTTTGACGAAACAATAAGACTTCGAAAGTGTCACAGCCGATTGGAGCGCCGAGAAATAAGAGAATTTCTCATTTCAGCATATCGTGTATGTATGGAAAGAAATCTTGAAAATAAAGATCCAGATATTTTTCAAGACAATATGCAGCAATTACACCAATAAGCCAATAAAGCAGGTTAATGATGGCTTTGGCAATATCTGGAATTTCGATTTCAAAATGTTCAAGAATGTTTTTTGGTAAAAAAATCCAATAAAAAGGATTTATGCTTTGTAACATTCGAAACATATAGACACCTATGGTTTTCTGAAAAATGATTTCTAAAGCATGATAAGAATCTTTTCGATGCAAGGAATTTGAGATGTAATCTTTGGTAGCTTGAGTAATTCCATTGGTTCTTATGGTAGAAATAATAATCTTCTGGGTTCCAGCTGAATTAAATAATGATGTTGCAAACGGGCAGTACAAAGAAAGATTGCTAGGTTGCTTTTTAAAAATGTGAAAAATAAAGAGAGTGCCGATAAGCCTAAAAAAATTTAAGGTGAATTTAAGTACAGAAATTCCGGCGATAGCAAATATCAAATACATAATAAAGTCCTCCTTTTATTATAGAAGTATAACACTGGGGAGCTGTAGAAGACAAGAAAGTGGTGAAAAAGATGAGAGAGAATCCTGCGAATGCTCAGATGTCATTAGCTGAGTAGTGGGAATTCTGTTCGCAACAACTGAAAGGAGAGTGAAATAGTGATGACTGATTTAATGAAGGTTACATACGAAACAGGACAGCCAACCGTATCAGCGAGAGAACTGCATGAGGGCTTAGGAATTGAAACGCCATTTAAGAAATGGATTGACCGTATGTGTGAGTACGGATTTGAAAACAGGAAAGACTTTTGGACAAAAATGTCCGAAAGTACAGGTGGTCGCCCAGCAACAGATTATGACATTACCATAGATATGGCAAAGCAGATCTGCATGATCCAGCGTAGCGAAAAGGGCAGACAGTACCGTGAGTATTTCCTGGAACTGGAAAAAGCCTGGAATTCACCGGAACAGGTATTTGCTAGAGCATTGCAGATGGCGGATCGGACAATCAATAGTCTGAAAGATCGTTGCCGTTTCCTTGGCGGTCAGATTACAGAACAGCAGAAAGTAATCGAGGAGTTACAGCCGAAAGCCTCTTACTATGACATGATTCTCCAGTGTAAGGAGCTGATTGCGACAACCGTGATTGCGAAAGATTATGGTATGTCTGCAAAAAAGTTCAATAAGATGCTCCATGATTTTGGGGTTCAGTTCAACCAGAGTGGTGTCTGGATGCTGTATGCGAAGTATCAGGGAAGCGGCTATCTGAAAACTAAAACACATAATTATCCAGATGCGGAAGGTGTTCAGCATTCAAAAGAGCATTCCTATTGGACGCAAAAAGGGCGTCTGTTTTTATATGACCTGTTGAAGCGGAATGGGGTGTTGCCCTTGGTTGAGGCGTAAATCTTTTGTAGCAGAGGGCGTATTCCGATGGAGGGAGGTGAGAGGGATGAACCAAGCAGACAGAAGGGAGGCGGAAAAGTGAAAAAGGGCGTGATATTTTTCTTGCTTGCGCTCTCCGTATTAATGATTCGTTCGGAATACGGAGATTTGCCAGCAAGTTTGTATGGAATTTTTATGGGATGGACTTTGGGAAGAGCTGATTAAAAACTTTTAGATCCAAGTTGTACACCAATATAAGAAATAATACAAAATCCAATACAATAGAACAAGAGAGACGACCAAGTCACGGGAGAGAATGCGGCGCTAAGAAACGCGCCTGGAAATAAATACAGAAGAAACAAATACCCCCAAATAGTACGAATCTTATCAATGAGTGTTTTTCGCCTAAACAATTCGAAAGCATTAATATGTGGATATCCAAGTTTCCTTTTTAGAGATTCATAATCTACATAAACTTGATATTTGATTTGGCGAAGTATTTCTTGATGATTTTGCTTTAATAGTAGTGCTTGATGAAAGTCTTCGGTAAGCTGATGCAGTTGAGGAAAGACCAGTTCATAGTGTTTGCGCAAAATAATCTGCATTCGGTTTGAAAGTTTTATTAAGCTTTGGCAGTCAAGTTTTGAGATGTCTTGAACAAAAAGAAGTTTATACAATGGTAAATATACCTTTTCAAGTTGCTCTTGATTGATTGCCTTGTGTCGGGGATTATTTGAAGCATATCGCCCCATTACATAGGAAATGGCGGTTGAAAGAATAAGTTTGACCCATATAATCAGAGATTCGAAGGATATAGGGTATTCAGCGATGATATGTTGAAAAAATTGTTTCATGAAATTCTCCATTCTAGTGTAATTAGACTTTGATGGAAGCCTATGAATTCAGTATAGGGCAAGTAGAGAGAAAAGACAATGGGGGAGTTCCTGTGAGTGAACTGTTGGGGTAAAGCTGGCAAGTAGAAGGGAGGTGAGAGGGATGAAGAAAGAACAGGACGCCGGCAAGAAGAAGAATCCACATCCGTGGAGAACGTGGATCCTTTTATTAGCAATTATTCAGATTCTGACAGTGTTTCAGATGTGGCAGATGAACCAGAAGATTTGGAAGGCTTTGGTTCAGCAGAGCCGGGATGTGATTCAGCTTGGGGATCGTTTGAGCGATCATCTGAGGAATGAGAATCGTCACGTTGAAGCAATGAATCAGCTGCTTGAAAGGGAGAAGCATCTGCTGGAGAGGTATTTGAATCAGAATAGATAGCCTCTAAAAGCTCGATGATTTTTAAACTCGCCTCGTATTGTTTGCGCTGGTTTTCGATCACTTCATCATTTTGCTGAATGAGTTTAGCGGTGTCTTCCATTTTCTCTTGGTGGTGTTGCTCTTGCCAGGTGGAGGGCGATTGGTTTTGGAAATATGAGGCAAACCAAAGCATTAGAGGTATTAGAATGCTACCGATTAAAAACTGCTACCCAAATTTGGGTAGCGATAATCACGGAGGTTAGGATATGGTTGATTACCAAATTTCTATAGATATGGCGAGAACAATGAGTATAGCTGTGATAAACATAGCCGCAGTAACGTTGGCGGTCAGAGAACATTATTTGGCTGCATGGATGATGTGGGGAGTAGCGGCGTGGCTCTGCGTGTAACCATGCATTTTGTCTTTAAGATAAATTGAGACGAGACAGAGAAAGTGAGGTGGATTTGAATGAGTAAATCAATCGTAAAACGACCGGAATATTGGTTCTGGATCAAGGATTGGGTATCTGCCATTAAAAACCGTACCGGATGGACGGATGAGGAGCTGGCAAAGCGAATCGGCACAGGAAGCCGGAACCTGCAGTATATTGTCGGCAGACCGCCATCAGGGCGTGTTCTGCTGGTGTTCCGCCTGATGGCATTGTACATAGAGAAAACCGGGCGGAATCCGATGGATAAGGATTCGGTGGCATGAGAAAGTCGTGTAGTACCTGCCGGAGTTGCTGGCGGTGTATGGAATCAGATCGGGAATACCCGTGCAAAGATTATAAGAAGAAAGTGAGGAAGCGTGATGAGAAGAGAACTGAAATGCATGGAACTGAGAAGTCAGAACCAGCGGATCATTGAGGTGCTGGGCGAGGAACTGAGTAGAGCACAGGCAGATCTGCAGTTTGCTTGGCGATTAGCCTTTACCGGTCTGGCGATTGCAGCGGTGGCGACCGGGGCGATGGTGGCGATCGCGCAGGCGGCGGGGATGTTCTAAAGGAGGGATAGACATGGAGACGGCAGTAGTTTGTATTCCGATTTCGGAAGGTCAGATAGAAAGATTAAAAGCGTTGTATCCGGTACTCAAGGAAGAAATTTTAAAAATATATCCAGATTTTGATGAGATGATTTCTGTTGATTGGATAGAGACCTTAGAATTCATTTTGAATCGAGAGCAGAACAAAGGTACTGTTCGTACCCTGATTGACACACTTCTTACGTATGAAGAAGCGCGGCAGAAATCGGCGGATGAGCTGGGACACACGGAGTAGGGAGCGAATGATGAGCAGGAGAACCAACGGAACCAACCGTGCCGGGGCGATGGTAAACGCCAGCCGGTACACCGGTTATGGGAAACCAAAGAAAAAGACCGCCAGCTTGGCAGAGCTGAACGGTCACATTAATAAAAATATTAACAGCTTAATTATATCAAGAGATTCGGGAGGATGCAATGGTAAAAGCAACATTTAAAGGTAAAAGGGAGCCGATGGAGCTGGAGGGGGATATGATCCTTGGTACCACGATCCAGTATGATGCAATCAGAGATTCAGGGGCGTTTATCATCGGTGATGTTAAATTTTCAATTCTTCCGGGAGCCCTGGCAAGAATGGCGGCGGCGCTTCTGAAAGCGTATTTTTCGGGAGAAGAGCTGGAGAAAGCGTATGCAGATTTCCATACAACATTTCTTGCAGCTGCGGAAGCAGCACGGGAGGAGGATTCCGATGAAGAAGAGCTTGCAAACAAGAAAAAGGAGTTACAGGATGCTGGAAAGATGTGACTGCTGCGGCGCATATCTGGAAGGCAGTGGTCGGGCTTGTGAGGAGTGCCTGAAAGACATGAAACACAGAATTAACCATAGAAATCAGAGAAATGAAAATAGAGTACAAGAGCCGGAGGTAGTTTATGAATCTGTATGAGATTGATGCCCGCATCATGGAAGCGTTTGAGGCGGCGGTCGATGAAGAGACGGGGGAGATTGTAAATGAAGAGGCTTATGCGGCGCTGGATGCGCTGCAGGAAGCCAGAGACGAGAAGATCGAGAATGTCCTGCTCTGGATTAAGGATCTGAAAAGCGATGCGGAGCAGCTGAAAAATGAGAAGAGGGTGCTGGAAACACGCCAGAGAGAAGCCGAGAGAAAGGCGGATTCGCTGCAGGAGTATGTTAAAAGAGCATTGGACGGTCAGAAGTTTAAGACAAGCAGAGTGGCGGTGTCGTACCGTGCCAGCAAAGCGATTGAATACGCCGGAGATATCAATGCACTTCCGGAAGCGTTCATCCGCCGCAAGGATCCAGAGTTGAATAAGACAGCGCTGAAAGAGGCGCTGGACAAAGGCGCTGAGATTCCTGGAGTATCGATTGTAACCCGTAGCAACATGATTATTAGATAGGTGGCAGAGATATGGGAGAGACGAAAAAGAATATCTTCCAGACGATAGCAGCTGTCATGGAAGATGTGGGAGTGGTCGGGAAAGATTCGTTAAATGAGCAGCAGAAATTCAAGTATCGCGGCATTGACGCGGTCATGAATGCGCTGAATCCGGCATTTATTAAGCATCATTTGTTTGTTGTCCCAGAGGTTATGGATCAGACGCGGGAGGAACGCAGAACTGCAAAGGGCGGGATGCTTTTATATTCGGTCTGCCGTATGAAATATACGTTCTACGCCGAGGACGGCAGCCACATAGAGGCGGTGGTAGTTGGCGAAGGGATGGACAGCGGCGACAAAGCAACCAATAAAGCAATGTCGGTTGCATTCAAATATGCCTGCTTCCAGGTGTTCTGTATCCCGACCGAAGAAATGAAAGATCCGGATGCGGAGACGCCGCCGGCTTCCGAGAAAGCCCCGGAGTTGGCAACCGAAGCGATGAGGAGCGTATTCCTGAAAGAGTGCGACAGAATCGGAAAAAGTCCGAAATGTATTTTGAAAGCAATCGGCGTAGACTCGTTGGAACACCTGACGGTGGAACGATTCCAGAGCGCGATGAAGAGTTTTAAGAACACGCCGGATAAATCCAAAGGGGAAGTAGATCCAGCCACGGTGCCGCCGGAGGATGAAACGAGCGGTCTTCCGTTCAATTAGCCTATGGAGAGCAAAGGAACTTTAAAAGATGTGTCGATGGACTGGAAAACCAGTCGGATGCGGCTGACGTTTGAGCTGGAATCGGATGTATCGTCGTTGATTGACAAGATTAAGGACAAGCCCCTGCGGATCATTGCAAAGCAATGGCGGGAGAAGCGGAGCCTGGATGCGAATGCATATTACTGGGTGCTTCTCTCACGGCTGGCGGAGGCGGCAGACATTTCTAAGCCACGGGCACACAATCTGATGCTTCGCCGGTACGGTCAGAATCTCATGATTGCCGGTCAGATGGCGTATTTGGTTGTGCCGGACACGACCGAAGCGGAAGAGACGGCGCTGGAGGCGGAAACCTTCCACATCCGTCCAACTTCGCAGGTTAAGCAGGGCAAGGATGGGAAAGCATACCGTACATATACGGTGCTTGCCGGATCCAGTACCTACGATACAAAGGAAATGAGCGAGTTGATAAACGGGCTGGTAGCGGAATGCAAGGAGCAGGGGATTGAAACCCTGCCGCCGGATGAGCTGGCCCGGATGATGGCAGAGTACGAAGAAAACCACAGGAAAGAAGATACATAGTGTGCTGGTGGATGATCTGCAGCATTGCATCGTGACGGGAAGCCCGGAGGTGGCAATGCATCATGTATTTAACGGTCCTTGCCGGAGTCTGTCGGAGCGATATGGCTTTATCGTTCCGCTCCGGCCAGACTGGCACAATATGACGCCATACAGCGTCCATATGAATCAGGAGTTTGATGAGCATTTGAAACGTCAGGCACAGGAGTATTATGAGGCTCACATCGGCAGCAGACAGCAGTTTATTGCCGAGTTTGGCAAAAGCTATTTATAAGATACGTTAGCCTATGGCTTATGTATAGTAACCCGTTGAAAGCATCCTATACGCGCTTACCGTGTTATATATTACCGAACCTTTACAGGATGCCATTGGTTTACCGGGAGGGAGACCGACCCTCCCGCTCCGGAAGGAGGAAGAGATTTGTCGGAAAAGAAATTGACAGAAATGGAAATCTTTACCAGTGCTTTATACAATGCGCTGGGGGTAGGACATAAGAACGCGCAGACCCGCAGGGAGCTGTGCAAGCGCCTCGGATGCAGCGATCGGATGCTCCGCAAGGGAATAGAGATTCTGCGGCTTGATTATGCGATTCTGACCCGTGACGATGGCAAGGGCTATTACCTGCCGGAGACAACGGATGCGGGGCGGGCAGATGCCAAGCGCTGGTCTAAGCGGCAAGATCGCCGCGTGCAGGCAATCCGCGCAGCACAGGCGGGAGCACTTAAATTTGCGACGGGATGGAAAGAGCCGAAGGGCATATATGGACAGATTAGTATGTTCAGGGATGGAGGATAGCAGGATGGGGAAGGCACAGAGGGAAAAAGGAAAGCGCGGCGAGCGTGAACTTGCGAGCATTCTGCGGGACTATGGATATAATTGCCGCCGGGGTCAGCAGTATTGCGGGACTTCCGGCGATGCGGACGTGATCGGGCTGCCGAATGTACATATCGAAGTAAAACGAGTGGAAGAGCTGAGACTCCGGAAAGCGCTGCAACAGTCCTCAAGGGACGCCAGGGCGGGCGAGATTCCGGTGGTAATGCACCGGCGCAACTATGAGCCGTGGCGTGTGTCCATGTACCTGCAGAACTTCCAGCGGATGTATTCGGACGACATTTTCGACGAACTGAAAGCACGGATCCGCGGTGGAATCATTACTCTGCTGTTGGATACATGGATCTGCTATTACCGGGACTGGCAGGCGGGAAAGGAGATGGGCTTGGATGAGTGATAAGAAGTCTTTTGTCATGTATGAGAGCTGGGGCGCTGCCATCGAAAAGATGAGCAACGAGCAGGCGGGCGAACTCATTAAAGCGATCTACGCCTATCAGAAAGACCCGGATGCTGTTCCGGAGGATCCGGCACTGGCGTTTGTGTTTGAGCTTATCAAACAGCAGCTGGATACAGACAGCCAGCGCTACAAAGAAGCGTGTGCAGCCAGATCGGAAGCAGGAAAGAAAGGCGGAAGACCGAAAGCAAATGCTTCTGATAAAAAGCAAATGGTTTCGGAGGAAAGCAAAAAAAGCAAATGCTTTTCTGAAAAAGCAAAAAAAGCTGATAATGATAATGAGTATGATAATGATTTAAAAGAAAACACCATAGATGGTGTTAAAGAAAAGCGCTTCGCGCCTCCCACCCTGGAGAATGTGAGTGGATATTGCCGGGAAATGGGTTACACGAACGTGGATGCAGCACGCTTTATTGACTTTTACACCAGTAACGGCTGGATGGTCGGTAAGAATCGCATGAAGGACTGGAAAGCCGCGGTTAGAAATTGGGACAGGAGAGAAAAAAATCCGCAGAGGCAGGATGGGGCCGCCGAAGTCGCCAAGAAGAACCGCTTTCACAACCTGGAAGAACATGGTTACGACTACGATGCGATGGTGTGGGGCATGGTGGGCGCAGCGGCGCAGGGCGAGGCTGGAAGCGCTGTGGAACCCGGTACGGGATGAAGGGAGTTAGAGGACGATGAAAAGCATGGATGAACGCCGGGCAGCCATCAAGAAGCAGCTTCGGGGCGGCAAGAGAAATACCCTTCGGGAGCTTTCGGAAGCGATTGGCGAGGAACGGGAGAGAACCAGAGCTGCGGTAAAGAAAATGTGTGCTCTGGGCGAACTGATTCAGGAGGGCGATGGTGTGCGCGGTCAGAAAGCGGTTTACCTGCTGACGCGTGTAGGCGAGGAGGAAAACGACGAGGAACTGGACAAGCCAGATAATCGTCGGATGGTAGACGGCATCTGGCCGGATGAACTGGAAAAGACCAGGAACCGCGTGCAAGTCGAGGATACGCTCAAAGTAATGCTGCTTGCCGACACCCGTACCAAAGGCGAGGTGCGGACCGTGCGCCGGACGGTTCGGGTAATCAGCAA
>NZ_QUJT01000006.1:0-2543 GCF_003480955.1 Clostridium sp. AM27-28
ATCCATACGCCAATACATAACGTATGGAAGGGAACCCGCTGAACTGAAACATCTAAGTAGGCGGAGGAAGAGAAAGAAACATCGATTCCCAAAGTAGCGGCGAGCGAAATGGGAAGAGCCCAAACCAGAGTGCGTGCACTCTGGGGTTACGGACTGCATAAGTGAGCTGATTCGTTAATGGAACGGTCCTGGAAAGACCGGCCAGAGAGAGTGAAAGCCTCGTACATGAAAACGATAAGCAGCGGCAGGATCCAGAGTACCGCGAGACACGTGGAACCTTGCGGGAATTCGGGGGGACCACCCCCCAAGGCTAAATACTCCTTAGTGACCGATAGCGCATAGTACTGTGAAGGAAAGGTGAAAAGGACCCCGGGAGGGGAGTGAAAGAGAACCTGAAACCCTGTGTTTACAAGCTGTGGAAGCACGTTAAGGTGCAACCGCGTACTTTTTGTAGAACGGTCCGGCGAGTTGCGGATGCTGGCGAGGTTAAGGAGTAAAGCTCCGGAGCCGAAGCGAGAGCGAGTCTTAATAGGGCGTAAAGTCAGCATGTGCAGACCCGAAACCGGGTGACCTATCCATGTCCAGGTTGAAGTTCCCGTAAAAGGGAATGGAGGACCGAACGCACATCCGTTGAAAAGGGTGGCGATGAGGTGTGGATAGGGGAGAAATTCCAATCGAACCCGGAGATAGCTGGTTCTCCTCGAAATAGCTTTAGGGCTAGCCTCGTATTAGTTTAGCGGAGGTAGAGCACTGAATTTCCTAGGGGGCGTCAAAGTCTACCGAAGAATATCAAACTCCGAATGCCGCATAAATGATGTACGGGAGTCAGACTGCACGAGATAAGTTGGGTAGTCAAAAGGGAAAGAGCCCAGACCTACAGCTAAGGTCCCAAAGTGTGTGTTAAGTGGAAAAGGATGTGGGATTTCGAAGACAACTAGGATGTTGGCTCAGAAGCAGCCACACATTCAAAGAGTGCGTAATAGCTCACTAGTCGAGAGGTCCTGCGCCGAAAATGTCCGGGGCTAAAACACAACACCGAAGCTTA
Organism: Clostridium sp. AM27-28; assembly: GCF_003480955.1. Taxonomy (NCBI): domain Bacteria; kingdom Bacillati; phylum Bacillota; class Clostridia; order Eubacteriales; family Clostridiaceae; genus Clostridium; species Clostridium sp. AM27-28. The sequence goes on from NZ_QUJT01000006.1 coordinate 1,046, forward strand.
GGAATGTAATTATACATTGGTAGAGGAGCATTCTTAAAGAGACGAAGCAGTACCGATAAGGAGCTGTGGATTTTTAAGAAGAGAGAATGCCGGAATGAGTAGCGAGATGGAGGTGGGAATCCTCCAGGCCGAATATCTAAGGTTTCCAGAGTAAAGCTGATCTGCTCTGGGTAAGTCGGGGCCTAAGGCGAGGTCGAAAGACGTAGTCGATGGATAACAGGTTGAAATTCCTGTACTGCATATCATCAGAACTGTGGGGACACAGAGAGATACCGGAACCTGGGAGTGAAGATACCAGGGCAAGCGAGGTAGGTGCTAAGCTGGCAAAACCGCTTAGTAAGCCGAAGACGTGATGCGGAGCGAATTAAAGTAGCGAAGTCCGGGATTCGAGCTGTCGAGAAAAGCCGCTATTGTGTGATATGTACCCGTACCGTAAACCGACACAGGTGGATGAGGAGAGAATCCTAAGGCCGGCGGGAGAAGCATTGTTAAGGAACTCGGCAAAATGACCCTGTAACTTCGGGATAAAGGGTGCCACAGAGATGTGGCCGCAGAGAATAGGCTCAAGCAACTGTTTAGCAAAAACACAGGTCTATGCGAAACCGAAAGGTGAGGTATATGGGCTGACGCCTGCCCGGTGCTGGAAGGTTACGAGGAGAGGTTAGAGCAATCGAAGCTTTGAATCTAAGCCCCAGTAAACGGCGGCCGTAACTATAACGGTCCTAAGGTAGCGAAATTCCTTGTCGGGTAAGTTCCGACCCGCACGAAAGGCGTAATGATTTGAGCGCTGTCTCGACAATGCACCCGGTGAAATTGAAATACCAGTGAAGATGCTGGTTACCTGCGCCAGGACGGAAAGACCCCATGGAGCTTTACTCTAGCTTGATACTGGGATTCGGTACTGCATGTACAGGATAGGTGGGAGACTTTGATGACAGGACGCCAGTCTTGTCGGAGTCGCTGTTGGGATACCACCCTTGTGGTACTGGATTTCTAACCAACCTCCGTGACCCGGAGGTGGGACAATGTCAGGTGGGGAGTTTGACTGGGGCGGTCGCCTCCGAAAGGGTATCGGAGGCGCTCAAAGGTTCCCTCAGAATGGTTGGAAACCATTCAAAGAGTGCAAAGGCAGAAGGGAGCTTGACTGCGAGACCGACGGGTCGAGCAGGTACGAAAGTAGGACTTAGTGATCCGGTGGTAGAAAGTGGGATTGCCATCGCTCAACGGATAAAAGCTACCCTGGGGATAACAGGCTTATCACTCCCAAGAGTTCACATCGACGGAGTGGTTTGGCACCTCGATGTCGGCTCATCGCATCCTGGGGCTGAAGTAGGTCCCAAGGGTTGGGCTGTTCGCCCATTAAAGCGGTACGCGAGCTGGGTTCAGAACGTCGTGAGACAGTTCGGTCCCTATCCGGCGCGGGCGTAGGATATTTGAGAGGAGCTGCCCTTAGTACGAGAGGACCGGGGTGGACTGGCCTCTGGTGTATCTGTTGAGC
>NZ_QUJT01000006.1:2579-199498 GCF_003480955.1 Clostridium sp. AM27-28
TCATGGCAGAGTAGCCAAGCCGGGACGGGATAAACGCTGAAGGCATCTAAGCGTGAAGCCCCCCTCAAGATGAGATATCCCATACGCAAGTAGTAAGACCCCTTGAAGACGACGAGGTAGATAGGGCAGAGGTGGAAGTGCAGTAATGCATGAAGCTGACTGTTACTAATCGGTCGAGGGCTTAACCAAAAGGATATGGTTAAGAATTGGATAGGTAAGAGGAAGTTATTTCCTGAAGGATGAAAGATAGAAAGTAGAAGAAATTCAGTGTGCAGTTTTGAAGGTATATAAACGTTCAAGAAAATCAAATATAAACGTGGATGACGGGGTGTGGCTCAGCTTGGCTAGAGCGCCTGGTTTGGGACCAGGAGGTCGCAGGTTCGAATCCTGTCACCCCGATTCTTACAAATATGCGCGAGTGGCTCAGTTGGTGGAGCGCGACCTTGCCAAGGTCGAGGCCGCGGGTTCGAGTCCCGTCTCGCGCTCTTTTTCATTTTATGCCGGAACCTTTAATTTCAAAGGATTCCGGCTTCTTTTTTTTTACATTCTGTTTCCGGGGTTGAGTAGGGTTGACTTAATTTAAGAAAGTGCCCGTTCCATATCTGCCTCATTCTGAGCTGTTTAATATGGTTAAAGCTGTAATTATGTAAAGCCGTTCGTTCGTCCTCATGCCCGACTTGTTTGCGAATCTCATTAATATTGATGCCCGAATCAAGCAAAGCAGAAATATATGTTTTTCTGATTTTGTGAATCCCTTTTTGATTTATATTAATGTGATGGCAATATTTTCGAATGCAGTTACTTATTACAAGCGGGGTAATATGCCGCCCATTCTGGAAGAATAGAAAATCATCCTGATATAAATGATGTTCTTTATTAAAAGCTAGATATGAATAATTTATTTTATGATAACTTTAAAGCACCATACGAACAAGATATACATAAAGAACTTTGGAAAATAATGTTAGAAGCATTAAAAAAATGCGCAGAAGAGAGCGGACTTATTGAAATGAATATGCCATCTGATCCAGAAGAGTATTTTACGTATCTTTGCAAGATTTATTATTGTATGGAGTGTACGGAGTGGATGAAAAAGATAGGAATGTTACACGAAAGTGAAAAGTACATCGATGGAGATGTTAAAGATATTTGCAATGGCAACTAATTCGCTAGCGGAAATATGGGCTAAATCTTTTTCATATTTTGAATAATTTTGTTTGGTGGTGTTGCATCCAAGAAGCTGCATCTGACGAACCATATAAGCCTGTGTATAGGAATGTTCAAGACGTAACTTTTTAATATTACTGCCTAATGAAATTGCGTTATCGGATTTTACTTTAGAATCGGTAGTCACGTAGCACCTCCAAATACTTGATTGAGTGCATTATAAAATGTTCAGTCAAATATTTGGTCGCAATATTGCGACTCTGCGCTTGATTATTACATGGCACTATGGTATAGTAAGAAATGTAAAGAAATGCAAGATTTTTGCACACTATCGATTATAAAATATGAGGGGGGGGGATATATAAAATGAAGAAAAGAACATTAGCATTAGTAGCTCTAACAGCAGCTATGACACTTGGAATGAGTTTAACATCTTTCGCAGCAGAGGAGCCAACATGGATCGTTCCTAAAGGATTATCTGCTGGCGAGTACGATAGTATGTACGGCACTACACAGTGGTGGCAGGCTGAAGCTGTAGCTGATTGTAGAGCGTGGGCGGAGGCGAATAAGGGAGATATCGTTGACATCCAGGATGAGATGGCTAGATATACGGCTATCGTCAACAAGGTTTGTGGATTCCTTACTTACGATATCAATTACAAGAATCCTCATATCGCTTATACGATCAGAGATGGCAAAGGTGTCTGCGGTGATTATACAGCTTTAACATTAGCGTTATGTGAGAAGTGTAACATTAAAGCTGTACTTTCTACCGGAGCTCTTAATGGGGTAGAGCATGATATGTTGAAAGTAACCATTAATGGGGTAGAATATTACAGTGATCCTACCAACTATGACACCGGTGCCGTAGGAGTTTTAGGAATGACTCCTGGTTATGTTGAGTTTTCCTGTGGGGGAGGGTTAACCTTAGCTAACGGAAGTACTGGTGCCGACACTAGCTCTAACTGTCTTACAGTCTTATCAATGGAGGCTAGCAAATCGGGCATGGTTCCTATCATTAATAAAAATGGCACATACTATATTACCAAGTCAGATGGTGATTTATTTGATAAATATGCTGATGTAGGGGATGTATCTGGTATGTATAGCATTCTTGATAAATATAATATACCACATTATTAATAGGGACGATCCCAAAATGATACTATATTTATGAAGTTTTTAATATGCAAAAAATCAGTAATTAAGCCAGAAAGGGATAGCAGACCTTTCTGGTTTATTCCATTTTCGATATATTCTTATGCTTAAAATCCAGCCTATCAAGGGCAAGCGTTGTGCCAAAGGCACCCTTGACAGTCTTCATCGAATATACTATTTTTATGTGGGGTTGAGTAAGGGGTTGAATACAGAAGAGCAGTCCTAAAACCTCCTATAAATAATATGTTTTTTAAGTAAAGGTTGGGTTCGAGTCCCGTCTCGCGCTCTTTTTTATTTCTAGGATTTATGCGGGTTCCGAGGTTTTCGGAGCCCGCTTTTAATTTACATAGAATTGCTAAAAGTTTTTACTGAAGGCTTTGTATTATCATTCCGTATATGCTTGCTGGAAGAAATTCAAGAAACGAAGAAAAATGAAGGAAAATGCGTGATTTTTTTAATTTCCACTTGCATGTATACCTTGCCTGTGATATAGTATAAAGGCTGAAAATTCACGCCGGTCGGATTTGCGCAGGACGGTGCTCATTATGAGTCCCCGCGGAAAGCATGAGAAGACGGCGGAAGAAAAACCAAAATTGGAGGAAAGAAACATGAGCGTTATTTCAATGAAGCAGTTACTCGAAGCAGGTGTACATTTTGGACACCAGACCAGAAGATGGAACCCGAAAATGGCTCCGTACATCTACACCGAGAGAAATGGTATCCACATCATCGACCTTCAGAAATCTGTAGGTAAAGTAGATGAGGCTTACAAGGCAGTATCCGATATCGCAGCAGACGGCGGCACAATCCTGTTCGTTGGTACAAAGAAGCAGGCTCAGGACGCTATCAAGACCGAGGCTGAGAGATGTGGTATGTTCTATGTAAACGAGAGATGGTTAGGCGGTATGCTGACAAACTTCAAGACCATCCAGAGCCGTATCGCTAGATTAAAACAGATCGAGGCTATGTCTGAGGACGGAACTTTCGACGTTCTGCCGAAGAAAGAAGTTATCGAGCTGAAAAAAGAGTGGGAGAAGCTGGAGAAGAACCTGGGCGGTATCAAAGATATGAAGAAGATCCCGGATGCTATCTTCGTAGTAGATCCGAAGAAGGAAAGAATCTGCGTACAGGAGGCTCATACTCTGGGTATTCCGCTGATCGGTATCATCGATACTAACTGTGATCCGGAAGAGCTGGATTATGTAATCCCGGGTAACGATGATGCTATCCGTGCCGTAAAACTGATCGTTTCCAGAATGGCAGACGCTGTTATCGAAGCTAAGCAGGGCGAGGCTGAGGCAGCTGCAGCAGAGGGCGAAGCAGAGGCTACAGAGGCTTAATTAACCCCAAAATTAAAAACTGAAACCAAAAGACCAGGAGCACGCCGCGGTTTTCCGCATAAAAGCGTGCTCCGCGCGGGTATACGAACGTGTACCTGAATTTATATACACGGAGGGATTTAAGATGGCAGTTACAGCCGCAATGGTAAAAGAGTTACGTGAAATGACAGGCGCTGGTATGATGGACTGTAAGAAAGCTCTTGCAGCTACAGATGGCGACATGGACAAAGCTGTTGAGTTCCTGAGAGAAAAAGGACTTGCAGGCGCTACTAAGAAAGCTGGCCGTATTGCAGCAGAGGGTATCGTTATGACTAAGGTTACCGCTGATGAAAAGAAGGCAGTTGTAGTAGAAGTAAACGCAGAGACAGACTTCGTAGCTAAGAACGAGAAGTTCCAGAACTATGTATCTGATGTTGCTGAGCAGGCGCTGAACACAAGCGCAGCAGATATTGACGCATTCCTGGCTGAAAAATGGGCAAAGGATCCGTCCCTGACAGTTGCAGAGGCTCTGTCTTCCCAGATCTCCATCATCGGCGAGAACATGAAGATCCGTCGTTTTGCTCAGTTAGCTGAGGAGAATGGTTTCGTTGCTTCCTATATCCATGCAGGCGGCAAGATCGGCGTTCTGGTAGACGTTGAGACTGACGTTGTAAACGATGCAATCAAAGAGATGGCTAAGAACGTAGCTATGCAGGCTGCAGCTCTGAAACCGCTGTACACCAACGACAGCGAAGTAGATGCAGATTACATCGCAAAAGAGAAAGAGATCCTGACTGTAGCAGCTAAGAACGAGAAGCCGGACGCAAACGACAAGATCATCAGCGGCATGGTTATGGGTCGTATCAAGAAAGAGCTCAAAGAGATCTGCCTTCTGGATCAGGTATATGTTAAGGCTGAGGATGGCAAGCAGAGCGTAGCTCAGTATGTAGCTCAGGTTGCTAAAGAGAATGGTGCGAAGATCACTGTTAAGAAGTTCGTTCGTTTCGAGACTGGCGAAGGTATCGAAAAGAAGGAAGAGAACTTTGCAGAGGAAGTTGCAAAGCAGATGGCACAGTAAGCGAACTACTTGTTGTAACTTCATATAACTTATTAGAAAGTGCTGAAACCCAGTATTTATGCAGGGTTTCAGCACTTTTTTGTGTACTGTTTTTTGATACTTTTTTATATAACTTGTTGCAATTTATTATATCTTCTTATGCGAATTGTGTAAAAAAGTGTGTAGTGAGTTGTGTAGAGGTTTTGGGGGATTTGTGTAATAACACGAATGGAACGCCTCAGCTGATTGCAGACGCGCCTTTGCAGTCTGCTCAGCATTACATTTACCGGTCTCAGGATCCCATTAGCGATTCTTTTGGGTGGCATTATGGGACTCACCGGAATCTGGCGGGCGCTTACGCTGACCTTGATCGTGAAAGGATAGGGGATAAAAGTGTACCAGAAAGTCACACTTGAAAATTCCGCCAGATGCGTTATAATAAGTCTGGCGATGGTTCAGCAGGGAAACATTGCAAATTTGATAAAAACAGGGGAGCTCGTTGGCGGGCTGAGAGGAAGTAATCGAACTTCGACCCTTTAACCTGATGCGGATAATGCCGTCGTAGGAAGTCATGAGATGAATTTTTACAGGAGATATCCGCAGGGGTATCTCCTGTTTTTTCATATAACAGGAAAATCCGTTGAAATTTCCTGTTATATAAAAAGCCCTACCGGGCGGGATCGCACTGCGGCGGAAGGGAATCATGTCGCAAGCAACCGCGCTCGGCGCGGGAATGTGCCAGGGCACATTCTTTTAAAATTAAATTCTTTGAAAGGGGGAACGTATTCCGCATGTGTGCGGCGAGCTGAGGGGGAGCGCCCTGGGCTTTGTAGGCAGCGATGGGAAGCCGTGTTCCGGCGTGAGAGGATACCAGAGAGTATCGACCGAATTTCATGCAGAAAACGTAAATTGTTCGTAACTGTTCAAGAATATCAAAGAAACAGAACAGTTGCAAATTTTCAAAGAAGGAGAAGAAAAATGAATAAGACAAACACGAAAAAACTGGCGATTGCGGCTGTATTCTGTGCCGTTGCCGTCGTAGGAAGTTTATTTTCCGTTCCGGTGTTCGGAAGTAAGTGTTCCCCGGTACAGCATATGGTAAATATCCTGTGTGCCGTTCTTCTGGGACCGGGCTATGGACTGGGAGCGGCCTTTGCAGCGGCGCTGATCCGAAATCTGTTAGGACTTGGAAGTCTGATGGCATTTCCGGGCAGTATGTTTGGCGCCCTGATCTGCGGACTGGTTTACAAGAAAACGCAGAGTGTGTTCGCAACTTTGATCGGTGAGGTGCTTGGAACGTCCATTCTGGGCGGATTTGCGGCATATCCGGTGGCGGTTTTCCTGATGGGAAAGAGCGCGGCGGGACTGGCTGTCTATGCCTATGTGGTTCCGTTTTTGATCTCGACCGCGGGAGGCGCGATCATAAGCGCGGTTCTGATTTTAAGTTTAAAGAAAGCCAATATTTTAGCAGGAATGCAGGAAGCACTGAGAGAGGAGAAGCCAGCACATGTTTAAAGAAATATTTGATAATGTAAGAGAAAAATGTCCGTTAATCCACAACATTACGAACTACGTGACTGTCAATGACTGTGCCAACGTGGTACTCGCATGCGGCGCGTCCCCGATCATGGCGGATGATAAGGACGAAGTTTCGGATATCCAGACCATCTGCGGCGGACTGAATATCAATATCGGCACATTAAACAGCCGGACCATCGAATCCATGCTGCTTGCCGGAAAGCGGGCAAATGAGCTGGGTCATCCGGTAGTTTTAGACCCGGTAGGCGCCGGTGCGTCGAAACTCAGAACAGAGACCGCCAATCAGCTTTTAAAGGAAGTCAGGTTTACCGTGATCCGCGGGAACATTTCGGAGATCAAGACACTGGCACTTGGAAATGGGACGACGAAGGGCGTGGATGCCGATCTGGCAGACCGGGTGACGAAGGAAAATCTGGACGAGGCGGCAGCTTTTGCGAAGGCATTTGCCGGAAAGATGAATGCGGTCGTTGCGATCACCGGTGCGATCGACATTGTGGCGGATGCGGAGAAGGCATACTGCATTTACAACGGTCGTCCGGAGATGTCTTCCATCACGGGAACCGGCTGTCAGCTCTCGGCTCTGACGGCGGCCTTTGTGACAGCCAACCAGGAACAGCCGCTTGAGGCAGCTGCTGCGGCAGTCTGCGCGATGGGACTGGCCGGGGAGACGGCATACGCCCGTTTAAGTGAACTGGACGGCAATGCGACTTATCGGAATTATATCATTGATGCTATTTATCGCATGAACGGAGAAGCGCTGGAGGCTGGAGCAAAATTTGAAGTAAGATAATAGAGCTTTAGTGTCCGTTTTTATAAGAACAGCTGAGAAAAGGAGGAAATGCAGATGAACTGCAGACCGGAAGATATGCTGCTTTACGCGGTGACAGACCGCGCATGGCTGAAGGGGGAAACTCTGGAGAGTCAGGTTGAGAAAGCTTTGAAGGGCGGGGCGACGTTTGTCCAGCTGAGAGAAAAGGAGCTTGACGAGGCGGAGTTTCTGGAGGAGGCAAAGAAGCTTAAAATGCTTTGCAGAAAGTATCAGGTTCCGTTTGTGATCAATGACAACGTGGAGATTGCCCTGGCAGTGGATGCGGACGGCGTCCATGTGGGACAGAGCGATATGGAAGCGGGAAAGGTCCGGGAAAAGCTGGGACCAGATAAGATCATCGGCGTTTCCTGCAAAAATGTAGAACAGGCGCTTCTTGCGAAAAAGCATGGGGCGAATTATTTGGGAGTCGGAGCCATCTATCCGACGGGAACCAAAAAGGACGCCGATGCCGTGACGCCGGGGATGCTTGCCAAGATCTGTCAGGCAGTCGATATTCCGGTTGTTGCGATCGGCGGACTGAATAAAGAACATCTGGAACTGTTAAAAGGAACAGGTGTGGACGGCATTGCAGTGGTCAGCGCCTTGTTTGCGGCCGATGATATTGAAAAGGCAGCAGAGGAACTGAAGGAAGCTGTAAAAAAGGTTCTGTAAAGATGAAAACGTTGTCATTTTGTCAAAAAAATGGCATGAAAAAGTTTATAAGAAAAAGCTTGTGAAAAAAGCTTCATAAAAAAATGGTAAGAAACTTTGCAAAAAGTTTTTTATGGCGGCACATTGGGGGCACCACCTTGTGTCGCCTTATAAAAGTTATTGATGCCTGAAAGGAGTTAATTATGAAGACAGCATTAACAATCGCTGGAAGTGATTGCAGCGGAGGCGCCGGTATCCAGGCCGATTTAAAGACGATGATCGCCAATGGAGTATATGGAATGAGTGCGATCACGGCGCTGACGGCCCAGAACACAACCGGCGTCCAGGGGATTTTTGAGGTAACCCCGGAATTTCTGGAACAGCAGATTGACAGCGTATTTACGGATATTCGTCCGGATGCGGTAAAGATCGGTATGGTTTCTTCAACCGGACTGATCAAGTCGATTGCGAAGAAGCTTTGTGAGTACCAGGCAGAAAACATTGTTGTGGACCCGGTTATGGTGGCGACGAGCGGAGCAAAGTTAATCAGCGACGACGCCATCGACACCTTGAAAGAATCGCTTTTTCCATTAGCGGCGGTTCTGACACCGAACATTCCGGAGGCGGAGGTCTTATCAGGAATGGAAATTAAGTCTGCCGACGATATGATTACGGCAGCAAAATGGATCAGTGAAACGTACCATTGTGCGGTTCTCTGCAAGGGCGGACATCAGTTAAATGATGCCAACGATCTTTTATACCGGGACGGCGGATACCGTTGGTTTAACGGAAAACGCATCCACAATTCCAACACCCATGGGACGGGCTGTACCCTGTCCAGCGCGATTGCATCCAATCTGGCGAAGGGCTATGATCTCGACACCGCGGTGGAACGTGCCAAGGCATATATTTCCGGCGCACTGGGAGCGATGCTGGATCTCGGCAAAGGATCCGGTCCGATGGATCATGGATTTGATTTCCGGGGAAAAGGATTTGCGGAGGAACGCGTATGACAATGACAGAGAGGCTTTTGGAAGCCACAAAGGAGATCTGGGCTGGTTACAATGAAAAACCGTTCGTAAAAGGCATTGCGGACGGCAGTCTGGATCATGATAAATTCAAATATTATATGATACAGGATTATCTGTATCTGATTGATTACACAAAGGTGTTTTCCATCGGGGCGGCAAAATCAACGGATCTCGCATTTATGCGCCTGTTTGCCGGATATACCCACTCGATTCTGGATGGGGAGATGGATATTCACCGTGCTTACATGGAACGTTTGGGGATAACCAGAGAAGAGGCGGAACAGACGCCGGTCGCTCTGGATAACCTTTCTTATACTTCGTATATGCTTCGCATCGCTTATGAGGGGGGCACGCCGGAGGCGGCAGCAGCGATATTGTCCTGCGCCCTCAGCTATGAATGGATTGCGAAGAAAATCGCAGCAGACAGACCGGATGCCGACAAACATCCATTTTATGGAGAGTGGATCCGGGGATACGCTTCCGAGTCTTACCACAAGGAAAATGAAGTCCTTGTAGAGTGGATGAACCGTCTGGCAGAGGATCTGTCTGAGAAACAAAAGAAACATCTGGTGGATATTTTTGTGGCCTGCTCCCGCTATGAAGCGGCATTCTGGGATATGGCGTGGGAAATGAGGCGGTAAATATGCTTACATTTGACAACGTGCGTTTCCAATATGCGGTAGAGGATTTTTCGATCATTGACCATCTGTCGTTTGAAGTCCAGAATGGGGAGTTTGTGTCCATCATCGGCGCTTCCGGCTGTGGAAAAAGTACGATCTTCCGGCTGGTAAATAAGCTTCTTACCCCGGCTTCCGGTGTGATCCGGGTGGATGGGGAATCGATCGAAACGAAGAAAAATTACTGCGGATATATGCCGCAGCAGGATCTGCTGTTTCCATGGCGCACTGTGCGGGAGAATCTGATGCTTCCGATGGAGATTCAGGGCGGATATTCGAAGGAACAGATGCAGAAAAAAGCGGATGATGCGCTTCGATCGGTTGGACTTGCAGACTGGGGAGATAAGACGCCGAAAGAGCTTTCCGGCGGTATGCGCCAGAGAGCCGCCTTTGCGAGAACGGTTCTGACGGGTTCAGACCTTCTGCTTTTGGATGAGCCGTTTTCAGCCCTGGATTATCTGACAAGACTGTCTATGCGGGAGTGGCTTCTGGAACAGTGGGAGAAGGAGAAAAAGACGGTTGTTTTCATCACGCATGATGTGGAAGAAGCGGTGTTTCTGTCCAGCCGGATTCTCGTGGTGGAACAGTCACCGATCACACATCTGCGCTCCATCGAGGTCCCGGCGGGATATCCGCGATCTCGGGAAGAGCTTCGCAGACCGGAGATTCTGTCCTTAAAGGAAGAACTCATCGGAATGCTTAAGAAGGAGAAGGCGTGATGGAACAGAAAAAAACAAATAAAATGGGAAGCCGGATGAATGCGAATCTTCCAGCCCTGATTTTGGTGGCGGTGCTTCTGTTTACATGGCAGGCAGCGGCTATGGGGATTGATGCGGCCTATATTCTCCCGTCTCCGGTTCAGGTGGTTGTACGGCTGTGGGAACTTCGGGGTCCATTATTTACGGCACATCTGCCGGCGACGATGTCGGTAGTCGTGATTGGACTTTTGATCTCGATCGTGCTGGGCGTGGGACTGGCTGTGCTGATGGATGCCAGTGAGACGGCAAGAAAGGCGCTGTATCCGCTGATCATCGCCTCGCAGACGATCCCGACGACGGCGCTGGCGCCGCTGTTTGTCCTTTGGTTTGGCTACACGATCTGGAGCAAGGTGCTGGTAACGGTGCTGATTACGTTTTTCCCGATCACGATCACGGTATTTGACGGGTTCCGGTCGGTGAAGACGGAAATGGAAGAACTTTTGTTTACATTTGGCGCGGATAAACGTCAGATCTTTTTGAAATTAAAGATTCCGGCGACGCTTCCGTACTTTTTTTCAGCGATCAAGATGGCGGTACCGCTGTCGATCATCGGAGCGGCGATTGGAGAATGGCTGGGCGCCCAGAGCGGACTCGGATATTTCAGCCGGAGAATGATGACCCAGTTAGATGGAGCCGGTGTATTTGCACCGATTCTGCTCCTATCGGTAGTGGCGATGGCGGCAACGTGGATTGTCTCGCTGCTTGAAAAGCGGATGATTTTCTGGAGGAATGAGTAGGAAATTGTGATATAGGATGAAATTTTGAAGTATGTGTGCGGATATTGAAAAGTCTGTATTTTTGAAATGTGTGCTGCAGACCGAAAAAAGTGTATTCACAAAAAAGCTACTTGTGAAGAAGTGCAGATCTTTGAGATTGGTATGTGAATCCAGCAAGTCATATGCCAAAAGAACTGGAAAACAGGTAAGTGATAGGGAAATATAAACGGAAATTTGTAAAAATGAAAGGATATGAGATGAAAAAACGAATGAAAATGGCTGCCGCAGTGATGGCAGCAGTGATGGGAATGATGACACTTGGCGGATGTGGAACGGCCAGCGAAAAGAGTGAGACAGCTGCTCAGGCAGAGGGCACGGATGCGAAACAGACCTCGGAAGAAGGAAAAAGTCAGGATCTTAAGGAGATCAATGTGGTTCTTGACTGGTATCCGAATGCGATCCATACCTTTATTTATACGGCGATCGAGCGCGGTTATTATGCGGAAGAAGGACTGGATGTGAAAGTGCGTTTTCCGGCCAATGCGAACGATGCGTTATCACTGGTAGCGGCTGGAAAGGCGGAGATCGGCATGTACTATCAGCAGGATGTGATCCAGGCGGTTGCCAATCAGGGAACGAAGATCAAATCCATCGGTGCGATCGTGCAGTCCCCGTTAAGTGTCGTTCTTTCTTTAAAGGATAAGAATATCACAGGACCGGAAAATCTGGTTGGAAAAACCGTTGGTTACGGCGGAACAGCACTCAGCGAGGCGGTTGTCAAGAGCATGATGGAATATGTGGGAGCGGATGCATCGGATGTAAACCTGATCGATGTCGGATTTGAACTGATGAGTTCTATGACGACCGGCAATGTGGATGCGACGATCGGATGCCTTGTTAACCATGAGGTTCCGCAGATGGAGGAAGAGGGCTTTGATGTCAACTACTTCATGGCAGCTGGATATGGAATCCCGAATTATTATGAGGAAGTATTCCTTGCCAACAACGAAATGATCCAGCAGGAGCCGGAAGTTCTGGAAGGATTCTTACGCGCATCGAAGAAGGGCTTTGAAGACTTTAAGAACGATCCGAATGGCTGCCTGGCAATCCTGATGAATAATCAGAATGAGGAAAACTTCCCTCTGACCCAGAGCGTGGAGGAGAAGTCCTGTGAGACACTTCTGCCGCTCATGGAGAGCGATGAGGTTCCGTTTTTGACCCAGACCGAAGAGTGCTGGCAGGAAAACATCGACTGGATGAGCGAGAGCGGGCTGATCGATAAGAAAGTGGATGTTTCGGATGTGATGGTAAACCTGCAGGAGTAAGAGCCAGAAGTAGTCAGAGACTGGCTGTTTGCGCAGAGCAAGTAAATTTCCGGAACTGGAAATTCTGGTGTTTAACATATATATGCAAGACAAGAATGGTAACAGAGTTACTGTTCACGGGTAGGCACTTTTGGAACCGAAAGTGCCGTGAGAAAACGTGGTGGCAGCAGGAATTTGCCGTATTTAAATGCGAAGCCACGGCAAATTCCGTTACTGGGCACGTATGCGTGTACAGTAAACAACAGGGCGTTACTGGGGAAGATGGAGTCTCAGAATGTTGACAGTCTGCCAGCCAGGATATATAATATTTTCGTAACTGTTCAGTACCTTAACAGTCACGCGCAAAAATCCATTAAAGAAAAAACACCAGAATGGAAGGGGAAACAAATAGATGAAGAAAATTATTTTAACCGGCGATCGTCCTACCGGGCGCTTACATGTCGGACATTATGTTGGCTCTCTGAGCGAGAGAGTGAGACTTCAGAATTCCGGCAAATTCGACGAGATCTATATTATGATTGCCGATGCACAGGCGCTGACAGATAACGCAGATCATCCGGAAAAGGTGCGTAAAAATATTCTGCAGGTTGCCCTGGACTATCTGGCTTGTGGAATTGACCCGGAGAAATCCACCATCTTTATCCAGTCGATGGTGCCGGAGCTGACAGAGCTTACTTTTTACTATATGAACTTGGTTACGGTATCCCGTGTACAGCGAAATCCTACCGTAAAAGCAGAGATTCAGATGCGTAATTTTGAGGCAAGCATCCCGGTTGGATTCTTTACTTATCCGATTAGCCAGGCGGCGGATATCACTGCATTCCGCGCGACGACCGTTCCGGTTGGAGAGGATCAGATGCCGATGTTAGAGCAGTGCAAGGAGATCGTCCACAAATTCAACAGCGTGTACGGCGAGACTCTGACGGAACCGGAGATCCTGCTTCCGTCCAACAAGGCATGTCTGCGTCTGCCGGGTATCGATGGAAAGGCAAAGATGAGCAAATCGCTTGGAAACTGCATCTACCTTTCTGATTCGGAAGCAGATGTGAAGAAGAAGATCATGTCCATGTTTACAGATCCAAATCACCTGCGTGTCGAGGATCCGGGTAAAGTCGAGGGCAATCCGGTCTTCATCTATCTGGATGCATTCTGCCGTCCGGAGTATTTTGCAGAGTTCCTGCCGGATTACCAGAACCTGGACGAGCTGAAAGCGCATTACCAGAGAGGTGGTCTGGGCGATGTGAAGGTGAAGAAATTCTTAAACAACGTCATGCAGGCTGAACTGGCTCCGATTCGCGCGAGACGCCAGGAATGGGAGAAGAGAATCCCGGATGTATTTGACATCTTGAAAGAGGGAAGCAAGGCAGCAGAGGCGAAGGCTGCTGAGACACTTCGCGATGTGAAGGCTTCGATGCGGATCAATTACTTTGATGATGACAGCCTGATTGATACGATCGAGGACTAAGATAAAAAGTGGAAATTCGGCGTGGCTTTCTGGAATGCCGGGAGTGTGCTGCCGGAAATGAATTGAATTAAGAAATAGAGAAAAGTCTGTCTTTTGGCATGGGAAAGGTGTCGGGGGACAGGCTTTTTTGCGTGATTCCCACTTAAAAACGGTTTACATAGTCCCTAAAATTCGATATAATAGTCTGTACCGCGTTATAACGCAAGGCTATATCAAATATGAAATGAAAGAATACTAAGAGGGCTACACATGAGTAAAAACAAACAATGGGCGAGTAAGCTGGGCTTTATTATGGCGACGGCTGGGGCGGCGATTGGATTGGGAAATCTGTGGAAATTTCCATATCTGATGGGAAAGAACGGTGGATTTCCATTTCTGGTTGCGTATCTGTTTTTTATCGTCGTTCTCGGACTGCCGGTTATGATCACGGAAATGTCCCTGGGACGGAAGACGCGGCATGATCCGGTGCAGGCATATGCGGACATTCATCCGCACGCACGGATTGTCGGTATATTCGGCGTACTGGCGGCGTTTATTATTTTGAGTTATTACAGCGTCATCGGCGGCTGGATTTTAAAGTATATTGCCAGCTATGTGACGACGGCGGCAGCGCCGGATTTTAACGCCTTTATCGGCAGTAGCGAGCCGGTGATCTGGCATATTGTATTTATGGCAGCGACTATAGCTGTCTGCTATTTTGGCATCAATGGCATTGAGAAAGCGAGCAAATTGATGATGCCGATGCTTCTGGTTCTGTTATTTGTCATCATTTTCAGAAGCGTGACGCTTCCGGGAGCTTCGAAAGGACTGTTATTTATCTTCCAGCCGGATTTTTCGGCGTTCACGCTTTCTTCTGTCAGCGCGGCACTGGGACAGGTGTTTTATTCCCTGAGTCTCTGTATGGGTATCACGATCACCTACGGAAGCTATCTGAGTGGAAAGGAAAATATTCCAAAAAGCTGTATGATCGTCGGTGGTCTGGACACCGTGATTGCGGTTCTCGCGGGTATCGCGATCTTTCCGGCAGTATTTGCCTTCGGTCTGGAGCCGGGACAGGGACCGGGACTGATTTTCGGCACACTGCCGATGGTATTTGCGAATATTGCGGGGGGAACTTTCTTTGCAATCCTGTTTTTTGCGCTGGTTTTTTTCGCAGCCGTTACGAGTGCGATCGCACTTCTGGAAGTCTGTGCCTCTTTTGCGATTGATTCGCTGGGCTGGGAACGCAAGCATGCGGCGCTTGTGATTGGTACGGCGATCACGCTGCTTGGCATTCCGAGTGCGCTGTCCTTCGGCGTCCTGAGTGATGTCACAATCCTGAATCAGTCGGTCTTTGATTTCGCCGGACTGGTAACGGATAATATTCTGATGCCGCTCGGTGGACTCACGATGTGCTACTATGTAGGCTGGAAATGGAAACCGGAGTATCTGCTTGCGGAGATCGAGGCGGACGGTACGAAATTCCGTCTGGGAAAACTCTGGGTGTTCTGCATCCGATTCCTGACGCCGATTATGGTGGGAATCGTCAGTGTAACTGGATTTTATAATTTGTACTTGGCGATTCGGTAGGAAGAGCGGTTTTGTTGACAAAAACAGGAAATTGCCGTATAATTTGTTAAAGTTCAGACAAGGTCATGGAAATAGGGATAGGATGTGCTTGACGGTGGATCAAGGGCGGAAAAAGATCATTTGTGTGATAATCTGAATAGACAGACAACTTGGGGAAACTTGAATATAAGACAATTAAATTATGGGGATACCGCAGAATGACAAGGATGTGATTAGGCGGTGTCCCTACTTCGACTGTCGGGAATGAATCGGATATGAGGCATTGCCGCAGGCGGAAAAGCTGCGCCGTGTGAGTGAGCACAGAATCACAAGCCGGAAGACGTTGCGGAGAAAGCAGAGAAGGAGGATGAGATATATGGTTCAGAGAAAGAAAACATTAGCCAAGACAGCGGCAAAGAAATCTGTTTCAACGGAAGAGAAAAAGGTTCCGTCTGTTGTGGAGAAAAAAGAGACAGCCGTAGCTGAAGTGGCGAAGAAAGAAACGGCAGTGGCAGCAGTCGCAAAGAAAGAGACAGCGGTAGCGGAAGTGGCAAAGAAGGAAACAGCTGTTGCAGCGGTGGAGAAAAAAGAGACGGCAGTAGCATCCGTTCCGAAAAAGGAAACTGCACTGGCACATGTAGAGAAGAAAGAAACAGCCGTAGCGCCGGTACAGAAGAAGGAGACCGCCCTCGCAGAGAAGAAAGAGATGGCAGCAGCCGCAGAGAAAAAGGAGACAGATGTGACCGTAAAGAAAACAACTGCAAAGAGAACTACAAAGACAACCACAAAGACAACCACTGCAGCAAAGAAGACAGCTGCGAAGAAGGAAGTAAAGACAGTTGCATACGTACAGTACGCAGGCTCTGAGATTTCTATCGAGAAGCTGGAGGCAGAAGCAAAGAAAGCATATGCAGCTCTGGGACATAAAGAGGACGAGATTGAGACTCTGACCCTGTATGTTAAACCGGAAGAGCGTGCCGTTTACTATGTGGTAAATGGAGAAGGTTCCAGCGAGTACAAGATTGTGTACTAAGGTGGGCGTTCGGTGAAGTTTCCGGCTCTGTATGACGGGAAGTTTACATACCATATCTGCTTAAAATGAGGGAGCAGGTATAAAAATCTAAGAATGGTAAAAAGCCAGTTTTTATATCTTTGGTGTATTAAGAGAGATATAGAACTGGCTTTTTATTTCATAGAAAAATGTGTCCTATGAAACAAAATACGCTCCGCGAGGATGCACAGTGATTCTGTATGGAATATGTCAGCTTCGCTGACCAGAATCACGCGCCAGGTCTCACGGATGGTTCACTGATCTGTGGATATTTTGATATGGGGATGTTTTAAAATCATAAAAGGGAATGCGGATGATTCGGTGCAGGGCGGAATGAAGGAAAAAACAGCCAGAACAGTACTCCAGCGGTTAAGGTCAGGCAAATCTCCATGGCACTGTTGATGATTCCCGATAAAATCCAGCTGTCCAGACAGAAAACACAAGAAATCCAGAGAAGCAGGAGGCAGAGGCGCCCACGGGCAGCAGGAGAATCCAGAGAGTGAGTCAATTTGCTGAAAAAGGCAGTATTGGAGGTTCTTTGGGAATAATGGACAGGAGCTGGGGACGAAAAATAGAGCTGCAAGCTTAAATAAAACAGATTATAAAGAAATAACAGCGCAGCCGCCAGCGCCAGAAGCGTGTGAAGGATAGCACAGACTGGGAGGTGCTCCGGGGCATAGGGCAGCAGGGCAGCGGCAGTGAGGAGAAGCAGGCAGCATTTTGCCTGGCGGGGGCGGTACAGGGAGAGTTGGGAGTAGAGAAAGCCGCCGCAGAGCAGGCACCAGAGAAAAAATTCCCCGCGCCGGTGCAGTGCAATGCTGATGCTGGAAAAATTGGAGGAAAACGGATTGCTTCCGCGTGTGAGTGAGAAACTAAAAAATGGGAGGAGAACGAACGTAAATATCCATCGAATCATGAGGATAGTGTGGGAAAATGGGGCGGAAAAGATACTGGAAAGAAGAGACAGAAATAGTTGACGGAATTGCTGTTTATGTAATAGTATTATTATTTAGGAAAGATGAATTATATGTTTGATTAAGAAGGATAATACAAAACTATGATAAATTTACCAGCAGCATTTACTGAACGAATGAAACAGATGCTTGGCAGGGAGTACGATGCGTTTATCGCCAGTTATGATAAGGAGCGCTCACAGGGGCTGCGCGTGAACGGACTGAAAGCGGATCCGGCTGAATTTGCTAAGAAGGCTCCATTTTCTCTGAATCCGGTTGCGTGGGCGGCGGAGGGATTCGCTTATGGGGCGGAGGATCGTCCGGGGCGTCATCCGTACCACGATGCGGGCGTTTACTATATTCAGGAGCCGAGCGCGATGATTGCGGCTTCGCTTTTAAACCCGCAGCCGGGAGAAATGATTCTGGATCTCTGTGCGGCACCGGGCGGAAAATCGACGCAGGCGGCGGCGAGACTGAGCGGAGAAGGACTTCTGGTGAGCAATGAGATCCATCCGGCGCGTGCAAAGATTCTCTCGCAGAATATCGAGCGCATGGGAATCCGGAATGCGGTTGTGACAAATGAAGATTCCGGGCGGCTGACGAAGTATTTTCCGGCATTTTTTGATGGGATCATCGTGGATGCACCGTGTTCCGGCGAGGGAATGTTCCGCAAGGATGAGACGGCGGTCACGGAATGGAGTCCGGAGAATGTGCATCGTTGTGCTGGGCGGCAGCAGGAGATTCTTGAAAATGCGGCGACGATGCTGAAACCGGGCGGACGGCTGGTGTACTCCACCTGTACTTTTGCGCCGGAGGAGGACGAGCAGGCGATCGGACGTTTCTTAGAGGCACATCCAGAGTTTGCGCTAGAGGAAACGCCGGACTATCCGGGACTTTCGCACGGCGTTCCAGCCTGGGGGACGGGTGTGACGGATGGAATCGAGAAAACGGTCCGTATCTGGCCGCACCGGACCGAGGGAGAAGGCCATTATGCGGCACTTCTTCGAAAAACGGGTGAGCCGGAGATCGTGAAGCGTAAATATCCGGCTTCAATGAAGGACAAGAAGCTTCTGGCAGTCTATGAGGATTTCTGCAAAGAGATATTTATTGAGCCGAAGAAATGGACAGCGGACAGTACGATGACGATGTTTGGCGACCAGCTTTACCGGACGCCGGAGGAGATGGTCGATTTTAAGGGGCTGCGGGTGCTTCGCCCGGGGCTTCAGATGGGAGAATTTAAGAAAAACCGTTTTGAGCCGTCCCACGCGCTGGCACTTGCCCTGCATCCATCGGAGGTAAAACAGAACGTGAACCTGTCTGCCGACGCGCCGGAGACGGCGGCATACCTGCGCGGCGAGACGATCCAGCTTTCTGAGGAAGACGCCGGAAAAGGCTGGTGCCTTGTGAGTGTGGACGGGTATTCGCTCGGATGGGGCAAGAAGAGCGGCGGTACGCTGAAAAACCATTATCCGAAGGGACTGAGAAAGCAGTATTAATGGAAAAAGGAAAAATCCTCCGGCATCGGAGCCGTAAACTCCATTGCTTCCCCTGTGATCGGATGCCGGAATGCCACCGTATAGGAGTGAAGCGCCTGCCGTCCGATGAAGCGGTAATCCGGGTTGTATAGAAAATCACCTAAAAGCGGGTGCCCGATAGCTTTCATGTGGACCCGGATCTGGTGGGTGCGCCCCGTTTCCAGACGTAGCAGGACGAGGGAGCAGTCGAGATCGTCCCGGTAATCGAGACACCGGTAATGGGTGACGGCGTGTTCCCCATGTTCCATATCGATGCAGCGCTCGATGGTAGAACCGTCTTTTCGGGCGATCGGCAGGTCAATGGTGCCGGATTCTTCTGGTTTCCCGGAGACAATCGCGAGATATTCGCGGCGTATTTCTTTTTTTGCAGTCATGGCGGAGAGAAATGCGCCGCTTATTTTATGTTTAGCGATCAGCAGAAGACCGGTGGTGTCTCGGTCTAAGCGGTTCACGGCACGGAATACGAAATGTTCGCCGCGCGAGGCAAAACGGTACGCGAGGGCGTTTGCCAGCGTATTTTCATGGTGCCCCTGGGACGGGTGGACAGGCATTCCGGCGGCTTTGTTGAGTATTATGAGATCTTCGTCTTCATATACTATATCGATCGGACGATTGACCGGAAGAATATCTGAGGAAACGGGTTCGTCCGGGAGAAAGAGTGTCAGGGTGTCTCCGATCTGAAGCGGTGTGTTCAGCCAGGATGGAGTCCCATTCAGGCAGATCTGCTCAGGGTTCTGTTTGAGCTCGATGAGGATGCGGCGGGAATATCCGGCATCGCGCAGGAAGGCGCCGATGGTGTCGGCCTTGTTTTTATTTGTAATGGTGTATGATAATGTCCGTTTCATTTAGGGAACCTCTTTGGGGTGAAAATGGGTTATTTGTTGTCATTCCAATAAGGATAACATAAAAGCAGGATGGGCTGCAATGTCAGAGTGAAATTTGTTCCTGATTACGGCTACGCTATTTTGGAACAGGAAGCGCCCCATGAGAAGGTATGACGAAATTTTGAAGGATTCTCGAAACCCTATTGACTTGCCATGAAAAACCTAGTATCATTACTAATAAGTAAGGCTGTTTTTATTCAAATTACTTATAAGCAGAACTAATAAATACAATGCAGAGAAAAGGAGAATGAACGATGGCAAAAGTAGGAATTGTAATGGGAAGCGATTCGGACATGCCGATCATGGCACAGGCAGCAGATTTTCTGGACAAGATGGGGATTGATTATGAAATGACAATCATTTCTGCACACCGTGAGCCAGACATCTTTTTTAACTATGCAAAATCCGCTGAGGAGAAGGGCTTTAAGGTTATCATTGCAGGTGCTGGCAAGGCAGCACATCTGCCGGGTATGTGCGCGGCACTGTTCCCGATGCCGGTGATCGGTATTCCGATGAAAACCTCGGATTTAGGCGGAGTTGATTCTCTGTATTCGATCGTACAGATGCCATCCGGTATTCCGGTTGCAACGGTAGCGATCAACGGCGGTAAGAACGCGGGTATTCTGGCAGCCAAGATTCTGGCAACTTCCGATCCGGAGCTGTTAGCGAAATTAAAGGCATACTCCGAGGAGATGAAGAATGAAGTAGCCGGTAAGGATGAGAAATTACAGAAGCTGGGACATAAAGAGTATCTGGCACAGAAATAAAAACAAAAAATATAAACAAGGACATACGGAGGAAAACCATGGATTACAAGAATTCCGGAGTAGATATTGAGGCTGGTTATAAGTCGGTAGAACTGATGAAAGAGCATGTAAAGAAAACGATGCGTGAGGAAGTGCTGGGAGGTCTGGGCGGCTTTGCCGGTGCATTCTCCCTGGCAAAGATTAAAGAGATGGAAGAGCCGGTTCTCTTATCTGGTACGGACGGCTGTGGTACCAAGGTAAAACTGGCGATCATCATGGACAAGCATGACACGATCGGTATCGACGCGGTTGCGATGTGTGTCAACGACATTGCATGTGCAGGTGGCGAGCCGCTGTTTTTCCTGGACTATATTGCCTGCGGCAAGAACTATCCGGAAAAGATCGCGGATATCGTAAAAGGCGTTGCAGAAGGCTGCTTACAGTCGGAGGCAGCTCTGATCGGCGGCGAGACAGCCGAGCATCCGGGACTGATGCCGGAGGAAGATTATGATCTGGCTGGTTTTGCTGTCGGCGTGGTTGATAAAAAAGACATGATTACCGGCGAAAACCTGAAACCGGGTGATGTACTGATCGGTATGGCATCCACCGGCGTTCACAGCAATGGTTTCTCCCTGGTCCGCAAGGTATTTGAGAAGGAACTCAACAAAGAGGGACTGGAGACCTACTATGAGGAGTTGGGAACCACGCTTGGCGAGGCACTTCTGGCACCGACCCGTATCTATGTAAAGGCGCTGAAAGCAGTGAAGAATGCGGGCGTGACTGTGAAAGCGTGCAGCCATATCACAGGCGGCGGCTTCTATGAGAATGTTCCGCGTATGCTGAAAGACGGCGTCCGCGCAGTCATCAAGAAAGACAGCTATCAGATTCCGCCGATCTTCGGTATGCTGGCGAAGAAAGGCGATATCGAGGAGCACATGATGTACAATACCTACAATATGGGTATCGGCATGGTTGTAGCAGTCGATGCGGCTGATGCAGAGCGTGCGATGGAGGCAATGAAGTCCGCTGGCGATACACCGTACATCATCGGTTCTATTGAGGCAGGAGAAAAGGGAGTAACATTATGCTAAGAGTCGTTGTAATGGTGTCTGGCGGCGGTACAAATCTGCAGGCAATCCTGGATGCGGTTGATAACGGCAAGATCACGAACGCAGAGGTTGTAGCGGTTATCAGCAACAATGAGGGCGTTTATGCGATTGAGCGCGCGAAAAAACACGGTGTCCCAGCGTTTGTTGTGACTCCGAAGGCGTATGAGACGCGAGATGCATTCGATGAGGCGCTTTTAGAGACCGTCAAGGCGTGTAAGCCGGATCTCATCGTTCTGGCTGGATTTCTTGTGAAGATTCCGGCGGCGATGATCGAGGCATACAGAAATAAAATTATCAATATCCACCCGTCCCTGATTCCGTCCTTCTGTGGCGTCGGCTATTATGGACTGAAGGTGCATGAGGCGGCACTGGCGCGCGGCGTCAAGGTGACGGGCGCGACGGTTCACTATGTGGATGAGGGAACCGATACCGGTCCGATCCTCTTCCAGAAAGCCGTAGAGGTGCAGCCGGATGATACGCCGAAGACGCTGCAGCAGCGCGTGATGGAACAGGCAGAGTGGGTACTGCTTCCGCAGGCGATCGATGCGATTGCAAACGGAAGAATATAAGGAGAAGAACATGAAAGTTTTAATCGTTGGCAGCGGCGGACGTGAGCATGCGATCGCATGGAAAGTGGCTCAGAGTCCGAAGGTAGATAAAATTTATTGTGCACCGGGCAATGCGGGAATCGCAGAGTATGCAGAGTGTGTGCCGATCAGTGCAATGGAATTTGATAAGCTGGCGGCATTTGCGAAAGAGCATGAGGTTGATCTGACCGTGATTGGCATGGACGATCCGCTGGTTGGCGGTATCGTGGATGTGTTCGAGGCACAGGGATTGCGTGTATTTGGACCGAGAAAAAATGCGGCGATTCTGGAAGGATCGAAGGCATTTTCCAAGGATCTGATGAAGAAATACAACATTCCGACCGCAGCCTATGAGACTTTTACCGATCCGCACAAGGCGCTGGAATACTTACAGACCGCTAAGATGCCGATCGTTTTGAAAGCAGATGGTCTGGCACTTGGAAAAGGTGTTCTGATCTGCAATACTTTAGAAGAAGCAGAGGCAGGCGTCAAGGAGATCATGGAGGACAAGAAGTTTGGTTCTGCCGGCAATCAGATGGTTATCGAGGAGTTTATGACAGGACGCGAGGTTTCTGTCCTTTCCTTCGTCGATGGCGATACGATCCGCATTATGACCTCCTCCCAGGATCACAAGCGGGCGCTGGACGGCGATCAGGGCTTAAATACAGGCGGTATGGGAACCTTCTCGCCAAGCCCGTTCTACACAAAAGAAGTAGACGAATTCTGCAAAAAGTACATCTATCAGCCGTCGGTTGACGCGATGAAGAAGGAAGGACGTACCTTCAAGGGCATCATTTTCTTCGGTCTGATGCTGACCGAAGATGGTCCGAAGGTGCTGGAATACAATGCGCGTTTCGGCGATCCAGAGACACAGGTTGTCCTGCCGCGCATGAAGAACGATATCGTGGAAGTCTTTGAGGCATGTATCGACGGAACTCTGGATCAGATTGAGCTTGAATTTGAGGACAATGCGGCAGTCTGTGTTGTTCTGGCGTCGGATGGTTATCCGGTGAAATATGAAAAGGGCTTCAAGATTCACGGTCTGGAGAAATTCAAAGACACGGACGGTTACTATGTATTCCATGCAGGCACGAAGTTCGATGCAGACGGCGATATCGTGACAAATGGCGGTCGAGTGCTGGGCGTTACTGCAAAGGGCAAAGACCTGAAAGAGGCGCGCGCCAACGCATACAAGGCGACCGAGTGGATCGATTTCGCTAACAAATATATGCGCCATGATATCGGGCATGCGATTGATGAGGCGTAGGGGAAGCGGTAGGTAGTAGATTCCTATTTAGAAAAGAAACGGGGATATCAGATTTGAACGTCTGATATCCCTGTTTTTGTCTGGATGTTGGAAAAAAATGCTTTTGAAAAACATATTAAAAACATTCAAGCGTGCTATAATAGAAAGAAAAGATGAACTGTTTTCATGCAATTAAAAGGAGGACAATGCAATGGCTAACAAATATGCAGGAACCCAGACGGAAAAGAACCTGAGGGAGGCTTTTTCCGGTGAATCACAGGCAAGAAATAAATATACCTATTTTGCATCCAAGGCAAAAAAAGATGGATTTGAGCAGATTTCCGCCCTTTTTTTAAAGACCGCAGACAATGAGAAAGAACACGCAAAGATGTGGTTTAAGGAATTAAAGGGTCTGGGAAATACCGCAGAGAATCTGGCATCTGCTGCAGAAGGCGAGAATTATGAGTGGACAGATATGTACGATGGATTTGCCAAGACTGCTGAGGAAGAAGGGTTCCCGGAACTGGCAGCGAAATTCCGTATGGTAGCGGAGATTGAAAAGCACCATGAAGAGCGCTACCGTGCCCTGCTTCACAATGTGGAAGCACAGGAAGTATTTAAGAAGAGCGAAGTGAAGGTATGGGAATGCCGCAACTGCGGTCATATCGTAGTAGGCGAGAAAGCACCGGAAGTCTGTCCGGTATGCGCACATCCGCAGGCTTATTTCGAGATCCATGCGGAGAATTACTAAATCTGGGGATCAATCGTGGAAGCAGATGCCTTTTGTGGGAATGTGAGACGCAAGAGGTAGTTCTGGATTTGGTATGTGATTGAGTATCAGTAATGTGAGTTAGAGTGGATATGCCATGGACGGCGAGGATCTGATGGATTTGCTGGTCAGTCAGCTGGGGGCACTTTCGGAAACGACGAGACGACAGCTGGGGGGCTGCCGATTCCTTATTGTGTATAAAAAAGGAAGATGCATCATATAAAAGATACGAAAATTAAGCAGGCTGTTTTGGATCAGTTCATATGAGATCGTCTTTTTTATCATTCGCACCAGATGTTTCGAAGGAACAATGCCAGGCAGAGCATTGGATCGATATAGAAAATGTGTCAGAATCAGTAAAAATGACGCCGGAAGAAATTGAAAATTTGAATGCACGGATTTTACGGACATATGGAACGGAAATGCATGATTTGAAAAATGAAGCCTTTGCCAAAGAAGAGAGAGTTGTTTATGATAAATGGTGTGGAAATTTCTTATCATTTGGGATACAGGGGATAAATTGGACTGTGCGTGATGCTCAAAATTCCGTGAATAAAAATGTTCATATCAAATATGGAATCGCGACTTCACAGGGGTTGATCAAACAGTTTCCGATGGAGACTTTTTTAGCCGATGAGGAGGATCCATCCGATCCGGAGTGGGATGAGGCAGCACTTTGTCTCTGTATGGTCGGGGAACCGCTTTTGATTTTGGGTTCGGTGCAGGAGGAGAGTTATCTGTATGTTCGGAATGAATGCAGCGAGGGCTGGATATCGGCAGAGTCGGTGGCAGTCTGTCGGAACCGGGCGGAATGGCTGATGGCGGCATTTCCGATCCATCCGTTAGTAGTGACAGGGGATATGGTCTGGCTGGAAGCAAGTGCAGTCTATCCGGGAACCAGTGCATACCGGCTTCGGATGGGGACGGTGTTGGAATTGTACGTGGAAGAAGGAATCCCAGAGATAAAAGAAACAATAGAAACAAACAGAAAAAAAGGGACAGGAGCGGTAATAGAGACAACAGAAGCACAGGCAGAACAGAGGGTACAGAACAGACTGTCTTGGAATAATTACATCGTCTGGCTTCCATGCCGCGCCCCGGATGGCAGTTTCTTCCGGCAAAAAGGATTGATTCCGATGAGCCGGGACGTATCGGTGGGATATTTGAGCTTGACAAATGAGGAGATTATTAAACAGGCGTTCAAGTGTCTGGGAGACCGCTACGGCTGGGGCGGAATGCTGGAAAGCCGGGATTGTTCTTCCTATATCCGGGAGGTGTACCGCTGTTTTGGATGGATCCTGCCTCGCAATACGACCGGGCAGTTGCAGATGCCAGTTCGAAAAATAGAGCTGGCGGGGCGGCGCTGCTCAGAAAAAAAGCAGATTTTAAAAGTATTAGAACCGGGCACACTTCTATATTTTCCGGGACATGTGATGATGTATCTGGGATATGAGAATGGCAATTTTTATGTCATAAACGATGTGAGCAGGCTGGTAAAAGAAGGAGAAACGATGCCGGTGCGTGTACGATCGGTGATTGTCAACACGCTGGCAGTCAGGCGTCCCAATCTGCGGACCTGGATGGAGGAGCTGACGCTTGCTTTGATTCCTTGGGAAACATGAAGCGTACAGCAGATAGAAAAAGGGAGAAAAAGAGAGATGAAGATAATTGTATGTGTGGATAATCAGAACGGCATGATGTTCAATCACAGACGGCAGAGCCAGGACCGCGTGCTTAGAAAGCGTATTCTGGAGCTGACAGGTGGGAAAAAACTGTGGATGAATGCATACAGCCAGAAACAGTTTTTACAGGTGAATGGAAATATGCCGAAAGAACAGGAACAATCCGGGCAACTGGGGCAATCCGGGCAGATTCAGGCAGATGAAGAGTTTTTGGAAAAGGCGGGGCCGGGAGAGTACTGTTTTGTCGAGGACAAGGATGTTGTTCCGTATGAGAGCCGGATCGAAGAAGTGATTCTTTGTCATTGGAACCGGGATTATCCGGCAGATATGTATTTTAAGATGGATCTGGGCAGCTGGAAGCTGGCAGAAACGCAGGAATATGCGGGTTCCTCGCATGAGAAAATCACAGAAGAGCGGTATGTGCGCAGGTAAAAAATATACATAAAAAGTAAGTACAATATAAAAGAGTAAGAAAAACATAAAAAACAAGTCAAATATAAAAAAGAGCCGGTTCTGCACCTGAAAATCAGGCGCCAGAACGCACAAATCTACATGGCTCTGAAAGGGATAGGCTTAAACGGAAAGGCAGAAATTCATATGAGAAAATTGAAAATGTGGCTTCTGGGGCTGGCTGCAGCGGCGATGCTGTCTGTTTCAGCGTGCGCGCAGGAGATTCCAGAGGGAAGTCTGAATGGAAACGGAAGTGTCAGCGCGGAGGAAAATCAGGCGGAAAGTGCGGACGGAGATTCGCAGGTGGTGTCATCGTCAGAAAATGGTGGAAACCGTGTATCTTCTGCTTCGGGAACGTCATTTAATCTGGCGGATGTACCGGCATATTCCGGTCAGCCGTATGTGGCAGTCAATGGAAATGTGCCGTATTTTACCGATGCGGACCTGACGGATGTATCATTTGAGAGTTACAGTGATCTGGACAGCCTGGGGCGCTGCGGCGTGGCATATGCTTCGGTTTCGCAGGACACGATGCCGACGGAGAAGCGCGGCTCGATCGGGGAAGTCAAGCCGGCGGGCTGGCATACGGCGAAGTATGACAATGTGGATGGAAAGTATCTCTATAACCGCTGTCATCTGATCGGCTACCAGCTTACGGCGGAGAATGCCAATGTCAAAAACCTGATTACCGGAACCCGCTATCTGAACGTACAGGGAATGCTGCCATTTGAAAATCTGACAGCCGATTATGTGAAAGAAACCGGAAACCATGTCATGTACCGCGTAACGCCGGTTTTTGAGGGCAATAATCTGGTTGCCTCCGGCGTCCTGATGGAGGCGGAATCCGTCGAGGATCAGGGCGAGGGAGTGCTGTTCTGCGTGTACGTCTATAATGTCCAGCCGGGTATTGCGATCGATTATGCGACAGGAGAAAGCTGGGCGGACGGTTCTGGAAGTGCGGGAAGCACAGCCGGACAGGGAACGGCTGGAAATGGCAGCAGCCAGAATCAATCGGCTGGATCGGGAGCAGCTGGTTCGTCGGGAGGCGGCGCTGGATCCTCTGGAAGCAGCGCGACGGTTCAGACCTACATTCTCAATACCAACTCGAAAAAATTTCATCTTCCAAGCTGCACATCTGTCACCCAGATGAAGGCGGCAAACCGGCAGGAATTTACCGGTACGCGCGATGAAGTGATTGCAGATGGATATGAACCATGTAAGAACTGCAATCCCTGATAAAACAGAGATGCAAAGTGTCTCGGTTGTGCTGTGTATGGAAAGAATCGGATGAGAACACGGTTAAGGGAGTTTCTTTGACGGGACCGGTGCGCGCTTCGGTGCTTGCCTGCCTGGAACCGCTGACGGCGGCGTGCCTGTCGGCGGTCTGGCTGAATTCCGTTTTTACACCGGCAGAGTTGATTGGATTCGTATGTATTCTGGCGACGGTTTTGATTATGAAATAGTATAAGAATAATATTAGAGATTTACTTTTTTAACAACACTTTGCAAGAATTCTCCTATCCTCTTTAGTGTGGCAGTATCAATAGAGAGAAAAAGGATTGACAATTTCACAAAATATTCACAAATAATTAGCACTCACCTCTTGACAGTGCTAACGGAAAGTGCTATAACATAGCCAGAACGAAGGAAGAGGAACAAAGAGGAAGCAAAAAGAAAGGGTTGAGCGCTTCCGGGAATGTTCCCAGACCGTCCCGGTTCCGAAAATGTTGGTTATAAACATAATGAACAGCTGGTAAGCTGAAAAAAAGGAGAGATGACTTATGTTAATGCCGAGTATTTTTGGAGAAAATTTGTTTGATGATTTCTTTAATGATTTTCCGTTTTATGATGATAACGCCGGACAGAAGATAGAGAAAAAGCTGTATGGACGCCATGGACAGAACCTGATGAAGACCGATATCAAGGAAATGGAAGATGGCTATGAGCTGGAGATGGATCTGCCGGGATTTAAGAAAGAAGAGATTTCGATTTCCCTGGAAGATGGTAATCTGACGATTCAGGCTGCGAAGGGACTGGATGAGGACGAGAAGGAGAAAAAGTCCGGTCGTTACATCCGCAGAGAGCGTTACGCAGGTTCCTGTGCGAGAAGCTTCTATGTCGGTGATGATATAACAGAGGAAGATATCAAGGCGGAATTTAAGCATGGTATTTTGAAGATTTTTGTTCCGAAGAAAGAAGCAAAACCGGAAGTCGAGCAGAAAAAATATATTGCGATTGAAGGATAATGTAGAAGAAGCAGTCAGCCGGATTGATGGATGCAGTTGTCTGGCTGTAACATAGAAAAGAGCGCTGTGGCACTCATGAAGCAGTTTTACCAGAAATGGAAAGCCGGTTTGTGAGTGTTGCGGCGCTCTTTTTCACTATTTTATCTCTGATTAGTAGTTAATAGCTGTGATACCGATAGATCCCTCTTTGTCCAGACCAAAGGTAACTGCCGGTTTAACGGATGGATCGCCTACGATGAAACCTGCCTTGGTCAGTTCGGTGGAAGAAACATCGGCTGTCTTGACTGCCTCAATCAGCGCGTCGGTAAATACCTTGTCTGCGTCGAGAGCCATAAATTCAGTTCTGTTATTTACGACAATCCCGTCATCGATGCCGATGTAGGACGGATAGACAAGCAGCTCGGCTAAATCGTTCATATTTTTATTGGCGATGATGCTTTGAAGGGATCTGGCAAAACCACGGTAAAGTTCTGTGATTTCTTTTTCGCTCAGAGTCTCGTCTTCTGCATGATCTGCATCCGTTGTCTGGGAGGTTTCTTTTTCTCCGGCAGTAGTTGTTTCGCTGGCATCGCTGCTTTCTGCTAATGTATCGTTTTCCTGTGTGGATTCAGCGGCAGTTGTTTCAGCCGTGGTTGTTTCAGACGGCTGGCTGGAGCAGGCGGTCATGCTGGCGGCTGCGATGAGAGTGGAAACCATCAAGGTATAAATTGATTTTCTCATAATTTCCTCCATTTGCAATCAATGGACTCCCGGAAGCTTTCTGTGCTTAATGTTGTGAGATGATTTGCAGGAAAGACTCCGAGAGTACCTATCAATAAGGTATGGACAGTAGGTGTCCTCTGCCTGTATGTTTTGCTGATATGATTATCATATCATAAGGCGATGGGAATGTATATGAGGTTTAATGTAATGCGTTTAAATCCGCCTTTTTAAGCCTTTTATTTTTTATAGAAACAATTCCCACCAACCACCTGATAGCTGGAGTAGCTGTCGTAGTTTGCTGATTTGGTCGAGGTAAAATAAAGGTAGTCGCCTATCTGATTCTCCCCGGCGAGCGCTGCCTTTGCCGCCTTGGTGGCAGTAGAGGACGGTCCTCTATCGAGATATTTGTCAAGCAGGCCGGAGGTCGCGCCTGGGAACTGTCCGTCCGCGTAGATAACGCTGGAGATGGATTTGCCCCATTTGCCAGATTTGACGCGGTTGACGATCAGACTTCCGACTGCCAGATAGCTTTCATAGGATCCGCCGTTGGCTTCCATCGTGAGGCAGGCGGAGAGCAGATAAACGTCGCTCTCGGAGGCGGAGATCACGTAGGATGATTTAGCGGCTGGTGCAGCCGTGCTCTTTTTCGAAGAGCTTCCAGATTTTCCCGAAGTCTGGGAGGAAGCTTTAGCCGCGTTTGCTTCTGCCTGCGATTTTGCGGCTGCAATCTGGGCTTCCTCGGCGGCTCTGGATGCCTGCTCAGCTTCTTCAGCAGCCTGCCGTGCCGCCTCCAGCGCTGCCATCTCAGCCTCAATGCTGATTGCGCGTCCTGGCTTGACGCTGATTGTGACATAATCAGAAGAAACGTAACCGGAGGTGTCAACGGAAAGCTGGATTTTGACCCATCCAGTTTCCTGACTCAGTACAGGATAGTAGTCTTCCGCGGCAGCCAGACCGACGATGGCAGAATCCGTGCTGGCTTCCTCGCGTACATGGAGTGTCTGTGTGCTGACGGTAGCGATATAGAGACCAAGCTCTTTGGCGAGCGGCTTGATATCATCGCCAAATACAAGATAATCGTCCTTGAGCCATCCCTCCAGCCCACCGGAGCGGATTTTTGTCCAGCCATTTTTGCGTTTTAAAATGGTACCGCCGCCTCCGCGGAAGCAGGTGCCGAGTACCTTGGCATCTGTATCTGGTTTTTCTCTCAGGTTCAGCGCATCATCCACATTGGCGACCGCGAGATTTTCATACGGATCGACCGGCTTTTCTTCTTTGATTTTGGCTTTCGCCGTACTTTTAGCATCGGTGCCGGTCTGATGACTGTTTTTTAAGGTGCTGGAAGAAGCGATGGAAGGATCAGAGCCGGCGTTGTTCTTCTTATCAGAAGGTTTAGAGAGGCATAGAAATGCCAGCAGAGCCGCCCCGGCCACAATAAAAAGGATCAGGAAATAGATCGCCATCATTGTTTTATCCATTTTTTTGCGCCTGGAAGAAGCAGGTTTCAAAGGGGAATCGTTCATATCGTATATCCTTTCTGATATAAAAACATCTTGGAAATATTACAAAGATATTACAAAATTCTTCATTTACTATAGCAAATAGGGAAATCCTTGTCAACAAAGGCGGATTTTACGATTAGAAGAGGAGATGAAGCTGAGTAAAAATGATGTTTTTGGAAACACTATTCCATCAGTGACAGCAATCGTTTCGCCGGAATTCACACGAAACAATCAATCAAAAACAATCATAAAAAATCAAAATTGTGCAATATAACCCAAAAAGAGGCAGCATGTTTGTGAATAAGTTTGATTGATTTTGAATGAAAATGATTTTATAATACAGTCAGAATCAATCAAGATAAGAAAGGAATGAAGGCTTATGATTTATACGGTAACCTTTAATCCATCGTTAGATTATATTGTGTCAGTGAGCGATTTTAAGCTCGGACTGACCAACCGGACGGATTCGGAGCTTTTGCTTCCGGGCGGAAAGGGAATCAATGTTTCGACGGTCCTTCAAAACCTTGGAATTGCCAATACGGCGTTTGGCTTTACTGCCGGGTTTGTCGGCGAGGAGGTTCGGAAGGAAGTGGAGCAGCTGGGCGTGAAAGCCGAGTTTATTTCTCTGGATGAGGGAGTCTCCCGCATCAACCTGAAGCTGAAATCCATCGACGGGACTGAGATCAACGGTCGGGGACCGAAGATTCCGCGGGAAGCGGTGGATGCGCTGATGACCCAGCTTGACCGACTGGGGGCGGATGATACGTTGGTGCTGGCTGGAAGTATTCCAGCGTCGATGCCGGATGATATTTATCAGAAGATTATGGAGCGCCTGGATGGCAGAGACGTCCGGATTGTTGTGGACGCGACCAAGGATCTGCTGCTCAATGTGCTGGGACACCATCCATTTTTAATCAAACCGAACAATCATGAACTGGGAGACATTTTCGGCGTGAAGCTCTCGGAGCGGGAGGAAGTTGTTCCGTATGCGAAGAAGCTGCAGGAAAAAGGTGCGGTCAACGTGCTGGTTTCGATGGCAGGCAAGGGCGCGGTTCTTCTGGCGGAGGATGGAAGCGTCTATGCGGCGGAAGCACCGAAGGGAACCTTGAAAAATGGTGTCGGAGCCGGAGATTCGATGGTAGCCGGTTTCCTGGCCGGATACGGGGAGAGCGGAGATTATGAACACGCCTTCCGCATGGGACTGGCAGCTGGAAGCGCGAGCGCCTTTTCGGAGCAGCTGGCGACGAAGGATGAGATAAAGAAAGTGTATGAGAACTGTAAAATCACAAAAATCGGATGAGGTTGTATGCAGACATTTTTGAAGCTGGCAAAATGTACTGCCGGATATGCAATGCATACCTGACATTCGGGCATAAATAGGGAGGCAACAGATATGAAGATTACTGATTTACTGGATCCGAGAAGTATATCGCTGGATGCGGCACCCACCAGCAAATCGGAGACACTGGACAAGGCGGTAGAGCTGATGGCGGCGAGCGGAAAGCTGTCGGATGTCGAGGCATTCCGCAAGCAGGTTTATGCGAGAGAAAAAGAGAGCACGACCGGTATCGGCGAGGGGATTGCAATTCCTCATGGAAAATGTGATGCGGTCAAAAAGCCGGGGCTGGCGGCGATGGTCATCAAAAATGGCGTGGATTTCGACTCCCTGGACGGCGAACCGGTCACGCTGCTGTTCCTGATTGCAGCGCCAAATACAAAAGATAACGTACATCTGGATGTGTTGAGCAAGCTTTCCGTTCTCATGATGGACGAGAATTTCTCAGATTCCCTGCGAAATGCCTCTTCGGTGGAAGACTTTCTTTCCATTATTGATAAGGCAGATGCAGAACAGGCAGGCATCGATGAGAGACTGGCGGTTGATTCCGGCGAAGAAGCGGCAGATACAAATGGAGAGAATGCCGCACAAGCAGGTGGTCAGGAGATTCAGGCGCAAAAAGCGGGTGCAGAGACGGAACAGACAGCCGGACCGAAGATCTTAGCGGTTACTTCCTGTCCGACCGGTATCGCGCACACTTACATGGCTGCCGAAGGCCTGGAAAAAGCGGCACGCGCGAAGGGATGGAAGATCAAAGTTGAGACGCGCGGTTCAGCCGGAGCAAAAAATGTGCTGACGGCACAGGAGATCGAGGCGGCGGACTGCATCATCGTGGCAGCGGACGCACAGGTGCCGATGGATCGGTTTGACGGAAAACGAGTGATCGAATGTCAGGTTTCGGACGGTATCAGCAAGGCACCGGAGCTTTTGGAGCGCGCGGCGTCCGGGGAGGTACCGGTTTACCACGCAGCATCATCTGGAAACAGCAGCCCGGCAAAGGCAGCCTCTGGCGGCAAATCGGGCAGTGTCGGACACCAGATTTACACACAGCTGATGAATGGTGTCTCCCACATGCTTCCGTTTGTAGTCGGCGGCGGCATCCTGATTGCGATTGCGTTTCTGATTGATGGTTTCAGTGTAGATATGAATGCACTTCCGCTCGACCAGCGTGTAAACTTTGGTACGATTACCCCGCTGGCGGCATGGTTTAAAAATGTCGGCGGTGTGGCATTTGGCTTTATGCTCCCGATTCTGGCTGGTTTCATCGCGATGGCGATTGGAGACCGCCCGGCGCTGGCAGTCGGTTTTGTCGGCGGCATGATTGCTTCTCAGGGAAAATCAGGTTTCCTTGGCGCCCTGGCGGCAGGTTTTATTGCCGGATATCTGATTCTGGCGCTTCGGAAAGCGTGCGAGAATCTTCCAGAGGCACTGGAAAAGATTGCTCCGGTCCTGATTTACCCGGTTGTGGGCGTCCTGCTCATCGGACTGGTTATGAGCTTCGTCGTAGAGCCGGTCATGGGCGCGATCAATATGGCGTTAAACAATGGTCTGAGCAGCATGGGTGGTTCGAGTAAGCTGATTCTTGGTTTTGTGCTGGCGGCGATGATGGCGATCGACATGGGCGGTCCATTCAACAAGGCGGCATATGTATTTGGTACGGCGGCAATCGCCTCCGGCAACTACGATGTGATGGCAGCTGTTATGATTGGCGGTATGACACCGCCGTGTGCGATTGCGCTGGCAACAATGCTGTTTAAGAAGAAATTTACAAAGGAGGAGCGTGAGGCAGGACCGACCAACTTCATCATGGGTCTGGCATTCATCACGGAGGGCGCGATTCCATTTGCAGCGTCCGATCCGGTACACGTGCTTCCAGCCTGCATCGTCGGTTCGGGTGTTGCGGGAGCGATGAGCATGTTATTTAACTGTACGCTGATGGCGCCGCATGGCGGAATCTTCGTATTCCCAGTCATGGGAAATCCACTGTTCTACCTGCTGGCACTGGTGGTTGGCATGGCGATCTCGACGGTACTCTTAGGAGTTCTCAAGAAGAATGTAGAAGAATAGATAAATAATTTTTTTTGACGGAATGTGAATCTTTATTAGAAATTTTTTGGTCAAATCAATCAAAATAGGTTATAATGAGAAGGAGAACATCATCATGAAAGAGTTTAAATATACCATTACAGACCCGGAAGGAATCCATGCACGCCCGGCAGGTGAACTGGTAAAGGCGGCAAAACAGTTTACGAGTACGATCAAGCTGGCGAAAGATGGAAAGAGCGGCGACTGCAAAAAGATTTTCGGTATCATGGGACTGGCGGTAAAGAACGGACAGGAAGTAACCCTGACCTTTGAGGGCGAGGACGAAGAAGCAGCTTATGAGGCAGTCAGCCAGTTTATGAAGGAAAATATGTAGTTTAACAAAGATGCCGCGATGTAAGGGATTATTACATGGCGGCATTTTTCGATAATGGATCAATGGAAAGGGGAATGATCATGCAGACGTATCGTGGAAAAAGTGTATTTGGCGGTGTCGCAGTTGGAAAAATATGTGTGTATCAGAAAGGCGAGCAGACCGTAAAACGGACGAAAATAGAGAATACAGAGCAGGAAAAAGCGCGGTTTAATGCGGCGGTTCAGGAGTCCATCCGCCAGCTCGGCGAGTTGTATGAAAAGGCGGTAAAAGAAGTTGGCGAGGCGAATGCGTCGATTTTTGAGATTCACCAGATCATGCTGGAGGACGAGGACTATCTGGACGCGGTTCAGAATATCATCGATACGCAGAAGGTCAATGCCGAGTATGCGGTTGCGGTGACCGGTGACAATTTCGCCCAGATGTTTGCGGCGATGGAGGACGAATATATGCGCGGGCGCGCGGCGGATGTCAAAGATATTTCGGAGCGGATTGTGCGCGTTCTGTCCGGAGGCGCAGGTCAGGGCATCCATACGGACGAGCCGGTGATTATTCTGGCAGATGATTTAGCACCGTCAGAGACGGTACAGCTTGAAAAGGACAAGGTGCTATCCTTTGTGACGGTACACGGTTCCGTCAATTCCCACACGGCGATCCTGGCGCGTACGATGAGCATTCCGGCGCTGATCGGAACGGACGTGGCGCTCGATGAGACGGTAGATGGGAAATTTGCGGTTGTGGATGGTACGAACGGAGTCCTGTATGTGGAACCGGATGAGGAGACATTGGAAACAATGCGCCGCCGGCAGCGGGAGGAACAGGAGAAGAAAGAACTGCTGCAAACACTGAAAGGGCGCGAAACAGTCACTCTGGATGGCAAGAAGATCCGCCTGTATGCGAATATTGGCAACAGCAAGGATCTGGCGTCGGTCATTCATAACGATGCGGCGGGCATCGGACTGTTCCGCAGCGAATTTTTGTATCTGGAAAAAGAAACATTTCCGACGGAGGAGGAGCAGTTCCAGGTATATAAACAGGTAGCGGAAACGATGGCGGGCAAACCGGTCATTATCCGCACGCTGGACATCGGCGCGGACAAGCAGTGCGATTATTTTGAACTGAAAAAAGAGGAAAATCCGGCGATGGGCTGCCGGGCGATCCGTATCTGCCTGACAAGACCGGAGATTTTCAAGACACAGCTTCGCGCGTTGTTTCGGGCAAGTGCCTATGGCAATCTCCAGATCATGTATCCGATGATCACAAGTGTCTGGGAGGTCGAGGCGATCGCGAAGATTGTCGAGGAGGTCAAGACGGAGCTGACCGCACAGAATCTCCAGTTTGGCGACCCGAAGCAGGGCATTATGATTGAAACCCCGGCGGCAGTCATGGTAAGCCGGGAACTGGCGAAAAAAGTGGACTTTTTCAGCATCGGAACGAACGACCTGACCCAGTATACGCTGGCAGTTGACCGTCAGAATCCGGAGCTGGATGCATTTTACGATCCGCACCATCCGGCGGTGCTGGCGATGATCCGCATGGTTGTCGAAAATGCGCACGCCGAGGGCATCTGGGCAGGTATCTGCGGCGAATTGGGCGCGGATCTGAGTTTGACAAAAGAATTCCTGAAAATGGGTGTGGATGAGCTTTCCGTATCGCCGGGGCGTGTGCTGCCGATTCGGAAGGTCATTGTCGAAAGCAGCTGCAGTTGATAAGAATATTAAGACAGAGAGAAGTGAAAAATTGAGCTAAAAAAAGTTCAACCACAGCAGAAGATGAAAGGAAAAGAGTCATGCTGACAGAAAAAAGATACGAACTGATTTTGGAACTTCTGGATAAAAAGAGGAGTGTGACAGTTCCTGAGATTAAAGAGGTGCTGGGAGTTTCGGAATCGACGATCCGGCGGGATCTGAATGCGCTTGACAAGGCGGGGCGCCTGACCAAGGTGTTTGGCGGCGCGGTGTCCTCGGACGGGACATTTACGGGAACCGAACCGTCAGTGGCACAGAAGATGGAATTGCAGCAGGAGGAGAAAAGGAGAATCGCCCAGTTTGCGGCGGGACTTATCCAGCCGGATGATTTTGTCTATCTGGACGCGGGCACGACGACCGGGTATATCTTAGACTATCTTCCGGCGCGCAGCGCCACGTTTGTGACGAATGCGGTATCACATGCCAAACGGCTGGCAGCCGCCGGAAACCGCGTAATTCTGATTGGTGGTGAGTTAAAGGGCACGACGGAGGCGGTCATCGGAAGTCAGGCGCTCCTGACGATCCAGGGCTATCATTTTACAAAGGGATTTTTTGGAACCAACGGCGTCAGCAAGCGCCACGGTTTCACGACGCCGGATCCGAATGAGGCATTAGTCAAGCAAGAGGCAATGCGCCAGACAGAGCGCTGCTATGTGCTGGCGGACAGCCAGAAATTCGGCATGGTAAGTTCGGTAACGTTCGGGGTGTTTGAAGAAGCGACGATCCTCACGGAGACAGAGCCGCCGGAAGGATTTAGCGGCAGCAAGAATATCCGGGTGGCAAAGTAGAATAGTGAGCAGTAACAATCGTGTTTTTCTAATGAAATCCTAACATATGTACGATTTGACAAACTATTAGAATATTGCTATATTTATAGAAAATCAATAGGGCGGCAAACGGGCAGGATTATGTATGACGATCGGGAGGAACGATGGATCCGAACCGATCGCAGTCAGCATGGATCCTGAATCGTTATGCCGCCCTTGTTAGTGTTTACAGTTATGTAAAAGGAGAACTTTCTAAAAGGAGAATTTACCATGCAGCAATTTCACGGCAGTGACGAATACATCGCTTCGGATGAACTGATCCGCAGCGTTAACATTGCGGCGGCGCTCAAAAAGCCGCTCTTAATCAAGGGAGAACCGGGCACTGGAAAGACGATGCTCGCGGAGGCGATTGCCAGATCCCTCGATATGGAACTTTTGATCTGGAATATTAAATCGACGACCCGCGCACAAGACGGTCTTTACGTGTACGATACGGTACAGCGTCTTTACGACAGCCAGTTTGGTGCGGACGGCGTTGATGATATTGCCAGATATATCCGCCTCGGAAAGATGGGAGAGGCATTTGAGAAGGAAAAGCAGACGGTTCTTTTGATCGATGAGATCGATAAAGCGGATCTGGAATTCCCGAACGACCTGCTCTGGGAACTTGACAAGATGGAATTTTACATTCCGGAGACGGGAAAGACTGTCAAAGCGAAGCACCGTCCGATTGTGATTATTACCTCCAATGCGGAGAAGGAGTTGCCAGATGCGTTTCTGCGCCGCTGTATCTTCCATTATATTGCATTCCCGGAGCAGCCGATGATGGAGAAGATCATCAAGGCACATTACCCGGATCTCGACCAGAAGCTGATCGACGGCGTGCTGGACGCCTTCTACCGGGTGCGCGATCTGCGCGGCCTGCAGAAGAAGCCAAGTACCTCCGAGGTGTTGGACTGGATTCAGGCGCTTGTGATCGGCGGCGTGCCGGTGGAGAAGCTGGAAAAGGAGATCCCGTTTGCGGGGGTACTCTTAAAAAAGACAGAGGATTTAAAGCTGGTGGAGAATAACCGATATGTTTACTGATTTTCTGTATCTACTCCGTTCTTACGGGATGAAGACGAGCCTCAATGAGTGGAACAGCCTGATGGATGCGCTGGAAATGAACCTGAACGACGCGAGCCTGACGGAGTTTTACTATATGGCGAGGGCGGTTCTGGTCAAAAAAGAGTCCGAATATGACAAATTTGACCAGGCATTTCTGGCATATTTTAAAAATGTGCAGACGTTTGAGGAACTTCCGAAGGAGGTCTTAGACTGGCTTGCCAAGGCGCACGCGCAGACGCCGTATGATAAGGATGAGGTCGATGCGCGGTTTGCGGGACTTGATCTGGACGATATCCGTAAAATGATGGCGGAACGACTGAAAGAGCAGCATGAGCAGCACCACGGCGGCAATAAGTGGATTGGAACCGGCGGTACGTCGGCATTTGGACATTCCGGTTACAGCCCGAAGGGCATCCGCGTGGGCGGACCGGGCAAAAACCGGAGCGCGCTGCAGGTGGCGGAACAGCGGAATTACCGCGATTTCCGCGACGATGCGGTTATCCAGATCCGGCAGTTCCAGGTGGCGCTCAAAAAGCTGCGTCTTTTATCCTGCCGTGAGGATGGACCGAAAACGGAACTCAATGTGGAGAAAACGATCGAGAAGACCTGTGACGAAGGCGGACGTCTGGAGCTCGTCATGGAGCGCCCGAGAAAGAACCAGACGAAGCTTCTGCTTCTGATGGATAGCGGCGGGTCGATGTGGGCATATGCGGATCTGTGCAACCGGCTGTTCCAGGCGGTCAATCAGTCGTCCCATTTTAAGGATTTGAAGATTTATTATTTCCACAACTGTTTCTACGATCAGCTGTTTACGACGCCGTCCTGCTCCTGGAGGGATAAGATCTCGACCGAGTGGGTCTTTCACAACCTGAAACCGGAATACAAGGTAATTCTGGTTGGGGATGCGTCGATGGCGCCGTCGGAACTTCTGTACCGCGGCGGCAGTCTCGACTATTTCCACAGCAACGAGCGGACGGGCATTTACTGGCTGCAGGAGATGCACCGGCGTTTTCCGTCGGCGATCTGGCTGAACCCGATGCGGGAAAATAACTGGG
This sequence comes from Clostridium sp. AM27-28, assembly GCF_003480955.1. Taxonomy (NCBI): domain Bacteria; kingdom Bacillati; phylum Bacillota; class Clostridia; order Eubacteriales; family Clostridiaceae; genus Clostridium; species Clostridium sp. AM27-28. The sequence goes on from NZ_QUJT01000006.1 coordinate 41,690, forward strand.
CATATGCCTACGGTGCGTACACGATCAGTCTGATCCGCGAGGAGATTCCGATGTTTCCGCTGACGGCGGCAGGACTTGAGGCTGGAATTAAGGAATTGAAAAAATAAATATGGAAAAAGGGGCGGTTCCCGATATTGACAACAAAGTAAATTTGTGCTATTATTCATCATAAACTCTTTGCACTGCATATCAAACTACAGTACAAACTGAGCAGACCGTGAATATCATGGGGTCGGGTCGCAGAAGCGACAGTGGAAGTTAGTTTCATCCACGGGACAGTAGTTACTCATACTGGTTCGTGGGTGTTTTTTTATACTTTTTTATGGGTTTGCAGCACCCACCTATCGTTAGTGCCATGAGATATTTTTTGGAGGTAACGAATATGAAACAGAATGATTTTCAGAAGGTGGCAAATCAAGTGTCTTTTGTAACGATAGTAGTGAACATCCTTTTGGCGTTTATGAAGCTGTTAGCCGGCGTGTTCGCACATTCGAATGCGATGATCAGTGACAGTATCCATTCGGCGTCCGATGTGTTCAGCACGATGATCGTGGTGATTGGAATTAAGCTGTCGTCCAAACAGCCGGACAAGGAGCACCCGTATGGACATGAGCGGATGGAGTGTGTGGCTGCGATTGTCCTCTCGATGGTTCTCTTTATGACAGGTCTGGGGATTGGCGTGGAGGCGCTTACGGACGTGCTCAAGGGAGAATACAGTCACCTGCAGGTTCCGGGAATGCTGGCGCTGGCAGCGGCTGTTATATCCATTGTCAGTAAAGAAGCGATGTACTGGTACACCCGATATTATGCGAAAAAGATTGATTCCAGCGCACTGATGGCAGATGCATGGCATCACCGTTCCGATGCGTTTTCCTCGATCGGTGCGCTGGTCGGAATCGTGGGCGCGAGAATGGGATTTCCGGTCATGGATCCGATCGCGAGTCTGGTTATTTTCGTCTTTATCGTGAAAGCGGCGTATGAGATTTTTAAAGATGCGATGGATAAAATGGTCGATCATTCCTGTGATGAGAAGACCGAAGAACAGCTGCGCGCCTGCGTTCTTCAGAATCCAGATGTGGCGCGGATTGACCTGCTTCAGACGCGGATCTTTGGCAATAAAATTTATGCGGACATTGAGATTGAGGTAGATGGTTCCATGCCGCTGCGGGAGGCGCACAAGATTGCCGAGGTGGTGCATAACAGCATTGAAAAGACATTTCCGAAGGTAAAACACATTATGGTGCATGTCAATCCGGAAATTGACCGGAAATAGAAAGAAGGACTGCCGCAGACTGGCATATTTCCTTTTAAGCAGACCAAGATAACAATAAAAATCTTGTTTACTTAGAAGAGGGCATGCCAGATGCGGCGGTCCTTTTGGCGCTTTTGGGAACATGAAAATTTTAAACATTTTTAAGGACGTCCTGAAAGTTATACTTCCCATTTGCAATGAATACCATCATACTGCAAAATGGAAAAACTACAATCATGAATATGGAAAAAATGAAAGAAAAAGGAAAGAAAAAAGGAACCGTTAAGAAATTCTTACGAATCGGATCTTTTGGCGATCTTTTTTAGAATCGATCTGGACTTTTTTTCCGACTCTGCTATAATAAGGATTCAGAATCCATATATGCAGGCCGCAGCCATATGGCGCGGCAGAGAGGTTTGTGAAAAAATGAAAAATAAAAGTATGAGTATACTTAAAATGACTGGTGCGGCAGCTGCACTGGTGCTGATGTTTGCACAGCCAGTACTGGCAGATGGCAGTTTTGCAAATGGAACAAGTGTAAATGGCGTCGCAGTCGGCGGCATGAGCAACGAGGAAGCAAAGGCAAAGCTGGAGCAGAATTACGGTTCTTATAAATTAACGATCAAAGAACGCGGAGGCAAGACAGAAGAGATCACCGCAGCGGAGATCGGCTATAAAGTAGTGATTACAAATGAGCTGCAGGCAGCGATTGACCAGCAGGCAGCAGGGGCAGCTGGAGCAGGAGCGCTGACGATCGCGATGCCGCTTTCCTGCGATCAGACGATGCTTGCAAACCGCATTGCTTCCTTAAATTGTATGTCAGATAGTGCAGCACCGACGGTAGATGCCCATATATCCGCCTGGGAAGAAGGAAAAGATTTCACGATTGTTCCGGAAGTAAAGGGAGAATCTGTGGATAAGGCAAAGGTACAGACGGCGATCAATGCGGCGATCGCCTCCGGCATGACAGAGATCGATCTGGAAGCATTAGGATGTTACACACCGATCCAGGTGACTTCCGACGATGCATCCTTAAAAGCACTCTGCGCCCAGATGAACCAGGCTAAAAATGCGACCATCACCTTCCATATCGGTGATGCAACCGAGACACTGTCCGGTACTGAATATGTCAGCTGGTATACAGGCGGCGAGAATGGTGTCATTACCGTAGACCGCGATAAGGCAGCTGCCTACATCAAGGCGCTGGCAGCGAAATACGACACAGCTGGAACTACCCGTACCTTCCATACCACTTCCGGAAAAGAGGTTGCCTTGACAGGCCCTTATGGATGGAAGATTGACCAGACTGCAGAGACAGACAACCTGGTTCTGATGGCGCAGACAGGCATCAATCAGGAACGTGAAGTCCAGTTTTCCCAGCAGGCAGCCAGCCATTCAGACGCAGACTGGGGCAATACCTACGCAGAAGTTGATTTCGGCGCCCAGCATGTATATATGTATGAAAACGGCGCCCTGACCTGGGATGCTCCGTGCGTAACCGGAAACGTATCCAAAAACTACACAACCCCGGAAGGTATTTACAGCCTGACCTACAAGCAGGCCGACCGCGTTCTGCGCGGCGCCAAACAGGCAGACGGCACATATGAATATGAAAGTCACGTAGACTATTGGATGCCATTCAACGGCGGCATCGGTTTCCATGACGCAAGCTGGAGAAGTAAATTCGGCGGAACCATCTACCAGTATTCCGGCAGCCACGGCTGCATCAATCTGCCGGTTGATAAAGCAAAACTTCTCTACGAGAAAGTATACAAGGGAATGCCAGTTCTCTGTCACAACTAAACATTTCCTCTAAGCGCACATTCGGTATTTAGAAGAAAGACATGGGGTACTTTCTTGAATATAGTTAGATAAGAAAGTAGATGGTGGATAAAGTAATTTACCATACGGAACGAAAAAAGATCCTACGTCGTCATCCAGCCGCATTCATGCGCTGGATGACACCAGGATCTTAAATTTTACCAAGTTATCATCCAATAAACAGGAGAAAAAGCCGCCCGAGCGAAAATGGAATTTTCGAGACTGTGGATTTACTTGGCAGATTCGGATTTGATGTTGAAAGAAACCGCAACAAACTTGCTTTGTGAGGATTTCTTTTTGTTTTTAATCAAACCGAAGATGCCTAGAAAATCCCAGTCCTCGAAACCTGATCATTTTTGCCCGGGCGGCTTTTTCTCCGTCCCTCTCACGAAAATCAAACTAATTATCTATTTTCCTTCCCCAATAATCAATTCTTCCCCATACGGCAAGGTCTTGATCCAGTCACAGAATGTATGCCACTCCGCCAGCTTATGATCCTTTCTGGCATAATAAATATTAATCAGTGTCTCATAATTAAACGAACAAGTCCGCATCTGATTATAACTGCTCGGCAGCAGCTGGATCATATCATACCAGTCATCCTTATTCTTTGTCTCCAGATAACGCAGGCGGATTTCCTCCAGCTTGGCGATAACTGTTTCCATAAATGCGCGTGTTCCGGCTGTCATGTGGTCGCAGCTGAAATCGTCCATCGAAAACGGTTTGCTGGCGATTTTGTGCATCGTGCTGGTTGAATTGGCGACGGTCGCTACTTTATAAGTATCATATTCTTTCCACCAGTAGAGAGGTGCGGTCACATCGACTGAGACAAATACCTGGCGCAGAAACTTGCGGTGGTCGCTGCCTGCTTTGCGGAGACGTTTCGCAAGGTCTAGATCGTTCGGTCCCAGTTTATATTCGCCATTCTCATCATAAAAGCTGTCCATCCGTCCCCAGCTGTTCATCGGATTGCGGGCACCGCGCATGGCATTTTCCAGATTCATGACGCTGGTACGTTCTAATTTAAGCATAATCAAACTCCTTTTTCATATAAGTGAATTATTTTCAGGATAAACTCACTTTTGTGAGTTGTTTCAGGCGGGATCAGTATACCACAAAAACCATGTTCCGTAAACAAAGCATAAAAAAACATACAGAATTACAAGAATCGATAGTTACTGTTCCCGGGTGGGCACTTTTGGAAGCAAAAGTGCCGTAAGAAAACGTGGTGGCAGCAGGAATTTACCGTATTTAAATGCGAAGTCACGGCAAATTCCGTTACTGGGCACGTATGCGTGAACAGTAAGATCGATAAAAATTACAATCCAAAACAGAATACAGGAAAAAGCAAAGAGATTATGCGATATGCACAGAAAAACATAATGAAAGTATGTATTTTTAAATATGAAATAGTATTGACATAAAATGAAAAACATGCTAATATTTAGCCATAGAAATTCACTGATATGAAAATTAAAAAGAAAAAATTAGATTTTACGAAAATTAAGTGAGAAAAAATTTCATATCATAATCACGAATGAGACAAAATGTCAAAAAGGAGAGATGAACAATGAGCAATGGATATTTCAAAGTAGAGATGCCGAAAAATGAGCCGGTAAAAGCATATCTTCTGGGAAGCCCGGAGAGAGCCAGCTTAAAGAAAGAACTGGAGCGCCAGTCCGCACAGGTTGTTCAGGTTCCGATGATCATCGGTGGTAAGGAAGTTTGGACAGAGAGAAAGACCAAAGCAGTTATGCCGCATGACCATGCTCATGTAATCGCAGAAGCAGCTTCCGGCGGTGAGAAAGAGTTAAAGGATGCAATCGCAGCGGCTCTGGCAGCCAGAAAAGCATGGACCGAGATGCCGATGGAACATCGCGTATCTATCTTTTTAAAAGCAGCTGATTTAATCGCTGGTCCGATGAGAGATAAAGTAAATGCAGCTACCATGTTAGGACAGAGCAAGACCGCATATCAGGCTGAGATTGATACCTGCGAGCTGATTGATTTCCTTCGTTTCAACGTATACTACTTACAGCAGATTTATGACAGACAGCCGAACAACACACCAAATGTTTGGAACCGCATCGAGTACCGTCCACTGGAAGGTTTCGTAACCGCGATTTCCCCATTCAACTTCACATCCATCGGTGCTAACCTTCCGACCGCTCCGGCGATCGCAGGTAACGTAGTTCTCTGGAAACCGGCTACCACAGCAGTTCTTTCCAACTACTATGTAATGCAGGCCCTGATGGCTGCAGGACTTCCGGCAGGTGTTATCAACTTCGTACCGAGCCGTGGTTCTGACATGAGCAAGTACGTATTAAGCGATCCGAACCTGGCAGGATTCCATTTCACAGGTTCTACCGAAGTGTTCAGCGGTGTTTACTCCTTAGTAGGCGAGAACATCAAGAAATACAAAACATATCCGCGTCTGGTTGGCGAGACTGGTGGAAAGGACTTCATCTTTGCTCACAATTCCGCAGACGTACCGGGTCTGGTAGCAGCTCTGACAAGAGCATCCTACGAGTATCAGGGACAGAAGTGCTCCGCAGCTTCCCGTGCATTTGTTCCGGCAAGCATCTGGCCGCAGGTTAAAGAGGGTATGCTGGCAGAGATTGAGAAGATTAAAATTGGCGATATAACCGATTTCAGAAACCTGATGGGCGCTGTTATCGATGCATCCGCATTCAAGACCAACAAAGAGTACATCGACTATGCAAAAGCATCCGAGGATGCAGAAGTTATCTGCGGCGGATACGATGATTCCAAGGGATATTTCATATATCCGACCCTGATTGAGGCTAAGAAGCCAGATTTCAAGACTATGGTAGAGGAAATTTTTGGACCGGTTATGACCGTATATGTATATCCGGATGACAAACTGGATGAGACTCTGGCAAGCTGCGATACCGCAACGTCCTATGGTCTGTCCGGAGCAATCTTTGCAGATGACCGCGAAGCTATCGTTAAGATGGAAGATGCACTTAAAGGAACAGCCGGAAACTTCTACATCAACGACAAGCCGACCGGTGCAGTTATCGGCCAGCAGCCGTTCGGTGGTGCAAGAGCATCCGGAACCAACGACAAAGCCGGCAGCGAGATCAACATGTATCGCTGGTTAAGCCCGAGAACCATCAAAGAACTCAGAGTACCGTGCCTGGATGTAACATATCCGTACATGGTTGAGGCATAAGCAGTGCAAAGCAGGGCAGTAAGACAGGAACGTTGTGCTTGCACATAAGGAACTGTCTTGCTGGACTGATTTATAGGGCGCAGCCCGTCCAGCGAAGAAAAGCGCAGCTTTTTTGAGCTGGGGCACTGAGCACGCTGAAGCCACTGAGCATGCTGGGGTGCAGCTCTTCCCCATAATTTACTAAATTAAAACCAACCACCCAGAGGATCGGCGCTGATCCGGAATCTGTGTAACGAAACACACGATTTCATATCGGTGCCGATCCTTTTTATAATTTAGAAAATCTGTCCGAGTATCCCAGCCACACCCGCTCAGATATTGTTCCGTTTGTTTGGAATGAAATTGCGGCATTCTGTTATTAAAAATCCCATTATGTTACTGCTCACACATGTGTGCCCAGCAACGGGATTTTGCCGATGCTGCGCATTCCAAATCGGCAAAATCTGCTGCGAGAACTGTATCGTACAGAATTTTCAGTTCAGAAAATTCCTATTTGTGAACAGTTACCCTATTATTCCTTACATTCATCTGATTTGAACCAGTCCTTGTATTTTTCATAAAGATCCAGTAAAATCAAATACGAAATATGGATTTGAGGATTTGTTTTTGTTCAAATTTTCTCAGTTCGATTTTAAATTCAAACAAAAAGGATGAGAAAGCAATGACGGTGATTGATGTATCTGGCTGCGGAAGCGGTGCAGTGTTTTTGATAAAGGGAAAAGCCAATCTCCTGTTCGAGGCGGGGATGGCGTATGCTGCCGATCAGATGGTGGAAAATATAAAAAGAGAACTGGGCGATGCAGAGTTAGACGCGGTTCTTTTATCCCATTCCCATTATGATCATGTAGCGGGGCTTCCGGTGGTGCGGAAAGCATGGCCGGGGGTGAAAACATATGCTTCCGAGCGCGCAAAAGAAATTTTAGTGAAACCGGGCGCTTTGAAGACGATCCGGCGTCTAAGCGGCGAGGCGGCAGAAGCGGCGGGGCTTCCATGGGATTCGGAATATGACGATGCAGATTTACAGATTGATGTATCGCTGGAGGACGGTGAGACGATCGAACTGGGCGACCATACGATCTACGCGTTTGCGACGATCGGCCACACGAAATGTTCCATGTCTTACCTGATTGACGATGAGTTGATGCTGTGCAGTGAGACGGTAGGCGTCATGGGGCATGATGGGAGTTATATGCCGTCGTTTCTGGTAGACTATAAGGCGGCAGAAGAATCCATCGAGTATTCATCGGAATTGGATGCAAAAGAGATTATTTTAAACCACTATGGCTTTGTCAGTGAAGCGGATAAGGCGACGATCTGGGATGTCCTGATGCAGAAGCTTCGTGACAGCCGTGATGCAATGATTGATATTATGAACCGGTTCCCGGAAGAAGAGACGGCGCTTCGGGAGATGGAGCGCGTGTTCCATTCTCATGTAGATAAGAAAGAACAGCCAGACGAGGCATTCTATATCAATGCGGCGAGCATGATGAAGACACTCAAAAGACAGTTTCCGGAACGGTTTCCGAGACATTTTCAGCTGATTGCGGCAGTGGATCGGAACTGGGGTATCGGCAATAAAGGGCAGATGCTGACGGTGATCCCGGCGGATCAGAAATTATTCCGGCAGGAAACGATGGGAAAAATCATCGTGATGGGCTATAAAACGTTTCTGACTTTCCCGGCTCAGCGACCGCTGGATGGCAGAATCAACCTGATTTTGACAAAAAAGAAGGCTCTGAGCGTAAAGGGGGCAGAGATCTGCCACAGTGTCGAGGAGGCGCTGGTGCGGATTGACGAGCTGAAACAGGAAAAACATCTGACAGATGTAGATGTCGTCATCATCGGCGGCGAGTCGATTTACCGGCAGTTCCTTCCGTTCTGCGACACAGCGCAGATCACCTGGATTGATTTTTCCTATGTGGCAGACACACATATGGTTGATCTGGAGAAAGAAGGCTGGGAACTGGTAAGACGAAGCGGCGAGCAGACATTTTTCAATTTGTGCTATGAATTCAGGGAATATCGGAAGCTGGAAAAGGAATCGCTCTAAGGTTGTCAAAAATAGGACAAAGTGGTAAAATAATTGAGAATTCTGAAAAGTCAAACAATAAAATGTTCATATAACAGTAAGGAGGAATAGAATGTACCCGATTTTAAAAGCTGAAAAACTGGCAGATAAGATTTATCTGATGGTTGTAGAAGCACCGCGTGTAGCGCGTGCATGTGAGCCGGGCGAATTTGTCATCGTCAAGATGGGCGAAGAGGGCGAGAGAATCCCGCTGACCATCTGTGATTTTGACCGTCAGGCAGGAACGATCACGATCGTATTCCAGACCGTGGGAGCTTCTACCGAGAAGATGAGCACCCTCAAGGCTGGGGATGCATTCCATGATTTCGTAGGACCGCTTGGAAATCCGTCCGAGTTTATCCATGAGAATATAGAAGAGCTGAAAAAGAAGAAATACCTCTTCGTAGCCGGCGGCGTCGGTGCGGCTCCGGTTTATCCGCAGGTAAAATGGATGCATGAGCACGGCATTGATGTAGATGTTATCGTAGGTTCTAAGACCAAAGATCTGCTGATCCTGACCGAGGAGATGGAGAAGGCAGCCGGAAACCTTTACATCACAACCGACGATGGCAGCTTTGGCATTAAAGGTATGGTTACAGGTGTCATCGAGGATTTAGTTGAAAAACAGGGACGCAAGTACGATGTCTGTGTTGCAATCGGACCGATGATCATGATGAAATTTGTCTGCCTGCTGACGAAAAAACTGGAGATTCCGACGATTGTCAGCCTGAACCCGATCATGGTAGATGGAACCGGTATGTGTGGTGCCTGTCGTGTCACCGTAGGCGATCAGGTCAAATTTGCCTGCGTAGACGGACCGGAGTTTGATGGACATCTTGTTAATTTTGACGAGGCGATGGAACGTCAGAGAATTTATAAGACTCAGGAAGGCAGAGCGATGCTGCGCTTGAAAGAGGGCGATACTCATCACGGCGGATGCGGACAGTGCGGAGGTGACAAATAATGGAAGCAAAGAGAGATATGATGAAAAAGGTGCCGGTCAGAGAGCAGGATCCGAAGGTACGTGCGACTAATTTTAAAGAGGTATGTCTCGGCTATAATATGGAAGAAGCAGTTGCGGAGTCTGAGAGATGTCTGAACTGTAAAAATGCAAAATGTATCGCTGGATGCCCGGTTTCCATCAATATTCCGGCGTTTATCCAGGAAGTAAAAGCGGGAAATATTGAAGAGGCAGCGAAAGTCATCGCACTTTCTTCGGCACTTCCGGCAGTCTGTGGACGTGTCTGCCCACAGGAATCCCAGTGTGAGGGACAGTGTGTGCGCGGTATCAAAGGCGAGGCGGTTTCCATTGGTAAACTTGAGCGCTTCGTGGCAGACTGGTCCCGTGAGCATGGTTTTGTACCGGCAGCGCCGGAGAAGACAAACGGAAAGAAAGTGGCAGTCATCGGTTCCGGTCCTGCAGGTCTGACCTGTGCAGGCGATCTGGCAAAACTGGGCTATGAAGTAACCATTTTCGAGGCACTTCATGAGCCGGGCGGAGTATTGACCTACGGCATTCCGGAGTTCCGTCTTCCGAAGGACGGCGTTGTACAGCCGGAGATCGAGAATGTCCGCAAGCTGGGCGTTAAGATTGAGACAAACGTAGTTATCGGAAAATCTATCACAATCGACGAACTGATGGATGAAGAAGGTTTCCAGGCAGTCTTCATCGGTTCTGGTGCCGGACTTCCGAAGTTCATGGGTATTCCGGGTGAAAATGCCAACGGCGTATTTTCTGCAAATGAGTACCTGACCAGAAATAACCTGATGAAGGCATTCCGCGATGATTATGACACACCGATCATGGAATCGAAGAAGGTAGTTGTAGTCGGCGGCGGAAACGTAGCGATGGATGCGGCAAGAACGGCTCTGCGTCTCGGTGCAGAAGTTCATATTGTATATAGAAGAAGTGAGAAAGAGCTTCCGGCACGTGTGGAGGAAGTACATCACGCAAAAGAGGAGGGCATCCATTTTGACCTTCTGACCAACCCGGTTGAGATTCTCGAGGATGAGAACGGATGGGTCAAAGGTATCGTATGCCGCCGTATGGAGCTTGGCGAGCCGGATGAATCTGGAAGAAGACGTCCGGTTGAGGTGGTCGGTTCTGATTTCATGATCGATGCAGATACCGTTATCATGGCGCTGGGTACTTCCCCGAACCCGCTGATTTCCAATACGACCAAAGGTCTGGAGATCAACCGCTGGAGATGTATCGTGGCGGATGAGAGCAATGGAAAGACAACGAAAGAGGGCGTTTACGCCGGAGGCGACGCAGTGACTGGCGCGGCTACGGTTATTCTCGCGATGGAAGCCGGACGAGCAGGTGCAAGAGGCATCGACGAGTATCTTTCTGAAAAATAATGAAATCTCATCATGTGGATTTGCTGAATGAAGCAATTGCCCCGGCACTGACCCGGCTGGCGCTTCCGATCATGGCGACCTCTCTGGTTCAGATGCTTTACAATCTGACTGATATGGCGTGGATCGGACGTCTCGGGGCAGGCGCCGTCACGGCGGTGGGATCGGCAGGTATGTATACCTGGTTTTCACAGGGATTTGCGATTTTGGCGAGGACGGGCGGTCAGGTAAAGACCGCCCATTGTCTTGGTGCGGGAGAAAATGACAGTGCGGCGCAGTATGCGAGAGGTGCGCTGCAGTTGGGAATTTTGTTTGCCGTGCTGTATGGGCTGGTTTCGCTCTTTGGAGCCAGTCGGTTAATTGGATTTTTTAAATTAAACAGCCCGGAGGTGATTGCACAGGCAGAATGGTATGTGCGGATCGCCTGTGGGCTTGTGATCTTTTCTTATCTAAATGCGATCTTGACCGGACTTTTGACGGCGGCGGGAAACAGCCGGACACCGTTTATCGTCAACGTGGCGGGGCTTGTCTTCAATGTTGTGCTGGATCCGGTGCTGATCTTTGGAATCGGACCATTTCCGGAACTGGGAGTCAGCGGAGCAGCGGCTGCGACGGTCACGGCACAGGCGCTCGTAAGTCTTCTGTTTTTCCGGGCAGTCCTGCGAGAAAAGGTGCTGTTTCCGCATCTGCGTCTCTGGGTGCTGGTTCCAGTGAAGGTTTGGAGGGAGATCGTGCGGATCGGTGTGCCGTCGGCGGTGCAGAACCTGATTTACGCAGGAATTTCGATGATTCTGACCCGCCTTATCACCGGATGGGGTGATCTGGCAGTGGCGGCACAGCGTGTTGGCAGTCAGATTGAATCCGTTTCCTGGATGGTCGGAGATGGCTTTTCGGCGGCAGTCAATGCATTCCTCGGACAGAATTATGGGGCGAAGCGGTATGACCGTGTGCGCCGCGGCTATTTCTGTGCGATCGCGATGACGGCGGCGTGGGGACTCTGCACGACATTTTTGCTGATCGGAATGGCGCGTCCGCTGTTCTCGATCTTTTTGCAGGAAGAAGAGGTCATGGCGCTCGGCGTCAATTACCTGCGGATCGTGGGACTGAGCCAGATGTTTATGATGGTGGAACAGACCTCGATCGGTGCGTTTTCCGGTCTGGGGCGGACGCTGTATCCGTCGATCGTCAGCGTGACCTTTACCTCCGCGCGCATCCCAGTGGCGGTGTTGTTGTCCTCGGTGATGGGACTTAGCGGTATTTGGTGGGCGTTAAGTATTTCCAGCATGGTAAAGGGATGTATTCTGTTCGTTAGTTTTGTCCTGTTTTTGTATGTTTTTTTGGAGAGAAAGAAAGATGAGAAAACCGTCTGAAAAGTTACAAAAAACCTATGGACGAATTGAGAATTTCGTGAGATAATAGGGACAGGATTGATGTGATAAAATTAACAAAGTACAAAATCCAATCATTTCGAAAGGAGTCTTACAATGATTTATTCACAAGAAGTAGAAAATATGTGTCCAGTAGCCCAGGGCGTAAATCACGGCGCTGCTCCGATCCCGGAGGAAGCAAAGTGGGTTAAGTCCAAAGAAGTAAAGGATATTTCCGGTTTAACACACGGTGTTGGCTGGTGTGCGCCGCAGCAGGGTGCTTGTAAGCTGACCCTGAATGTTAAGGAAGGTATCATTCAGGAGGCTCTGGTAGAGACGATCGGATGTTCTGGTATGACCCATTCTGCAGCGATGGCAGCAGAGATTCTTCCGGGAAGAACCGTACTGGAAGCATTAAATACAGACCTTGTCTGTGATGCAATCAACACCGCCATGCGTGAGCTGTTCCTCCAGATCGCATATGGCAGAACGCAGAGTGCGTTTTCTGAAGAGGGGCTTCCGATTGGTGCCGGCCTTGAAGACCTTGGAAAAGGACTTCGCTCTCAGGTAGGTACGATGTACGGAACTCTGAAAAAAGGTCCGCGTTACCTTGAGATGGCAGAAGGCTATGTAACAGGAATTGCACTGGATGAAGAAGATCAGATCATTGGTTACCAGTTTGTAAACTTAGGTAAGATGACCGACTTCATCAAGAAGGGCGACGATCCGACCACTGCATATGAGAAGGCAAAAGGTCAGTACGGTCGTGTAGACGATGCAGTTAAGATTATCGATCCGAGACAGGAATAAGCACAGGGTACATAGTTAAGGAGGAACATCACAATGGCATTATTTGAATCATACGAGAGACGAATTGACAAGATCAATTCCGTATTAAATAGCTATGGCATTGCTTCGATCGAAGAGGCAGAAAAGATCACGAAGGATGCCGGACTGGATGTATATGAGCAGGTTAAGAAGATCCAGCCGATTTGTTTTGAGAACGCATGCTGGGCTTACACCGTAGGTGCAGCTATCGCTATTAAGAAGGGCTGCCGCAGAGCTGCCGATGCGGCTGCAGCGATCGGCGAGGGACTGCAGGCATTCTGTATTCCGGGTTCCGTAGCAGATCAGCGTAAAGTAGGTCTGGGACATGGAAACTTAGGCAAGATGCTTCTGGAAGAAGAGACCGATTGCTTCTGCTTCCTGGCAGGTCATGAGTCCTTTGCAGCCGCAGAGGGTGCGATCGGTATCGCAGAGAAAGCAAACAAAGTTCGTAAAAAACCGCTTCGCGTTATCTTAAACGGTCTTGGCAAGGATGCGGCTCAGATCATTTCCCGTATCAACGGCTTTACATATGTAGAGACAGAGATGGATTACTATACAGGTGAAGTAAAAGAACTGTGGAGAAAATCTTACTCCAAGGGACTTCGTGCGAAAGTAAACTGCTATGGTGCGAATGACGTTACCGAGGGTGTAGCGATCATGTGGAAAGAGGGCGTAGACGTTTCCATCACCGGTAACTCCACCAACCCGACCCGTTTCCAGCATCCGGTAGCAGGTACATATAAGAAGGAATGCGTAGAGAAAGGCAAGAAATACTTCTCCGTAGCATCCGGCGGCGGTACAGGACGTACCCTTCACCCGGATAACATGGCAGCAGGTCCGGCTTCTTACGGTATGACTGATACCATGGGACGTATGCACTCCGATGCACAGTTCGCAGGTTCTTCCTCTGTACCGGCTCATGTAGAGATGATGGGACTGATCGGTATGGGTAATAACCCTATGGTCGGCGCTACTGTGGCGGTTGCGGTAGGTATTGAGGAAGCTGCGAAGGCTGGGAAATTCTAAAAATTATTGATTTTTCAAGGGTTTTAAGGGTGGTTAGATGTGGTGAAAAGCAGTAAAAAGTACATCATTTGTTAATTACTTGTTAACTATTTGTTAACCATACTTGTTAACCTAAGAAGAGTGAGAAAAGGGATCGATTTCGATCCCTTTTCTCGTGAGAGCGTTTGGTTCCTTTTACGATGTATTGTAATCCTACATATTTTATATGGTTTCGAGGAAGCGTAGCTTGTACCTTTCCTAAGAACATGGTATCATAAAACCAGTATATGGATGAAACTGCTTTTATCAGGGCAGTTTCGAAGAAAAGGGGAAACGATATAATGTATAAGGATGATACGATTCTGGTTGTAGGTCAGGCGAAACCGAGCAAGGAGGACGCGATTTACAGCCTGCACGGCGAGTTTTATGTGAGTTTTGTAGTAGAACGGGCGACGGGAAAGATTCTTGATCTGGAGTGCAATACGATTTTGTCGGTGACGCGCAATTTTGTTGTGTCGATGCTGCTTGGAAAGAGTTTGAAAACGGATTTGGACGAGATGCAGCAGAGTATCCGGGAAAGGTATTTTGCACTGACTCAGAAGCCGCTCATTGCCTGTCTGAAGGACGCACATAACCGTTATATGATGGTGACAGGGCAGAAGTGATGTGGGTATTGGCGGTGTGCTTGTATAAACTATAAAGGCACGGTGCTGATAAAACGATTGGCAGAGAATTAACAGAATAAAGATGGCAGCTCATCAGCAGAAATTGATGGGCTGCCATTTTGGTTATCATAGAAACGTATTCTACAACATTATTCTTTTCCGTTCCAGCAATACGTACACAGCTTGCACGGTTCCAGACCAATCGACTCGATTAAATCGTCGAGGCGGTGGAACTGCAGGGAGGTAAAGTTTAAGCGTTTACGGATTTCTTCGACCATTTCCTTATAATTCTGGCTGTCTGGGTTTGCATAATCATCCAGAAGCTCCGGGGAAACATTGTCGCCCTCACGGTCGCGGATGATGCGGCGTGTGATGAGGTCCAGCTCGGAATTGGAGCGGGAGAAGTTCAGATATTTACATCCAAACAGCAGCGGCGGACAAGCCGGACGGATATGTACTGCTTTGGCACCGCTCTGATACAGAAATTCGGTTGTTTCGCCGAGCTGGGTGCCGCGGACGATGGAATCGTCGATTAAGAGCAGACTCTTGTCGCGGATCAGGGCGTCTACCGGGATCAGCTTCATACGTGCGATCAGGTTTCTCTGGCTCTGGGTGGTCGGCATGAAGGAACGCGGCCAGGTTGGGGTATATTTAATGAATGGACGGGCAAATGGAATGCCGGATTCATTGGCGTAGCCGACTGCATGCGCGATACCGGAATCGGGGATTCCGGCTACCAGATCGGCGTCGGACTGATCGCGTTTGGCAAGCATACGACCGCAGTGGTACCGCATTTCCTCGACGTTGATTCCTTCGTAGCAGGAGGTCGGATAACCGTAGTAAACCCACAAGAAAGAACAGATTTTCATTTCCTTGCGAGCCGGGCTGAGTACCTCTACGCCGTCGGCGTTCATGCGGACGATCTCGCCCGGTCCCAGTTCTTTGTAGTCCGTGTATCCAAGGTTGATGTATGCAAAGCTTTCAAAGGAAACACAGAACGCACCATCTTTGCGTCCGATGATCGCCGGGGTACGTCCGAGGCGGTCACGGGAGATATAGATGCCCTCCGGGGTCAGCAGGAGAATGGTCATGGAACCCTTGATTTTTTCCTGTGCCAGTTTCAGACCTTCAACAAGGGAATCTGCCTGACTGATGATGGCGCCGACCAGCTCGGTTGCATTGATCTTGCCGCCGCTCATTTCCATGAAATGAATATGCCCGTTCTTAAATGCTTCCTGAATCAGCTCTTTTTCATTATTGATCTTGCCGACTGTGGTAATGGCATAGCTTCCTAAGTGCGACTGAATTAACAGAGGCTGCGGTTCCATATCTGAGATACAGCCGATGCCCATGTTACCCTGCATTTCATCGACATCGTGCTCAAATTTTGTACGGAACGGGGAATTCTCGATATTGTGGATAGAACGGCTGAAACCGTTTTCTCCATAAACCGCCATACCACCGCGTCGTGTTCCCAGATGGGAATGATAGTCCGTACCAAAAAAAAGATCCAGTGTACAGTTTGTTTTTGATGTGACACCAAAAAATCCGCCCATTTGTTACTTCCTTTCAACTCTTTTGTCAATAAACTCCATGTGTTACGTTGCACGCGTTGTGATGCGTAACGACATCATTTTTATCATAGCATATATTAGGTGTATTACACAATATGAAATATTTATTAAAAATACTTATGAATATTCTTTGGAGCTGTTTACAGGCAGGCACATTTGGGATCGAAAGCGTCATAAGAGAACGTGGAGGTAGCAGGAATTTGCCGTATTTAAATGCGAAACCACGTCAAATTCCGTTACCGGGCACGTATGCGTGAACACTAACCTTGTCAGAAAAATGTAAGAAGTAAAATGGGACGAAGTGTTCTTAATAAAGGAAGAGTGTGATATAATAAAACCATTGTACGTGAGTATGTCACATGGTCGGCTGTTCCGGATTGCATCGGAATGGCAGAAGAAAAAGAAAACAATTTGGAGGGTTTGGAGCGGTATGAGAAAAACATGGAAAATGAGAGCAGTAGCACTGTTACTTACGGCGGTCTGTACGGTAGGGGCGTCGTTTGCGGCGTATGCGGATGATGTGCCGTCCGGACCGGCATCGGATATGGAGCTGATTCAGAGGCGGGAGCAGGCGTCCGGTTCCCAGAATGAGGCGGGGGATGCACAGACGGCTGCTGGCAGCGAGAATCATGCTGGCGCAGCGGAAGGACAGCAGACAACAGAGAACCAGGAGACAGGAAATAACGGACAGACTGCTTCTGAGACACAGGGAACGGAGCAGGGGGACAGCCAGGTTCCGGATGGAATGGTAGCCAGCGGCGGTCGTTATATCGATCCGAATGCACCGATGGTGGCACTGACCTTTGATGATGGTCCGTATGCCCCGGTTGGAAACCGCATCATGGATTGCGCGGAACAGTACGGCGGCCGTGTGACCTTTTATGTGGTCGGAAACCGTGTGAATTCCTATAAGAGTGAGATTCAGCGGATGTATGCCAATGGGCATGAGATTGGAAATCACACGCAGGATCACAAGTATCTCCAGAAGTTAGGCCCACAGGAGATTCGTCAGCAGGTGGAGGCCTGCAATCAGGCGGTTGCCGCGATCACAGGCGAGGCACCGAAAACAGTCCGTCTTCCGGGCGGTGGAAAAAACAGCACTGTGCTTGCCAATATCAGCCAGCCGATCGTACTCTGGGATGTGGATACGCTGGACTGGAAGACGCGCAATGCGGCTTCATCGGTGCAGACCGTGTTAAACCAGGTAAAAGATGGCTCGGTGGTTCTGATGCATGAGCTTTACAATGCTTCCGGTGATGCGGCAGTCACGATCATTCCGGCGCTTGTGGAGCGTGGCTATCAGCTGGTGACGGTCAGTGAGCTGGCGCAGTTCCGCGGTGGACTGGCAGGCGGAACCGTCTATTACAGCTTCCACAAATAAGAGGCTGCATTCACATACGGCGAAAGCCCCCATATTCTAACAGTAAGGGAAGAATATGGGGGCTTTTTCCTGTGAACCGGGCGAGAGAATGGATTCATTGCAATGAGGCGTACAGACGAGGACTGACAGGAAAAGGCGTCGGGGTGGCGATCCTGGACACAGGGGTATTTCTGCATCCGGATTTGGAAAATTGCGTTTACGGATTTCGGGATTTCCTTAAGAAAAAGCAGCAGCCGTATGATGACAATGGGCATGGAACGCATGTGGCAGGGATGATTGCCGGCAGCGGCACGGCGTCGGCGGGACGCTATCAGGGTGTGGCGCCGGGGGCGCAGCTGGTCTGCCTGAAAGTGCTGGATCAGAGGGGAAATGGGTATGTATCGGATGTGCTGGCAGGGCTTCGCTGGGTGCGCCAGAATGGCAGCCAGTACGGGATCCGGATTATCAATATATCGGTTGGCTCCTTTACACCGAAGGGAATGAGCGAGGATTCGGCGCTGGTGCGCGGTGTCGATGCGGCGTGGGATGCCGGGTATGTGGTCGTGGTGGCAGCGGGAAATAATGGTCCAGCCGCGCACACGATCACAACGCCGGGGATCAGCCGGAAGGTCATCACGGTGGGATGTGCGGATGATGACCGGGAGGTAGAGGTGGCAGGCAGCCGGATGGTGGACTATTCGGGGCGGGGGCCGACGGACGCCTGCATCTGCAAGCCGGACATTGTGGCGCCTGGATCACGGATTGTGAGCTGTAACCTGCGGCGGAACGGGTACCGTTTTAAAAGCGGGACGTCCATGTCTACGCCGCTTGTCGCGGGGGCGGCGGCGCTTCTGCTGGAGCAGAACCCGGACATGACGAACCGGGATGTGAAGCTTCGCTTTAAAGAGCGGGCAGTGGATCTGGGGCTGCCGCGCAACCAACAGGGCTGGGGGGCGCTGGATATCGGGCGGCTGTTAGAGTAGAAGCGGGGCGGTGCCAGATGACGTGTACAGGCAGGCATTTTTGCAACGGAAGGTTTTGTGTGAACAGTAATGGTGGCAGCGTAACTGTATCGTACGGAATTTTCTGAACTGAAAATTCCGTACGATACAGTTCTGGCAGCAGCTTTTCTCGGCAAAATAATAGACAGAACCAGCCGGAAAATGATATAATTGTAGATACTTTGAATCGCAGAATCAGGTTATAGATCCGGCAGCATCCTGCAGTGCGTCCGGGGGAAAACCAAAAGAAAACAGTTGACATTTACAGCCGGATCCGCTATGATAGAGCTAAGTTTAGAACGTTTGTTCGTGATTGGCCGCGGAGCGGCACTTTGGAGGGAAAGATGAATAAAGAAGACAAGCTGAAAGCATTGGATGCTGCGTTGACACAGATTGAGAAAGCATATGGAAAAGGCTCAGTGATGAAGCTGGGTGATTCTGGTGCGAATATGAATATAGAGACGATTCCGACCGGCTCCCTGAGCCTGGATATTGCACTGGGACTGGGCGGTGTTCCGAAGGGACGAATCATCGAAGTATACGGACCTGAGTCCAGTGGTAAGACGACGGTTGCCCTGCATATGGTGGCAGAAGTACAGAAGAGAGGCGGTATCGCTGGATTTATCGATGCAGAGCACGCACTCGATCCGGCATATGCGAAGAAGATCGGTGTTGATATCGATAATCTGTATATCTCCCAGCCGGACAACGGCGAGCAGGCGCTTGAGATTACCGAGACGATGGTGCGCTCCGGCGCGATCGATATCGTGATTGTGGACTCGGTTGCCGCACTGGTTCCGAAGGCAGAGATTGACGGCGAGATGGGTGATTCCCACGTAGGTCTGCAGGCACGTCTGATGTCGCAGGCACTCAGAAAGCTGACCGCAGCAATCAGCCGTTCAAATTGTATCGTTATCTTTATCAACCAGCTGCGTGAGAAGGTTGGTATCATGTTCGGAAACCCGGAGGTTACGACCGGTGGACGGGCACTCAAGTTCTATTCTTCTGTCCGCATGGATGTCCGCCGAATTGAGTCTCTGAAGCAGGGCGGCGAAGTGATTGGAAACCGTGTCCGCATCAAGGTTGTGAAGAACAAGATTGCTCCGCCATTCCGTGAGGCAGAGTTTGATATCATGTTCGGAAAAGGTATTTCCCGTGAGGGCGATATCTTGGATCTGGCGGCGAAGGAGAACATCGTGGAGAAGAGCGGCGCCTGGTATGCTTATGAGGGCAGCAAGATCGGTCAGGGACGCGAGAACGCGAAGAATTTCCTGGCAGCAAATCCGGAAATCTGCCTTGAGATTGAGAACAAGGTACGTGTCAAATACGGACTTTCCGAAGACACGATGATGCCGGAGGCGTCCAAGGAAGCACCGACGGAGCTTCCGCCGGTAGGAGTGGACGCAGAGGACGAAAAATAGAGTAAAATCCTGTTACAGGGCACATATGTGTGAACAGTAACAGGAAAAGTTACAGCTGGCAGCGTGTGAACTGTAGCTATGAAAAGGGGCTGTATATGCGGATTGAACGCGTAGAATCCCTGGATAAGAGAAAGTGCAAAGTTTTCACGGATGAGGACTTTGCCTTTCTTTTATATAATGGGGAATTAGAAAAATACGGTGTCTGTGAGGGCGCGGTTTTGGAAGAAAGAACGGAGAGGGAGCTTTTGGATCTTTTAAGCCGCCGGGCACATGAGCGGGCGCTGAATCTTTTGAAAGTGCAGGACCGGACGGAAGGGGAAATGTGCCGCCGCCTTTTCCAGGACGGGTATCCGGATTCGATCGTGCAGGAGACGATTGGATTTTTGCAGGAATATCATTTTGTGGACGATGCCAGATATGCGGCGAATTATTTGCAGGTTCATGGAAAGCGGAAAAGCCAGGCGGAATTGAAGCTTTACCTGCAGCGAAAAGGCATATCGCGCGAGATCATCCGGGAGCAGCTGGAAGAGACAGAACATGATTCGGGCGAGGCAATCCGCGTCTTGCTTGAGAAGAAGCATTACAGGGCGGGAGAGACAGCGCCGGAGGAGGAAAAAAAGATTATTGCCTATCTGATGAGGCGGGGATTTTCATGGGAAGATATCCGGAGAGAGATGAAGGAGCAGGAGGATGCACTTAGTTGACTTTCAGGCGCAGAGTCATTTACCAAAGATAATTTTGAATGGATTTTGTTTCATGACTGTGAACGTGCAAATGTATTATGAAACAGAACAGAATGCTGTCTGAAGGTGTCTCAGGAAGCTGGTTAGGAAGCGCTTATTCTGCTTGACATACTGTATAAAACCGTTTAAAATTATAGTATTGTATTTTCGTACAATGAAAACTAAATAAGGAGGTGCTCCTGTGTCACAAGTAATAATTGCGGTTATCGTTACAGGTGTTATTGTAGCAGCTATTACTTGGGTCGTTGCGAACCAGCATCGCCAGAAGACATATGAGGCGAAGATTGGAAGCGCAGAAGAACGATCCAGGGAAATAATAGATGAAGCATTGAAAATTGCTGAGACAAAGAAGCGAGAAGCTCTCCTTGAAGCGAAGGAAGAGTCGTTAAAGACAAAGAATGAGCTTGAGAAAGAAACAAAGGAAAGAAGAGCTGAGCTTCAGCGCTATGAAAGACGTGTACTGAGCAAAGAAGAAAACCTGGACAAGAAAGCAGAAGCGATGGAAAAGCGTGAAGCGGGTATGAATGTCAAGGAGGAGGCACTCAAGAGAAAGACTGCGGAGGCAGAGGCTCTCTATGAGAAAGGTATGCTGGAACTGGAGAAGATCTCCGGTTTAACCTCTGAACAGGCAAAGGAATATCTGCTGCGTTCCGTGGAAGAAGATGTAAAGCATGATACGGCGAAGCTGATCAAAGATCTCGAGGCGAAAGCGAAAGAGGAAGCAGAGAAGAAAGCCAAGGATTATGTGGTGACAGCGATTCAGCGCTGTGCTGCGGATCATGTGGCTGAGACAACCGTATCAGTCGTACAGCTTCCGAATGATGAGATGAAGGGACGAATTATCGGACGTGAGGGAAGAAATATTCGTACACTGGAGACTCTGACGGGCGTGGAACTGATCATCGACGATACGCCGGAGGCAGTTGTCCTGTCTGGCTTCGATCCAATCCGGAGAGAGGTAGCGCGTATTGCACTGGAACGTCTGATTGTGGATGGACGGATTCATCCAGCCAGAATCGAAGAGATGGTAGAGAAGGCACAGAAAGAAGTGGAAAACATGATGCGCGAGGAGGGCGAAGCGGCTCTTCTGGAAGTTGGCATTCATGGTATCCATCCGGAACTTGTCAAGCTGCTTGGTAAGATGAAATTCCGGACAAGTTACGGTCAGAATGCATTGAAGCATTCGATTGAGGTTGCACAGTTAGCCGGACTTCTGGCGGCTGAGGTGGGCGTCGATGTACGGACCGCCAAACGTGCAGGTTTATTACATGATATTGGAAAGGCAGTCGATCACGAGCAGGAGGGAACCCACGTAGAACTGGGTGTGGCGCTCTGTAAGAAGTACAAAGAGTCCGCAACCGTTATCAATGCAGTGGAAGCCCATCACGGCGATGTAGAGCCACAGAGCTTGATTGCATGTCTGGTACAGGCAGCTGATACGATTTCAGCGGCACGTCCAGGTGCGAGACGAGAGACTCTGGAAACATATACCAACCGTCTGAAACAGCTGGAGGATATCACGAACTCCTATAAGGGTGTTGATAAATCCTACGCAATTCAGGCAGGTCGTGAGGTGCGTATCATGGTTGTACCGGAACAGGTCAGCGACGATGATATGGTTCTGATGGCGAGAGAGATTTCAAAGCGGATTCAGGAAGAGTTACAGTATCCGGGACAGATCAAGGTCAATGTAATCCGTGAATCGAGAGTTACCGAGTACGCCAAATAAAACCCGGCAGCAGGGCTGCATGGAGTAAACTTGAGCATGAAAATAAAAGTCTTATGGATGAAGATACATTACATTCATAAGACTTTTTTGTTTCATGGGAAATTGCGTCCTATGAAACAAAAAAACGCTCCGCGAGGATGCGCACTCGCGCGAAGAAGAAACATGTCGCAAGCGACCGCGCGAGACGCCCGAATGTGCCAAGGCACATTCTTTACATCTTTTTTGAGAGAGAAAGAAATACAGAAGAATACAGTTTTTTTTCATGAAGCGGAAAACGGAAACTCTGTTTTTCGGACAGATTGAAAATTTGCATGAGCAGGGTAAAATAAAGGGTCGTGAGCGTGAAGGCAGGCGGAGAAATTTTGCTTGCAAACTGTCCAAAAGACGAGTATTATAGCATGATAGAGTTGAAAAATAGTGATTATTTAGCAGCTTCATGCATTTATTGTGGCGTAATGGTAAGAAGATTGAACCGTTACCAAGATGCTGAATAGAAAGCCAGATGTGGCTGTTGGAAAGAGTAGCTGCAGTCAGACAACAAATGGAGGATCATCCGGCAGGGAAGTGCCGGATGTCAGATGGAGGGAGACAAAGATTATGGCGAAAATTGGTTTTATCGGAATGGGAAATATCGGCTATGCGATCATGCGAAGCCTGCTGAACAAATATAAAACGGAAGATATCACTTTTACGGATCTGAACCGCCGGAGAGTGGCACAGATAGAGAAAGAGACAGGTGTCAAGGCGGTTGACACAAACCAGGATTGTGCGGAAAATGCAAAATATATCGTATTAGCTATAAAACCGCAGTTTTATGACAATGTACTGGCAGATATCAAGGACCATGTAACGAAAGAAAATATTATTATTTCGATTGCACCGGGTATCACGATTGACAGTGTCAACGAGAAGCTGGGCGGTGACCGCCGTATCGTGCGTGCGATGCCGAACACGCCGGCGCTGATCGGCGAGGGTATGACAGGTGTCTGCTACGACAAGAAGCTGTTTGAAGAGACAGAAAAGCAGATGATCAGCAATTTCTTTGAATCTTTTGGTATGATGGAGATCGTTCCGGAATATATGATGAATGCGGTTGTATGTATCAGTTCCAGTGCACCGGCATACATCTATATGTTCATCGAGGCGCTGGCAGATGCGGGCGTTAAGTACGGCATGCCGCGAGATGTGGCTTACCGGATGGCGGCGCAGGGCGTTGTCGGCAGTGCGAAGATGGTACTCGAGACCGGTAAGCATCCGGGCGCACTCAAAGATGATGTCTGCTCGCCGGGCGGCACGACGATCTACGCGGTCAGCGTCCTGGAGGAGTATGGTTTGCGGAATGCGGTTATCAAGGCATGTGACGCATGCTATGAGAAGTGCATCGACCTGAAATAGTGAAAAAATGTTGAAAAAGAACCCAGAAGGAACCTGGACATAAGGGTGAGAAAATATGGAACAGAAAGTAGAAAAGCAGGCATCGCTGGAGCCCGTGCCGGTCAAACGTCTGAAACGAGAGTTAAAATATCAGGGAACCATCTTGAAAATGTACGAAGATACCGTCGAGGTAAACGGACATCAGGCAAAATGGGATTTTATCCATCATGACGGCGCGGCAGCGGTGCTTCCGGTTACGGAGGATGGAAAGATTCTCATGGTGCGTCAGTACCGCAATGCGCTGGACCGCTATACACTGGAGATTCCGGCTGGTAAGCTGGATTCGCCGGATGAGGCGAAGATTGACTGCGCGTACCGCGAGCTGGAGGAGGAGACGGGCTACCGTTGTGACCATCTGGAATATCTGATGAGCGTCAACACAACGATCGCGTTCTGTGATGAGGCGTTGGATATTTTTCTGGCACGCGATCTCAAGAAAACCCATCAGCATCTTGACCCGGACGAGGAGATTGAGATAGAGGCGTGGGAACTTTCCGACCTTTTGAAACGGATCTACGCAGGAGAACTGACGGATGGAAAGACTGTGTCCGCGATTCTGGCGTATGCCTGTAAAGCAGGACAGAAGTAAAAATAAGGATCAGCGAAGCACTGTAAGCATCTGTGATGAAATAAATATATGGATTAAACGCTGAAAGACGCATGAAGCTAACAGCATATAGAGGCAGATATAAAGGCATATTATAAAAAACACTGAATACAGATAAGGTAACAAAGGAATAGGCAGGGATTGCATGTGAAAAGGAGATTCCGGCTTCCGGCTTTAAGTACCTGGGATGTATCAGTGTTTTTTTGGATCCTTGGGATTGTATTGGGGACGATAGCAGCCGTTTGTTTTCAAATTTCGTCCGGAAGCGGACATGCCGGGCTGGAAAGTGTGCTGGCAGCGAGGCTTGGACAAGAAATTGGAGATCCATCGGGTGCCGGGTGGCATCTAAACGCCGGAATGAAGGCAGCCAGCCGGGGAACTTTGTTTTTTCAGGTTTGGCTGCAGCGGTCAGGGATGGCGCTGATGCTGTGGCTGGCAGGTATGACGCCGGTCGCATGCCTGGCTGCGTGGGGGGCTTGTCTCGTCTTAGGTCTGGAGCAGGCATGGCTGCTGGCAGGATTTACTGGCTGGGGCGGTTTTTGGGGATTGCCTGTATTTGTGGCAACGTTATTTCCACAGGTGGTGTTTTATATTCCTGTGTTCTGGCTGCTTCTTTCCTGGGCGCTTGCAAAGGAGAGGCGGATACGGACGGCTGGATTTTTAATCCTTTTATTGGTGCTGGGGATGGGAACTGCGCTGGAAGTGTGGCTGAATCCTGGTTTTGTATCATTACTGGTCTCACACTGCCCATTTTAATGGGGCTGTCCGAATAAAAATATAATTCAAAATTTACAACATATGGGGGTGGAAAAAGTGGACGCACCATATGTTGTATTTTTATGTAAATCAGTCGAAAAATGTAGGAAAAGTGGGGAAAATTATGTTTGATTTTATGGGAAAATGTAGATATAATGATACCTGCGGACGATAAAAGCCCTGTTTGTGGAGAAGAAGGTAAGTTGCAGATAGGGTGAGAAAACCTCAGGAGAATGGATGGTTCGGATGGAGAAATCGATAGGATTACCGCGGAACAATATTTGTCCTGCAGGCTGGGGGGTTGGCAGAAAATGCCGTGAATAAAAGAATGGCGGAAATGGTTACGAGAATAGATTGGGGAAGTATGAGAGGGGAAGTAGACAGATTTGAACAGTACCTGCGGGAGGTAAAACAGGCATCGGAAAATACCGTACAGTCATATCGGAGAGATCTGATGCAGATGATTACTTATCTGGAGGAGAAAGAGATCCGGGAGGCGGCGAAGGTGACAAAGACCAGCCTGCATGGATATATTCTTCATATGGAAGAGCAGGGAAAGGCGGCTACCACCATTTCACGGATGATGGCGGCGATGAAAGCGTTTTTTAATTATGAATGTATGCAGGCATGCATCCGGCGGAACCCGGCGGAAAGTCTGCATGCGCCGAAAGTGGAGAAAAAGGCGCCGGTGGTCCTGAGTGTCGATCAGGTATCAGCGCTTCTGGCACAGCCATCCGGGCAGACACCGAAGGAGATTCGGGACAAGGCGATGCTGGCTCTTTTATATGCGACCGGAATCCGGGTGTCAGAGCTTATAGGGATCCAGATGGAAGATATCAATATGAACATTGGATTTCTGGTCTGTCGCGACGGGGAGAGGGAGCGGACGATCCCATTTGGACGTTCGGCGAAAGCAGCGCTGGAGGAGTATTTGGAACATGCGAGAAACGAGCTGCTGCGTGGAAAGGGATCGGACTATTTCTTTGTCAACTGTACGGGCGGCGCGATGAGCCGGCAGGGATTCTGGAAGATTATCAAATATTACGGCGAGAAAGCCGGGATTGAGGAAGATATCACGCCGCACACGCTGCGCCATTCCTTTGCGGCGCATCTGATTGCGAGAGGTGCAGACATGCGGGCGGTTCAGACGATTCTTGGACATTCGGATATGGCGACGACGCAGATGTATGCGGCGTACCGGGAAGATTGAAAAATATCATATAAATTATAAAAATAAAGCACCTGTTTTGTGAAAGACTTGACAAAACAGGTGCTTTATTATATACTTTAGTGGTTTAAAGCGCAAACGTTTAACGCAGATGAGGAAATGTGAAGGAGAAAGACAATGGAGCAAGTACATTTAAAGTACGGAACGTCGGCGGTCGATTTTGAGATTGACGGTGCGAAGAGTGTAAAATACCTGTATGAAAATAAGATGCGGGTCATTGAAGATATAAAAGCAGAATTTTTGCATTGTGTGACGGATGGTGTGATTGGCACGAAGCCGTTAAAGGAATTGATTGCACCGACCGATCCGGTTACGATCGTGATCAGTGATATGACGCGTTTCTGGATGCGTCAGGACGTGATTTGCGAGCTTCTGGTAAAATATCTGCACGATGAGATGGGCGTGGAATATGACCAGATTGCGGTTGTGGTTGCACTGGGAACACACCGCAAGAATACGGCGGAGGATCGCAGAAAACTTGCAAGCGAGTTTGTCTACGACCATGTAGCGAGCGTGACTGACCATGACTGCGATGCGCCGGATCTGGTATACATCGGTACGACGTCCTTCGGAACGCGTGTATCGGTCAATCCGCTGGCAGTCGGCAGAAAGGTCATCTGCATCGGCGGTACGGTGCACCATCTGATGGCAGGCTACGGCGGCGGAAGAAAGAGCATCGTTCCAGGTATTGCTTCCCGTGAGACGATCCGCATGAACCATGAGCGTGCGCTGGATCCGGAGAAACCGATGACGGATGTGCGTGTCGGCAGCGGTCTGGTGGAGAACAACCCGATCAACCTGGATATGCGCGAGGCAGGTGCCATGGTACATGTTACATTCGGTATCAATATCGTGGTAGATACATCTTCCCGCCACAGCGGTTTATTCTGTGGTGAGTTTGACAAGGCATGGCAGGCAAGCTGCAGTTATGTACAGAAGGGATACGGACTGCCGATCGACTATCAGGCAGATGTCGTAATTGCAAGCTGCGGCGGTTTCCCGAAGGATCTGAATTTTTATCAGTCCACCAAGACGCTGTTTAACGCATCGAGAGCGGTCAAAGAGGGCGGTACACTCATTATGCTGGCGGAATGCCCGGAGGGAAGCGGTTCCAGGGATTTCTTCGACTGGATTAAGCCTCTCTCTAAGGGATGCCTGGATGAGGCACTGCGTGCGTCTTTCACCATCGGCGGCTATATTTTCTACGCAGCCTGCGAGTCCATCCGTCGTTCGAAGACGCTGCTTCTGTCTTCCATGGAGCCGGAGCTGGTTCGGGATATGGGCGTAAGATCGTTTAAAGATATGAAGGATCTGCTGGCAGAGGTAGACTTTAACGGAAAAGATGTATATGTAATTCCGTACGGCGGAAGCGTGCTCCCACAGACAAAGGAAGCCTACGAGCGTATTTGCCGCGAGGCAGAGGAAAATGGAGGCGCGAAGTAATGAATATTCCGCTGCTAATTGTTATTTTATATGTGCTTCTGCTGTTTGGCATCAGTATCTATGTGTCTTACAGCCAGAAAAAGGATTCAGAGAACTTCCTTTTATATAAAGGAAAAAATAATGCGTTTGTTGTGGCAGCTAGTATCGCGGGTCTGGCGATCGGCGGCGCTTCGACGATCGGTATTGCGGAGAACGCGTTTACCGTGGGGCTGTCGGCAGGCTGGTATGATACAGCATGGGCGATCGGCGCGGTTGTTTCTTCTATGCTGGCAGTCCGTTACCTGCGTAGAAGCCAGTACACGACCATCAGCGGTCTTGTAAGGGACCTCTACGGCACAAAGACGAAAATAGAAGAGCCCAAAATAGAAGAGTTTAAAGTAAAAAAGAACGTCAAACCCAAGCGAAAAACTTAGAATTTGACGTTCTTTTTGCATATTTATATTCGATTCGATGCTACTCAACCGTCCCGGCGTCTTTGATATAGGAAATGAAACTCTTCTTGATCGAGGTCACGATTTCTTTGCATTTTGCATATTCTTCGCTGTCGCTGGCATACTGCTCGTCGTAGTGCGGATCCAGAATGAAGATCTTGTTGCCGCAGAAGCCTAAGATGGTGCAGCCGTTTAAATCGCGGTAATGCGTGTCCTCAAATGCGAGAATGCGGAAGAGAAGTCCGCCTCCGTTGGCTTCATAGGCTGTTTTTTCATATACCTCGTAGGAATCCCCGTTCGGAACCATGATGAGTCTCGAAAATGACTGGGATGGAAGTTTGAATGAAAAATCGTCGGTAATTACTTTGGAGCCGGTCAGCTCGATGGAGAGGTTGTCCAGGTCCTCCTGAGAAAAACTCACAACCTGTGCGGAATAATCAGCTGCATAAGACGGCGTCACGTAGAGAGCCGCAGCCAGAGCCGCGCAGAGGAATAATTTTGATTTCATCCTGAGATCTCCTTTTAGTCTGTCTTTTTGTTCCACTATATAGAAGATAGGCTATGGAATCCACAGCCTATCTTAAACTCCATATAAATTTATTATAGCACAGACGTCTTTAAAAGTCAGCTGGAAATTTTATCCAAAATCAATCCAAAATCATCCAATTCTTGACTCCTTTTTCCTTTCTGGCAGGTTCTTCTGTGCGGTGGAAAGCATCAGTTTGATACGGTTCAGCTGATTAACTTCGCTGGCCCCCGGATCGTAGTCTACGGCGATGATATTCGCCTCCGGATGGCTGGCGCGCAGTCCTTTGATGACGCCTTTTCCGACGATGTGGTTCGGCAGGCAGCCGAACGGCTGGGTGCAGATGATGTTCGTCGTGCCGCTGTGAATCAATTCCAGCATCTCACCAGTCAGGAACCATCCCTCGCCGGTCTGATTGCCGAGGGAAACGTAATGCTTCGCCATCGACGCCAGATCCTGAATCCGTGCAGGCGGAAGGAAATGTGTGCTGCGTTCCAGTTCGCGGCGGCAGGTGCGGCGGAAATACTCCAGCAGGGAGATTCCCATGTTGCACAGGTGTGCGGTGGAACGTTTGCCGCCCAGATTGTCGGCTTTGAAGTTGCTGTTGTAGAAGCAGTAAAGCAGGAAATCAAGCAGATCCGGCATTACAGCCTCGGCACCCTCGGCTTCCAGAAGCTCTACCACGTGGTTGTTTGCTAACGGGGAGAATTTTACCAGGATCTCGCCGACAATGCCAACCCTCGGTTTCTGGACATCGCGTCTCGGAAGTTCGTCGAAGTCATGGATAATACCGCGGATGTTGCGGTTAAACTCTGCCATGGATAAAGAGTGTTTCTGCAGCGATTTGATGCAGATTGCTTTCCATTTCTCATGCAAGGCGTTGGCGGAGCCGGCTTTTGCTTCGTATGGGCGGGTCGCATAGAGAACACGCATGAAGAGGTCGCCGTAGACAACCGCCTGCATTGCTTTGGTAAGAAGCGGCAGGGTAATCTTGAAGCCCGGATTCGTCTCCATGCCGTTGGCATTTAACGAGATAACCGGAATCTGCGGCATACCGGCGCGCTCTAAGGCACGGCGGATAAAGCCGATATAGTTGGAAGCACGGCAGCCGCCGCCGGTCTGGCTCATGATAACGGCTGTGTGATCTAAGTCGTATTTGCCGGAGAGCAGCGCATCCATGATCTGACCAACTACAATCAGGGACGGGTAACAGGCGTCGTTGTTGACGTACTTAAGTCCTGTGTCGATAGCAGTACGGTCGGAGTTCTGCAGCACCTCCAGGTTGTAACCACAGCTTCGGACCGCCGGTTCGATGAGGTCGAAATGGATCGGCGACATCTGCGGGCAGAGGATCGTGTAGTTTTTCTTCATTTCCTTCGTGAAATAAACACGGCTGTATGCGCTGGAAACGATCGGTTTATGGTAGTGGCGCATCTCGCGCACGCGGATCGCGGCGATTAAGGAGCGCACACGGATACGTGCGGCGCCGAGGTTGTTGACCTCGTCGATCTTGAGCAGCGTATAAATTTTGCCAGAGCGGGTCAGAATATCATTGACCTGATCAGTAGTAACTGCATCCAGACCGCATCCGAAGGAGTTGAGCTGGATCAGATCCAGGTTTGGCTGTGTCTTCACATAGGAAGCTGCCTCGTAGAGGCGGGAGTGGTACATCCACTGGTCGGTGACGATCAGCGGACGGTCAACGCGTCCTAAATGGGAGACGGAGTCCTCGGTCAGCACGGCAAAACCGTAGGAAGTGATGAGTTCCGGAATACCATGGTTGATCTCCGGATCTACATGGTACGGTCTGCCTGCCAGCACGATGCCGTGGTGTCCGGTTTCTTTTAACCAGGCGATGACTTCCTCGCCCTTCTTTTCCATATCCTGACGGGAGGCGATGAGTTCCTGCCATGCCTTGTGAGCGGCGGCGCGGATCTCCTTCTCCGGGATCGACTGATCCCTGGTAAATTCTTCGACCAGACGTTTTGTCAGGATTTCCTCATTTGTAAATGCCATAAACGGATTCCGGAAATGTACCTTGTGATCCGTCAGAGATTCTACGTTGTTTTTGATGTTTTCCGCGTAGGATGTGACCATCGGGCAGTTGTAGTGATTTCCTGCTTCCGGGGTTTCGTTGCGCTCGTAAGGAACGCACGGATAGAAAATGTAGGTCAGTCCCTGGCGGATCAGCCATTCGATATGACCGTGCGCGAGTTTTGCCGGGTAGCACTCGGATTCGCTCGGGATCGATTCAATACCAAGTTCGTAGATCTGCCTTGTCGATTTCGGGGACAGAACGGTGCGGTAACCCAGTTCCTTGAAGAAGACCGCCCAGAACGGGTAGTTTTCATACATATTCAGGACACGCGGGATGCCGACGGTACCGCGAGGCGCCAGATCGGCGGTCAGCGGTTCATAATCGAACATACGGTGGTATTTATAGTCAAATAAGTTCGGAATGTCTTTTTTCTGTTTGTTGCCGCCCAGCCCGCGCTCACAGCGGTTGCCGGTTACGAACTGACGTCCGCCGTCGAAACGGTTGATCGTCAGGACGCAGTGGTTTGTACAACCCTGGCAGCGTGCCATCGTCGTCTTGTAGGTCAGGTTTAAGATCTTGTCGATCGGCAGCATCGAGGTCGTCTTGGAAGTGTCGTAGCGCTCACGGGCAATCAGAGCCGCGCCGTAGGCACCCATGATACCCGCGATGTCCGGGCGGACTGCCTCACAGCCGGAGATCTTCTCAAAACTGCGGAGAACCGCATCGTTGTAGAAGGTACCGCCCTGCACGACCACGTGTTTTCCGAGATCGGAGGCGTTGGTAATCTTGATAACCTTAAACAGGGCGTTTTTGATGACGGAGTAAGCCAGTCCGGCAGAAATATCTGCGACGGAAGCGCCCTCTTTCTGCGCCTGTTTGACGTTAGAGTTCATGAAAACAGTACAGCGGGTACCGAGGTCGGTCGGATTTTTGGCAAAGAGCGCCTCCCTGGCAAAATCCTGTACGCTGTAATTTAATGATTTAGCAAATGTCTCGATAAAGGAGCCGCAGCCGGACGAACAGGCTTCGTTGAGCTGTACGCTGTCTACGGTGCCGTCCTTGATCTTGATGCATTTCATATCCTGGCCGCCGATATCGAGGATGCAGTCTACATCCGGCTCAAATGCCGCCGCTGCGTAGTAGTGGGAGATCGTCTCGACCTCGCCCTCATCCAGCATCAGGGCAGACTTTAAGAGCGCCTCGCCGTAACCGGTGGAGCAGGAATAAGCGATCTGTGCATTCTCCGGAAGCTGGTCATGGATCTCCTGCATCGCACGGATCGCCGTCGCCAGCGGGCTGCCGTTGTTGTTGCTGTAGAAGCGGTATAGAAGAGAGCCGTCCTCGCCGACGAGCGCCACCTTGGTTGTGGTGGAACCGGCGTCGATGCCGAGGTAGCAGTTGCCTTCGTAGGTCGCTAAATCACCTTTTTTGACATCATGACTTGCATGGCGGGTCCTAAATTTTTCATAGTCAGCTTCATCAGTAAAGAGGGGTTCCATCCGCTTTACCTCGAAATCCATCTTGATGCCGTGGGACAGCCGTTCGATCAGATCGTGCAGGCTGGCAGTCGTCTTCGGATCAGAGTTCATCGCCGCGCCGATCGCCGCAAACAGATGCGAGTGATCCGGGGCAATGATCTGGTCCGTCCCCAGATTCAGGGTGCGGATAAATGCCGCGCGCAGCTCCGAGAGGAAATGAAGCGGTCCACCGAGAAACGCAACATTGCCGCGGATCGGCTTGCCGCATGCCAGACCACTGATGGTCTGGTTGACAACCGCCTGGAAAATGGAGGCGGACAGATCCTCTTTGGTTGCGCCCTCATTGATGAGGGGCTGGATATCCGTCTTGGCGAAAACGCCGCAGCGCGCCGCGATCGGATAGATTGCCTTGTAATTTTTCGCATACTCATTAAGACCGGATGCGTCCGTCTGAAGCAGCGAAGCCATCTGGTCAATAAAAGAGCCGGTGCCTCCGGCGCAGATTCCGTTCATACGCTGGTCAATGCCGCCGGTAAAATAAATAATTTTCGCATCCTCGCCGCCAAGCTCGATGGCAACGTCGGTCTGCGGGGCATAATCCTTCAGGGATGTGGCAACCGCTACAACCTCCTGAACAAATGGAATGCCCAGATGCTTAGAAAGTGTTAAACCGCCGGAACCAGTGATGACCGGCTCGACGGTCAGTGCGCCAAGTTTCTCTTCACCCTCACGGAGCAGGTCCGCGAGCGTCTCCTGTATGTTTGCAAAATGACGTTTATAATCGGCGAAAAGAAGCTTACCGCCGTCTTCAATAATAGATACTTTAACCGTTGTGGAACCGATGTCGATTCCTAATTTTTTACAGGAATTCATGTACAATCGGGGCAGTGCCCCTTCCCTCCTTTGTATTACACATGTATTCGGCTATACTTTAACATAGAATAAGGAAGAAAACAATCGGTAGGGTGCGTTAAAAAGATGCTAAAAATGTGCAAAATTTGTTAATATCGCGCATAATGGGAGAAGGGCGTTCCTGTACAAGGAAAGGCATTTTCTGCGTGGAAAATACCGCTTTTTCTGAGTTGGAATGCAGCCATTATAGAGCGCAGGCGGGTACTTTTGGAACCGAATGTGTCGTAAGATAACGTGGTGGAAGCGACAATATAATTTGACAAAGAATCCGCCGCTCTCTATAATGAAAGGAAAACGGCAAAGGATGTGAATTATGAATTTTTTTAGAAAATTAGAGCGCAAATTCGGTCGGTTTGCGATCCCGAATCTGATGTACTATATCATCATGATGTATGCGGCTGGATTTGTGATGAGCCTGTTTAATCCGTATTTTTACGTGCAGTATCTGGCGCTTGATGCAGCGGCGATCCTGCGGGGACAGGTATGGAGAATTGTGACCTTTCTCGTATGCCCGCCTCAGTCGGGCGTCCTCTTTGCGCTGCTCGCGATGTATCTCTATTATTCGATTGGATCGACGCTGGAACGCGTGTGGGGAACCTTCCGATTTAATATGTTTTTCTTTATGGGCGTGCTGGGACACATCATTGCGGCATTCCTGGTGTACGGTGTGACCGGCTTTTCGGTGCCGATGTCCCCGTATTACTTAAATGAATCGCTGTTTCTGGCGTTTGCCTGCACCTTCCCGGAGATGCAGTTCCTTCTGATTTTCATTCCGATCCGGGCGAAATACCTTGGAATGATGTACGGAGCGCTTCTGGTCTACAGTTTCTTAACGGGTGGCATTATCGCGAAAATTGAGATTGTTGTTTCGATGCTCAATTTTATCATTTTCTTCCTGATGACGCGTAACTACCGGAAGATCAGCCCGAAAGAGGCGGTTCGCAAGCAGAAGTTCAAAAACGAGATGCAGAAAGCGCAGATTCAGAAAATTTTGCTGACGCATCATAAATGTGCAGTCTGCGGACGCACCGAGAAGGATGATCCGAACCTGGAATTCCGCTATTGTTCGAAGTGTGCGGGAAATCTGGAATATTGCATGGATCATCTGTATACGCATAAACACGTGACCGAAGAAGAATTGAAAGATTCTAAATAGAACCAGGCGGTGGATTGTTTTTTAGCAGGGGAGTAACTGTTCAGCAGGTCTGCGCATTTACTGAACAGTTACGCAGGGGATTTAAATAGGCTGGATAAAGCATACAAAAGAGGCTATAAATGATTCGCTGATGGGAAAATTCTTAAAAAAATGACAGAATATGAGGAGGAATAACGGCATGAAAAAGACAAAGATTGTCTGCACAATGGGACCAAACACCGATAACCGGGAGATTATGAAGGAGTTGGCGTTAAATGGCATGGATGTCGCACGTTTTAACTTTTCGCATGGCGATCATGCGGAGCATAAACATCGTTTGGAGATTCTGGAAAGTGTGCGCGAGGAGCTGGGGATTCCGATCGCATCGCTTCTGGATACCAAGGGACCGGAAATCCGTACCGGCAAATTAAAAGATGGAAAGAAAGTGACGCTGAAAGAGGGCGATCTGTATACGCTGACGACCGAGGAGATCGTGGGGGATGAGACACGCGGCTACATCAACTATGCGGGGCTGGCGGAGGATGTAAAGCCGGGCGACCGCATTTTGATCGATGATGGCCTGATTGAGCTGCACGTGCGGGAGGTCAATGGAACAGACATCGTCTGCCGGATTGAAAATGGCGGCGAGCTGGGCGAGAAGAAGGGCGTCAATGTACCGGGAGTACGGGTCAAGCTTCCGGCGCTGACCGATAAAGATAAGGAAGACATTCGTTTCGGCGTGGATGCAGGCTTTGATTTTGTGGCGGCTTCGTTCGTCCGCAATGCCGATGCGATCCGCGAGATCCGGGCGATTCTGGATGAAAAAGGTTCTGCTATGCAGATTATCGCGAAAATCGAGAATGAAGAAGGAATTGAAAATATTGATTCCATCATTGAGGCGAGCGACGGCATCATGGTAGCCCGGGGCGATATGGGCGTGGAGATACCGGCAGAGAAGGTTCCGCACATTCAGAAGATGATCATCCGCAAGTGTAACTTAGCGTGCAAGGTTGTTATCACGGCGACCCAGATGCTTGATTCAATGATCCGCAACCCGCGTCCGACGCGTGCCGAGGTATCGGATGTGGCGAATGCAGTGTACGAGGGAACCGATGCGGTTATGCTGTCCGGCGAGACGGCGATGGGAAGTTACCCGATCGAGGCAGTCCGCATGATGAGCCAGATCGCCGAGGAGTCGGAGAAATATCTGGATTATATGTTCTACCAGAGAAGAAAGGTATCGGCGGAAAATCTTCGAAATATATCTAATACGGTATGTTATTCGTCCGTAGCGACCGCCTCCGATCTGGAAGCGCCGGTCATTGTGGCGCCGAGTGTCAGCGGATTTACGACGAGAATGCTTTCGAAATGGCGTCCGAAAGCATTGATCGCAGGTCTTTCCCCGAGCATGACGGCTGTCCGCCAGATGCAGCTCTACTGGGGTGTTAAGCCGTTCCATGCAAAACGCGCCGAATCGACGGATGCACTCTTATTTGCATCGGTGGAACTGCTGAAAGAGAAAGGTATCGTCAAAGAGGGTGAAATTGTGGTTGCAACCGCGGGTGTGGTGACACGTGCCAACCGCCATGAACCGGTAGCCGATACGAATATCATGCGTGTAATTGTGGTAGAGTAGAAACTGGATTCTGCGCCTGAATCTGTGCCCGGTTCATAGATGTATCTGGAAAATGATTCAATTTGTCCGGAGTTTGTGCCCAGGCGGAGAAAACGAGAAAAAATACCGTTACTGTTCACGCATACGTGCCCAGTAACGGAATTTGCCGTGGCTTCGCATTTAAATACGGCAAATTCCTGCTGCCACCACGTTTTCTTACGGCACTTTCGGTTCCAAAAGTGCCTACCCGTGAACAGTAACAAAATACCGTCCAATTGTGGACGTTTTTTTGGAAATCAGTTGATAAAACACGGTTTTTGGTGTATAAATAGTAGCAGGACAAAGGAGTCTGGGCGTGCCGGGAGTAGTGTATGTTCCCGGTAGTCCAGACTTTTTAGTTTTATATGTAGATTTTAGTTCGGAGGATGTAAAAGTGGAGAAGAAACCATTTGTAACACGGGAGCAGCTGGAGGAGATCAAGAAAACATACCCGACACCGTTCCACCTGTATGATGAAAAGGGAATCCGCGAGAATGGCGAGCGCCTGATGCGTGCATTTTCCTGGAACAAGGGATTCAGAGAGTATTTTGCTGTAAAGGCAACACCGAACCCATTTGTAATTGATATTTTAAAGAAACTTGGATGCGGCGTGGACTGCTCTTCGCTGACAGAGCTTATGATGGCAAAGGCGATGAAGTACGATGGCGAGAAGATCATGTTCTCCTCCAACGATACACCGCCGGAGGAATTCAAGATGGCTGCCGAGCTGGGCGCGATCATCAACCTTGATGATTTTACGCACATTGATTTCCTGGAGAAGACGATCGGTTATATTCCGGAGACGATCAGCTGCCGTTACAATCCGGGCGGACTGTTCAAGATCAGCAATGATATCATGGACAACCCAGGCGATGCGAAATACGGTATGACAACCGAGCAGTTATTTGAGGCATTCAAGGTGTTGAAAGCAAAAGGTGCGAAACATTTCGGTATCCATGCCTTCCTTGCAAGCAATACGGTTACAAATGAGTATTATCCGATGCTTGCGAAGGTATTATTTGAGGTGGCGGTCAAGCTGAAAGAAGAGACCGGCGCAGATATTAAATTTATCAACCTGTCTGGCGGCGTTGGCATTCCTTACCGCCCGGATCAGGAGCCGAACGATATCTTTGCAATCGGCGAGGGCGTCCGCAAGGTTTATGAGGAAGTTCTGGTTCCGGCTGGCATGGGCGATGTAGCGCTTTATACAGAGATGGGACGTTTCATGCTGGCGCCGTATGGCTGCCTTGTGACAACGGCAATCCATGAGAAACACACCTATAAAGAGTATATTGGTGTGGACGCGTGTGCAGTCAACCTGATGCGCCCGGCGATGTACGGCGCATACCATCACATCACGGTCATGGGAAAAGAGAACGAGCCGTGTGACCACAAATACGATGTAACCGGTTCCCTGTGCGAGAACAATGATAAATTTGCGATTGACCGGATGCTTCCGAAGA
Source organism: Clostridium sp. AM27-28 (assembly GCF_003480955.1). Lineage (NCBI taxonomy): Bacteria > Bacillati > Bacillota > Clostridia > Eubacteriales > Clostridiaceae > Clostridium > Clostridium sp. AM27-28. Next base: position 79,183 of record NZ_QUJT01000006.1, read on the forward strand.
TCGATATGGGCGATATCCTTGTCATCCATGATACCGGCGCACATGGTTTTTCGATGGGCTACAATTACAACGGAAAGCTGCGTTCGGCTGAACTGCTCCTGAAAGAGGATGGTTCCGTGGAGATGATCCGCCGGGCAGAGACACCGAAGGATTATTTTGCGACCTTTGATTTTTGTGATCTGTTTAAGGATATGCAGTAAAAAAGAACGTTAAATTAATATAATGCAGGAAAGACGATTTTTATTGCATCGAAATGGTGAATCTTAAGAATTTCTTCATAATTTATTTAAAGAGAATACAAACATTTTGGAGAGAGGCATGATATACTATAACCATAATAAATGCATGATACAAAAGATTTAATCCTTTAACCTTTTTGAAATCCGAATTCCTAACGAAAAAAAGTCCGGCGGAGCTTTTCCACCGGACTTTTTTTCTGCATATTTCTAATTTTGTAACTGTTCAGTACAGATACCTATTTTTTATAATCCTTCAGCCATTTCATACAGCAGACGCTCGGAATCATCCCATCCCAGACACGGGTCGGTAATGGATTTTCCGTAGATGTGTTCGCCAACTTTCTGGCTGCCTGGTTCGATGTAGCTTTCGATCATGACGCCTTTGACGAAGTTACGGATATCGTCGGAGTGACGACGGCTGTGGAGTACTTCCTTGACGATACGGATCTGCTCCATGTATTTTTTGTTGGAGTTGGAGTGGTTTGCATCGATGATGCAGGCCGGATTCTTCAGATCACGCTCGTTGTAGAGGTCTAAGAGCAGCTTCAGGTCTTCGTAGTGGTAGTTCGGCAGGCACTGGTCATGCTTGTTGACAGCACCACGCAGGATGGTGTGGGTCAGCGGGTTGCCCTGTGTCTTTACTTCCCAGCTGCGGTAGATGAACTCATGACCGTGCTGTGCTGCGTGTACGGCGTTCAGCATGACGGAGAGTGCGCCGCTGGTCGGATTCTTCATGCCGACCGGTACGTCGATGCCGCTGGCAACGAGGCGGTGCTGCTGGTTCTCAACGGAACGCGCGCCGACTGCAACATAGGACATAACGTCGGAAAGGTAGGTCAGGTTCTCCGGGTATAGCATCTCGTCTGCGGTCGAGAAGCCGGTTTCTTCGATCACACGCATGTGAAGTTTGCGAATCGCGATCAGACCCTGGTATAAGTTTGGCTTACCTTCCGGATTTGGCTGGTGTAAAAGTCCCTTATAGCCGTCACCGGTTGTTCTAGGTTTGTTGGTGTAGATTCTAGGAACCAGAATCAGTTTGTCCTTCACTTTCTCCTGTACCTTGGCAAGACGGTTTACATAATCAATAACCGCATCTTCCCGGTCAGCAGAGCACGGACCAATGATGACAAGAAACTTGTCGCTGTCGCCTGTAAAGACGTCACGGATAGCAGCGTCCTTTCGAGCTTTTTCTGCGGCCAGCTCCGGTGCCAGTGGAAACTGTGCACGAATCTCGTCCGGGGTCGGCAGCTTGCTGACATATTCAAATCCCATGAGTTTTATCCTCCTGTATTGTCTAAAAGATTTTCACACTTTAAAGCGTATAATGTTTATTATAGTATAGAAAAATCAAATCATCAATAGGTTGAGGGAAAAGAATTTTATTTCTTTTATGCTATTTTTATGTGGCTTTTATAAAACAGACCGTAGTCTATAAAAATGGTTGACGTATGTATTAAAAAAGTGTAGAATATATTCCATATCAGCAATATTTAATTTTAGTTTGATATAGTTCCATATGAAAACGGAACCGTTCATGCCTCGATTGACTGAGAGCAAGGGCGCGGCGGTCACTGTTTTTGTACGAATCCCGCACAAGCGGGAGCAGCGTTTGTTTGTTTGTTTGTTTGGTGCTGCATATGTTTGCGTGTTTTCCGAGAAAAACAGAACATTTAGCAGAAATCTGGCACTTCATTCGTCCCTATTATCTGGGGGCGTTTTTTTATGCCTTAGGAAATTGCGTCCTATGACACAAAAACGTTCAGATGAATGCGTACAGCCGACAGAAATGTGGAAAAATGAGATACTTATTTTAGGAGGAGAGCGCAGTATGAAAGGATATAAAAAGCTGATGGATATTGTGGCGATGGTTGAGAAAACCGTGCTGGTAGTCACGATGCTCCTGATCCTTGTACTGACGGTGGGAAATGTATTTTCCCGTAAGGTGATTCACCAGTCCTGGTCCTTTACAGAGGAGCTGGTTGTTGCCATTTTCGTATTAATTACGCTGCTTGGCGCGGCGCTGTCTGCGCGTGAGGGCGGATTGGTAGGCTTAAATCTGGTAACAGAGCGTCTGCCTAAATCAGCAAAGAAGCCGGTCGTGATTCTGATTACGATCTTTTCGGTTCTCTTTATGGGAATCTTATTTTACTATGGCATGGACAAGGTACTGGCGCAGCTTGCGAACCAGAAACGTACCTTTGTGCTGAACTGGCCGGAGTGGATCTTCTGGTCCTTTGTACCGATCGGTTCGGCGTGCATGATTCTTCATTTTATCGAGTTCTGTCTCGATGAGTGTACGAAAAAGGAGGACAAATAAATGGTTAGCGCAGTTCTTTTTATTACCTTTTTCGTATTATTGGTGCTGAATGTGCCGATCTCCGTCTGTCTGGGACTTTCTTCCGCAGCGGCGATCCTGTATTCCGGTACTTCTTTAACGATTGTCGCGACGAATATTTACTCCGGCATCAGTAAATTCCTGCTGCTGGCGATTCCGTTTTTCGTATTATCCGGAAATATCATGGCGAAGGCGGGGATTTCCACGCGCCTGATCCGTTTCGTTGACACATGTGTCGGTCACAGAAAAGGCGGCATTGCGAATGTGTGTATCATCGTAGCCTGCTTCTTCGGCGCGATCTCCGGTTCCGGTCCGGCGACGGTAGCGGCCCTGGGTGCGGTCCTGATTCCGGCGATGGTAGAGCGGGGCGGTTTCTCCGCAGCCTTCTCGACGGCATTGATGGCAACTTCCAGTTCCATCGCGATCGTCATCCCGCCGAGTATCGCGTTTGTCGTATACGCGTCGATCACAGGTGTTTCCATCGGAGATATGTTTATGGCAGGCATCATCCCGGGTATCCTGATGGGTCTGGCTCTGGTAGTTGTCGTTATGCTGGAGGTACGCCGCAATCATGTCGTGCCGTCCACCGTAGAGAAAGCATCCGCAAAAGAGCGCTGGAACGCATTTAAGGATGCATTCTGGGGATTTTTGATGCCGGTCATCATTCTGGGCGGTATCTACGGAGGCATCTTTACACCGACCGAGGCGGCAGCCGTATCCGTTGTGTACGGTCTGTTTGTCGGTATGATTATTTATAAGGAAGTAAAATTTAAAGACCTGTGGGAAATTCTGATTGATTCGGCAAAGACCACCGGCGGCATCATGCTGATCGTAGCGTGTGCGTCGCTGTTCTCCTTTGTCTGCACCCGTTTCGGTATTTCGACGGCTGCTTCCGAACTGTTAGCAAGAGTGGCAGGCAACCAGTTTACTTTCTTGCTGATTTGTAACATTATTTTCCTGATCGCGGGCTGCTTTATTGATGCAAATTCTGCGATGTACATTTTCATCCCGATCATGCTGCCGGTCTGCAAGGCACTGGGCTACAACGTGATCGCATTTGGTATCATGGCAACGGTCAACCTGGCAATTGGTCAGGTAACACCTCCGGTCGGTGTCAACCTGTTTGTCGCGATCGGCATCAAATTAAGAGACGGTATCCGCGTAACGCTGCAGGAGATTTCCAGGGCAGTCGTTCCGATGGTAGCCGCTTCCATTGTTGTTTTACTGATAATTACTTATATTCCGCAGATTTCGACCTGTCTGCCGGCGGCACTGGGAAGTGCGGCAGCCATTGAAAATGGCGAGACAGCCGGAGGCGACAGCGGAACCACCCAGACAGACAATGACGATTTCAACACGATCGGCGATTACAGCGATCTGGATTGGGCGGATATGACCTGGAACTTTACGTGTTCCACAACCGAGACAAGCACCTGGGCACAGGCGGGACGCAAGTTTGGCGAGCTCATGGAGCAGGCGACCGGCGGCAAGGTCAAAGTAGATGTTTACGCAGCCGATCAGCTGACAGGTGGAAACCAGTCTGAGGGCATCCAGGCACTGATGAACGGCGATCCGGTGCAGATTTCGATGCACAGCAACCTGATTTATTCGGCATTTGACCCGCGGTTCAATGTGGTATCACTGCCGTATCTGTTTGATTCTGTTGAGACAGCGGATGCAGTCTTAGATGGTCCGGCGGGCGACAAGCTGGTTGAGATCCTGGAAAGCTATGGCCTGCATTGTATGGGGATGGCGGAGAATGGTTTCCGTCAGCTGACCAACAGCGAACATCCGGTTCGTTCCGTGGAAGATATGAAGAACCTGAAGCTGCGTGTGGCTGGTTCGAACCTTCTGATGAAGTGCTATGAGCTGTGGGGCGCAGATGCGACCAATATGAACTGGTCCGAGACGTATACGGCGCTGCAGCAGGGCACGGTAGACGGGCAGGAGAACCCGCTTCCGGCGATTGATGCGGCGAGTGTACAGGAAGTACAGAAATATGTTTCCCTGTGGAACGCAAACTATGACTGCCTGTTCTTCTGCATCAATCAGAAGCTGTATGGCAGCCTGACACCGGAGCAGCAGGCGGTTGTTGATGAGGCAGGCCGTAAGGCAGTTGCTTACGAGCGTGAGATCAACCGTGCAGGCGATGAGGAGATTCTGGATCGCTGGCAGACTAAGAACGGTGTGGAGGTGCTGAAATATGAGGATCTCGACATCGAATCCTTTAAGAAAGCAGCTGAGCCGGTAACGGAATGGTTTATCGGAGAACTGAAAACCCAGGGCTTTGATGATGCAGAGGATCTGGTAAACACCTTTACTGAAAATGCGGCTAGTGCAGTTAAGACGGCGGGCATTGAAAATTCTTCGACCTATCAGGTGGAAGATCACAGTGACCTGAACTGGCCGGAAATGACCTGGAACTTTACGTGTTCCACGACAGAAACCAGTACCTGGGCACAGGCAGGACGCAAGTTTGGCGAGCTCATGGATCAGGCAACGGGCGGCAAGGTCAAAGTAGATGTTTACGCAGCGGATCAGCTGACTGGTGGAAACCAGTCCGAGGGCATCCAGGCGCTGATGAACGGAGATCCGGTGCAGATTTCGATGCACAGCAACCTGATTTATTCGGCATTTGACCCGCGTTTCAACGTGGTATCGCTGCCGTATCTGTTTGATTCAGTGGAGGACGCCGACGCGAAGCTGGACGGCGAGGCAGGCCAGAAGATGGATGAGATTCTTTCTTCCTATGACCTGCATTGTATGGGTATGGCGGAAAATGGTTTCCGTCAGCTCACGAACGGCGTGCGCCCGGTTCATTCCGTGGAAGATATGAAGAACCTGAAAGTGCGTGTGGCTGGTTCAAACCTTCTGATGAAGTGCTACGAGCTGTGGGGCGCAGATGCGACCAACATGAACTGGTCCGAGACTTACACGGCATTGCAGCAGGGTACGGTAGACGGTCAGGAGAACCCGCTTCCGGCGATTGATGCGGCAAGCGTACAGGAAGTACAGAAATACGTTTCCATGTGGAATGCAAACTATGACTGCCTGTTCTTCTGCATCAACCAGGATATTTACGACAGCCTGACACCGGAGCAGCAGGAGGTAGTCGATGAGTGCGGCAAACTTGCCGTTCAGTACGAGCGCGAGATCAACCGTGCAGGCGACGATGAGATCCTCTCCAGATGGCAGTCCAAGAATGGTGTCGAGGTCATCCCGTATGAGGATCTGGATATCGATTCTTTCAAGGCGATTGTAGAACCGGTAACCGAGTGGTATATCGGGGAACTGAAAAAACAGGGTTATAAGGATGCGGAAGAGCTGGTTGCGGCATTCAAATAGAAAAATTAGAAGTTTGAAGTTTGGTAAAAATTGAATTGTTGATTTTGGTTTTCTGGCGGTTCTGGTCCTTAGAGGATCAGACCGCCAGATTCCGTATATGGGGGAAATTTCCGTTACTGGGCACGTATGCGTGAACAGTAACTGCCGAATATTTCAATGTAAATTTTCAATCGGGCAAATATTGTGGTTGGCAGTTTGATATGATAAGATAGTTGGTATCGGTGCGCTGAAAAGCGAGATAAAAAGAAAGAAAAGGAAAAATATATGGGATGTGTACATCTGTACTGCGGCGACGGAAAAGGAAAGACGACGGCGGCGATCGGTTTGGCGGTCCGGGCGGCAGGAACGGGAAAACAGGTAGTTGCTGCCCGCTTTTTAAAAACGGACCAGTCTGGGGAGGTGGAGATTTTAAAGCGGCTCCCGGAGGTGACGTTGATTCCCTGTGAAAAAACATTTGGATTCACGTGGAAAATGACCGATGAGGTGAAGCAGGAGGCAGCGGATTATTATAAAAGTATGTTTGAGACGGCGTGCCGTGAGGCAGTGAAGCGGTGTGGGGAAGCAGAAGAGAACGGTTCGAAAGCACTGGAGGAGAATAACTTCTGTGAAACCTGCGATGTTCTGCTGGTGTTGGACGAGGTCTGCGCTTCTCTTTCTTCGGGACTTTTGGAGCTGACGGATATAGTGGATTTTCTGGATCACAGACCAGCGGGGCTGGAGGTTGTGATGACGGGGCGGAAACCGCCGGAGGAGCTGCTTTTGCGGGCTGATTACGTGACAGAGATGAAAAAAATCAAGCATCCGTTTGACCGGAAAATCCTGGCGCGGCGGGGAATTGAATATTAGAGAGGGGACTCTGAATGGGATTTATAAAGAGAAAGCATCGTCCGGAGTACGCTGCAGTGCAGCGGGAATGGGCAATGTGGGGAAAACAGATGGAAAAAACACTTCCGGGTTACGGGGAGCAGAATGAGGCATTGCACTGGATGGTACGGATTCTGACGGGGGTGCGGGTTCTGTACTGCCTGTTTTATCTGATTATGACATTTGTCTATGGAATGGAGAAAACAAATGCGGTCATGACGCTTTTGGGACCGTTTATTTTTTATGGCTGGTATATGCTTATGCTGCGGGAGAGCCCGGTGCTTACGGTGTTGATGCTGATCGGGCGTGGGGCGAGTATCGTGTGGGGCGGCGTATCGCTGCTTCAGATGAGCTGGTGGCTGCCATTTCCGCTGGTTTTTATGCTGGTGATGGCGGCGGCAATCGAATTTATCGAGGCGGTATTCTGCATCTATATGCTGTTTAACCCGCTGGCACGGCACACAATCCGCTTAAACCGGGCATTTGCACGTGGAATGCGCGTACAGGTGCCGGATGAGGGGCTGGAATAGATGGCGGCGTATCGGAATGAAGCGGCGATACTGTACACGGGTAGGCACTTTTGGAACCGAAAGTGCCGTAAGAAAACGTGGCGGCAGCAGGAATTTGCCGTATTTAAATGCGAAGCCACGGCAAATTCCGTTACTGGGCACGTATGCGTGAACAGTAACGAGGCGGCAGATGAAGAGGACAATGAGGAAGTCAAGTCTTGATTTTTACAGAATACTCTGATACAGTGGAGTCAGGACAGGATTCCGCCAACGGATCTTGTGGGACGTAGAAAAGGCATAGAAAAGAAAGAGGTAAAATATGGCAGATAATAAGAATATGACGCAGGAAGAGATCGACAACGGCGAGGAGATGACAGTGACTCTGACATTGGATGACGGCAGAGAGATTGAGTGTGTTGTTCTGACGATTTTCCCGGCAGGCGGCAAGGATTATATTGCCCTTCTTCCGATGGATGACATCGAGGCAGAGGACGGAGAGGTATATCTGTACCGTTACAGCGAGGATGAGAACGGACAGCCGAACCTGGAAAATATCGAGGACGACGATGAGTATGAGATCGTGGCAGATGCGTTTGACGAGCTTCTGGACGAGCAGGAATATGATGAGCTGGTCGGCGAGGACGAGCTGGATCAGTAATTAGGCAGGCAAAAGACAGGACGCCCAGGTACTTCGCAGGCAGAAACGGCGAGGCATCTGGGCGTTTTACATCTTTTCAGGGGTGGTACGATGGAACTGAAACAGGAGTTAAAGCTCAAACAGACCTTGTCCCAGAAAATGATACAATCCGCAAATATTCTTCAGATGGGGCAGATAGAGCTGAAAGAGTACATAGAAGAGATGGCGCTGGAAAATCCAGTGGTGGATCTGGAAGAGCGGGAGCCGGAGAACGGACGGCTGGAAGAAAATGGAGAGCTGAACGAGAAAATCCGCAGACTTGAAGAACTTGCCAGCCTTGACCGCCAGAACCAGACCTATTATCAGGATGAGGAAGAAGAGGCGGGGCGATTAGAGCCGGGACGAAGTCAGGAGGGGCTTTTGGAATCACTTCTGGAACAGGCGTGTATGCTGCATCTGACGAAAAGAGAAGAAAAAATATTCCGCTATATGATCAAAAATCTGGATGCAAGCGGATATCTCAGCGTGAATTTTGGAGAACTCTGCGCTGGGCTGGGAATTGAGGAGACAGAAGGAGAACGGATCTGGAAAAATTTTGGCAGGCTGGAACCGTGTGGGATCGGGGCACGGTCGCTGAAGGAGTGTCTGTTGATGCAGCTGTCTTACCTGGCAGAAGACGGCGGCGCGGTGATTGATATTGTTCAGAATGGAACGATGCGAACCGAAATGTTGGCGGCACGCATCATTTCCAACCATCTGGATCTGCTGGGAAAAAACCAGATGAAGCAGCTTGCCCGTGCATGCTCCTGCAAGCTGGAGGAAGTGCTTCTGGCAGCAGCGCGGATCCGGGAGCTGAATCCCAAACCGGGAAGCGGATATGGGGATGAGAGCTATGATAAATATATTGTACCAGATATAATTATCTCACAGACGGAACACGGATTTGAAATGCAGCTTTCCGATGAGACACTGCCGCAGATTGCCATCAATCCGTATTATCTGTCATTGATGAAGCAGAAAGATACCGAGACGGAGGCGAAGGACTACATCGAGGGAAAAATCCGACAGGCTGAATGGGTCTGCCAGTGCATTGGGCAGCGCAATCAGACATTGTCGCGGCTGGCAGAAGAGATTTTGTGCGTACAGGGGGAGTTTTTTGCAAAAGGAAGTGGAAAACTGGCTCCGTGGACGCAGAAACAGGCGGCTAAATCGCTGGGGGTCAGCGAGCCGACGCTGAGCCGGACAGTGCGTGAAAAATATCTGCAATGCCGCTGGGGGATCTTTCCGCTGTCATATTTCTTTTCAAGACACATGGCTGCGGGGGGATTCGGGATGACGGATAAGGGAAGAATGGCAGATCGGGAAGAGGCGGCGAATCAGGAAGAAACGGCGGTTCAGGCAGAAGTGGTGAATCGGATGGAAACAGGCAAAGATCCGCGGGAGGCAATCCGCCATCTGATCAAAACGGAAAATCCGAGAAAGCCGTTCAGCGACCGCGTGTTGTCAGAAAAACTGGCGGAAGCGGGGATCACGCTGTCGCGGCGGACCGTGGCGAAATACCGGGAAGAAATGGGAATCCGGGATGCATCCGGGCGGAAGTGCTTTGGTATCTGACAGAAAACATAGACAGAAAGACAGAGGGAAAACTATGTCATTGCAATTTATAATCGGTGGTTCCGGTTCGGGAAAGACACGGACATTGTATGAAAATCTGATCCGTCAGTCGATGGAAGAGCCGGACGGACGTTTTTTTGCTCTGGTGCCGGAACAGTTTACGATGCAGACGCAGAAAGAGATCGTGATGCTGCATCCGAACCATGGCGTGATGAATATCGATATTGTCAGTTTTGAGCGTCTGGCATACCGGGTGTTTGAGGAACTAGCGATTGAAAATCTGGCGGTGCTGGATGATATGGGAAAATCGATGGTTCTGCGGCGCGTCTCATCGGGCGTCCGGGGAAATCTGCACCTGTTTGGAGGGCATCTGGACAAGGCGGGCTTTATCAGCGAGATCAAATCGATGCTGTCTGAGTTTTTCCAGTACGGCATCACGGAGGAAAAGCTGGAGACGCTGATCGGGGAGACGAAAAGCCCGTTGCTGCGCCAGAAGCTTCTGGATATGCAGGTTTTATACCGGGCATTCCAGGCGTATACCGAGGAAAAAGTGATCGTAAAAGAAGAAATTTTAAGCCTTCTCTGCCGGGTGCTGCCGCAGTCACAGCTCATCCGCGACAGCGTTGTGACGCTGGATGGCTATACAGGCTTTACGCCGATCCAGTATGAGCTTCTGGAACTCTTATTCCGGTGCTGCCGGAAGGTGATCGTGACGGTCACGATGGATCCGGAGGACAACCCGTACCGCGAGAGCGTGCAGCAGAAGCTCTTTTACATGAGCCGTCATACCGTCTGCCGTCTGATTGACCGTGCTGCAGCTGCCGGATGCAGCCGGGATGAGGATATTTTGTTGAAAGAAAAACCAATGTGGAGATTTAAGGACAGCCCGGAACTGGGATTTATTGAAAATGAATTGTTCCGATATAGAGGAAAGGTGTATCATTCTGGGAGCGGGAACGAAAGCGGGGCTGCGGCTGAACACGGTCGGGAAAGCCTGCGTCTAATTGAAGCAGCAACCCCGCAGGCGGAAATCTCTTTCTTATGCGGAGAAATCCGGCGTTTGGTGGCATCGGAGGGCATCCGTTACCGGGAGATCGCGGTGATTACCGGCGACTTGGAGACATATTCGCGGGAGATTCTGAGGCAGTTTGAGAAGAATCAGATCCCGTGTTTTATTGATTATAAGAAAAATATTTTAAGTAACCCGATGGTGGAACTAATCCGGGCGGCGCTGGAGGTGCTGCAATCGGGCTTTTCCTATGAATCGGTGTTTCGATTCCTGAAAACAGGGCTGGTGATGCCGCTTGCGGGGCTTTCACCGGAAGTGATCTATCAGGCGGAAAATTATGTGATTGCGCTTGGAATCCGCGGGTTTAAGCGGTGGAACAGTACATGGGAGCGCGTGTACCGGGGGGCAGAGCTTATCAATCTGGATGAGTTAAATCAGTTCCGTGAGGCGGTTGTCACACCATTTCTGCCGCTTCGGGAGGTGTTTTCCAACCGCAAAGCAACGGTGCGCGAGCGGACGGAGGCGCTGGTCCATTTTCTCGAAGCACTTGAGATGGAGCAGAAGCTGGCGGCGATGGCGCAGCAGTTTGAAGAAGTGGGCGATATGAGTCTTGCCAAGGAGTACGGGCAGGTGTATGGGCTGGTGATGGATCTGTTTGACCGGATTGTGGCGCTTCTTGGCGAGGAGATCATGGGACAGCGGGAGTATGCAGAGATTCTGGACGCCGGTTTTGCGGAGATCAAGGTAGGACTGATCCCCGCGGTCGTGGACCGGATCGTGGTCGGCGATATCACGCGAACCCGTCTTTCCAATATAAAAGTGTTGTTTTTTGCCGGAGTCAATGACGGGATAGTGCCGTCTGTTTCGGGACGCGGAGGGATCCTTTCGGAGGCGGATCGCCGGGCGCTGCGGGAAATGCAGGTAGAATTGGCGCCGACCGCGCGGGAGGAAAGCTTTTTGCAACGATTTTATCTCTATCTGGCGCTGACAAAGCCATCGGACTATCTCTATCTGTCGTGTGCGGCGTCCTCTGCCGAGGGAAAAGCGATGCGTCCTTCGAGTCTGATGCTGCAGCTGCTTAAATTATTTCCGGAGAAACGTCTGGAACAGCCGAAGGAAGAGAAGGAAGCGCTCTGGTCGCCGGAGCTTGGCATGAGCTGGGTGCTTCGGGGACTGCAGGATGAAAAAAGCGGGGAAAATGACCAGTTTATATCGCTGTACCGATACTTTATTCAGTCAGAATCGTACCGGGATGAAATGCAGGCGCTCTCGGATGCTGCATTTTATACCTATCAGGATACGGGCATCGGGAAGGCGGCGGCGCGGGCGCTCTATAGCCCGATTCTGCGGGGCAGTGTGACGCGTATGGAGCTGTATGCGTCGTGTGCGTATGCACATTTTCTTTCGTATGGGCTGGAATTGTCGGAACGGCAGATGTACGAGATTGCCCCGTCGGATATCGGAAATCTGTTCCATGCGGCGATCGACATGTATTTCACGCGGATGAAAGAGGAAAATCGTCTGTTTTCCGGCATTTCGGAGGAAGACCGCCAGAAAATGGTGGCGGAGTGTGTGGCGTCGGTCACGGAGGAATACGGCAATGCGATTCTGGGAAGCTCGTACCGGAACCAGTATCTGGAACGGAAGGTATACCGGATCACGGATCGGACGATCTGGGCACTGACGGAACAGCTAAAAAAAGGTGATTTTGAGCCAGCCGGGTTTGAGGTCAGTTTTTCACCGATGGATCACCTGAGAGCGATGCGGATTCCGCTTTCAAGCGAGGAGGCGATCCATCTGCGCGGGCGGATTGACCGAATCGATCTCTGCGAGGATGGCGACCGGCTGTACCTTAAGATCATTGATTACAAGACGGGAAAAACGAAATTTGACCTGACGGATATTTATTATGGATTGCAGCTGCAGCTGGTTGTCTACATGGATGCGGCGATGGAGAAGATCGGGCGGGAATACCCGGATAAAACGGTGGTTCCAGCGGGACTTTTCTATTATCATATCGAGGATCCGATGGTGGAGCGCAAGCCGGTGGAGTCGGAGGAGGAAACGAATGCCGATATTTTGAAGGCACTGCGGATGAACGGGCTGGTAAACGGCGATCGGGAGGCACTGGCACATCTGGATAACCGGCTGGGCGAGGAGGCGACGGCGGATTCGGATGTTGTGCCGGTTTCGATTAAAAATGAGGCGATCGTTGAGCGGCGTTCGCAGGCGGCAGGGGAAGAAAAATTCCGTGTGCTGGGCGCGTATGTGAACCGGAAAATGAAGCATATGGGGCGGGAGATTCTGGATGGAAACATTGCGGCGTCGCCGTACAAAAACGGCCAGAAAACGGCGTGCGATTATTGCCCGTACCACAGTGTGTGCGGATTTGATTTGAAAACGGACGGCTACCAGTTCCGGCGTTTTGATAAGCTGAGCCCGGAGGAGATCTGGGGGAAGATGGAAGAAAAGGATAAGGAAACGGAACGGTAAGTTTGTGTTTGGCTGTGACTGTGGGAATGAAAGAATGAACCAGTCATGAAAAAGGAAAGGGCGAGAAATGGCAGTAAATTGGACCAGGGAACAGAAGCAGGTAATTGAGGGGCGGGAGAAAAGCCTCCTGGTGTCGGCGGCGGCCGGAAGCGGCAAGACCGCGGTGCTGGTTGAGCGGATTATCCGGATGATCACGGAGGGGGAGAACCCGAAGGACATAGACCGCCTGCTTGTCATGACTTTTACCCGGGCGGCAGCGGCGGAGATGCGGGAGCGGATCCAGGCGGCGATTGAGAAAAAACTGGAATCGGAGCCGGAAAATGAACATCTCCAGCAGCAGGCAGTTCTGGTTCAGTTTGCCCAGATCACGACGATCGACAGCTTCTGCCTGCATATCATGCGGGAACATTTTGACCGGCTGGACATCGATCCGGCATTCCGGGTTGGCGATGAGGGCGAAATGCTTCTGATGCGCGCTGATGTGATGGATGGGCTGCTGGAAGATTATTACCGCGACGGCGGGAAACGGTATGAGGAGTTTGTGGACGCGTATGCGACGGGCAAGGCGGACGATGGAATTGCCGAGTATGTGATGCAGGTCTACAATTTCGCCCAGAGTAACCCGTGGCCGGATGCGTGGTATGAAAAATGCCGTGAGGAGCTGCTCTTGACCGAACAGGGAGAGCTGGAGCAGACGGAGTGGATGCAGTTCCTTTTGCGTGATATTGCATTGCAGGCGCAGGAGTGGAAAATACAGCTTCGGGAGGCGTGGGAGATCTGCCAGGAGACGGGGGGACCGATGCCGTACCTGTCGATGATCGAGGAAGATCTGCGCCATGCGGAGGCAGTCTGCGGGGCAGCTGGTTCGTTTGAAACGATCTCGGAGGCATTGGAACAATTTACGTTTTCGCGTCTGGCGGCGATCCGCGGCAAAAACGGGGAGGTCGATCCGGAGAAAAAGGCGCTTGTTTCCGACTGCCGCAGCCGGGTCAAAAAAGCAGTTGAAAAGTTAAAAGGAGAGTATCTGTTTGCATCCCCGGAGCAGATGCTTGCGGATATGGAAGCTGGAAAAGAGCGGATTTTGGAACTTTTGGAGCTGGCGCAGGAATTTGGACGGCGGTTTAGGGCGAAGAAGAAAGAGAAAAATGTGGTGGATTTTCATGATCTGGAACATTTTGCGCTGGAGATTCTGACAGAACCGGAAGCAGAATGTTCCGAGGTGGAGGAAACTTCAAGTGCAGAAGAAACCGATCAGATGCAAGGGAAAAATGCCTGGACAGTGCGCGTACCAGGCACAGTCGCGGATGAGCTCGCCGTGCAGTACGACGAAATTCTGGTGGACGAGTACCAGGACAGCAACCTGGTTCAGGAGACGCTGATCCAGTGCATCAGCGGTGAACGCTTTGACCGCCCGAATGTGTTTATGGTGGGCGATGTCAAGCAGAGTATCTATAAATTCCGCCTGGCGAGACCGGAATTATTTCTGGAAAAATACAGCACATACACGTCGGAGGAGAGCGCGCACCAGAAGATCGAGCTTCACCAGAACTTTCGAAGCCGGGATCACATACTGGAATCGATCAATGCGATTTTTTACCGTATCATGACGGAAAAGCTGGGAAATATATCCTATACGGAAGATGCGGCACTGCATCCGGGCGCAGCCTTTGAAGAGCGGGATGGCCTGGATGAGTTAAAGACGGAGCTATTGCTGGTGGATTTGTCGGCGCAGCCGCAGAAAGAGACGGAATCCCCCGAGTTAGATGATGAGGCAGCCGATTACACCGCCAGAGAGCTGGAAGCGCGCATGATCGCCGGAAAGATCCGTGAGATGACGGATAAAGAACGGGGGATCACGATCTGGGATAAGGAGCTTGGCGCTTACCGTCGGGCGCAGTACGGGGATATTGTGATTCTGCTTCGAAGCGTCAGCGGATGGGCGGAAGAATTTATCGAGGTGCTGGCGACGCAGGGGATTCCGGCGGTCGCAGAGTCTCGGACGGGATATTTTAATACGCTGGAAGTCGAGACGGTGCTGAATCTTTTGGCAGTCATCGACAATCCGATGCAGGACATTCCCCTGGCGTCGGTGCTCAAATCGCCGTTTGGCGGCGTTTCTGATGAGGAGATGGCGTGGATTGTGGCGGAACATAAGGCGGGCGTTGACCGGTCGCGGGATGCAGGGCTTTACCGGGCGGTTGTGGAGTATATGAACGAGGATGGACCGGTGAAGTCGAATGACGAAAGTGACGAGTCGTCGATCGCGGATGTGTTTCGTTTTCAAAAAAATAAATTAATTCAAAAGAATAACCTGCGCCGAAAACTCCAAAAACTCTTTACTCTTCTGGATACATTCCGCCAGGAAGCTGTTTACCTGCCGATGCACGAGCTCCTCTACCGGATTTACGACAAAACGGGCTATTACCGCTATGTATCGGCGCTTCCGGGCGGGGCGGGACGGCGCGGCAATCTGGATATGCTGGTGGAGAAAGCGGCAGCCTATGAGGCGACGAGCTACCGGGGCGTGTTCCATTTTATCCGGTATATTGAAAAATTGAAAAAATATAACACAGATTTTGGCGAGGCGCCGGTGGCGGATTCCGAGGGAACGGTGGTGCGGATCATGAGCATCCACAAGAGCAAGGGGCTGGAATTTCCGATCGTGTTTGTGGCTGGAATGGGAAAAAATTTTAACAAGCAGGATACGCGGGGGAAACTTCTGATCGACGCGGATCTGGGAATCGGAACCGACTATCTGGACAGCGAGAAGCGCATCAAGGGACCGACGCTCAAGAAAAATGTGATGAAACGCCGGATGGAACTGGAGGCGCTGGGCGAGGAACTGCGTGTTCTTTACGTGGCGCTGACGCGTGCGAAGGAAAAACTGATTCTGACGGCGTCCTCCCGGAAATTGGAGGATCGGATTGCGAAGTGGAGCGCAGTGGCAGCCGAACACGGGGCGATTCCGTATACGATTCTGACGCTGGCTTCCTCGTATCTGGATTGGATTTTGATGAGTATTCCGGAAAAAAATCCGTGGATTTCATATCAGATGGAAACGCTTTCCGACCAGATCGACCGTGAGATCGGCACGCAGATACGCCAGACGTTATCGAGAGAGTGGCTGCGGTGGCTGGCGGGGGAGGACAGCCATTTGTCGAATGACGAGAATCATCCAAACACGCAAAATCGGCTCGAAAATATCAGGCAAATAGAATCGATCATCAGCAGCAACTACCATTTCCAGTACCCATACCTGGACGATCTGAGTCTCAACACCAAGATGTCCGTTTCTGAACTCAAGAAAAAGGGCATGGAGGAAGAAGAGGAGGAGATGGTATTTCTGCCGACGCTGCCAGTGTTTATGGAGAAGGAGCAGGAAGAAAAAGGCGGCGCGACGCGCGGTACAGCGTACCACCGTGTGTTGCAGTTTTTGCCGTTTGAGCGGGCAATGTCGAGACAGGAGTTAAATGCATTTCCGGCGAAGCTGGCGGCTGAGGGGCGGATGGATGCCGAGGCGGCGGCGTTGGTGCGCGGCTCAGATCTGGCAAAACTGACAGCCAGTTCATTGGGAAAACGCATGCAGAGAGCGGCAGCAGCCGGGAAACTGTACCGGGAAAAACAGTTCGTCATCGGTATTCCGGCGCGCGAAATGGGCGACTGGGATTCGGATGAGCGGATTCTGATACAGGGTATCATCGACGCCTTTTTTGAGGAGGACGGCAAGCTGGTTCTGGTGGATTATAAGACAGATTATGTGGAAAATTCAGACATTCTGATCCGCCGCTATGAGGCACAGGTGCGCTACTATACCCGCGCACTAGAACAGATGACAGGAAAAAGGGTGGCGGAGCGCTACCTGTATTCGTTCCGGTTTGGGGCGATTGAAGTGTAAGGCAGTGATTCTGGATACAGATAGGCACGTTCGGAGCCGATCGTATTTCCAGTCAATACGCCGGGATATGCGGCGCAGGAGGATCTGACGGAGTACCGGAGTTTTACGGATTATACGGATCAGGGCTTTGTTTATGTCCATGCGGGCTGCCGCGGCCGATAATTTTATAGAGTGGGTCAATGCGTGCTGCGCCCAGAGGAATTAAAATAATAAAATTAGAGAAATAAGTTTTGGTTAAAGGGTATCATCCGCCATCAGAACCGCTACCTGCGTCAGAAAATTCTCAGGATTTTTGTGCTGGGGCGGTCCCTCCAGATAGAGGTGGCGGGCGGTGCCCTTTAATGGAATCTGATATTTGTTTGCATACGCACAAAGATGCTTCACAATTACAGGAAGACCTTCATAGGCACCGTGATAAAAGATACAGAGCGCTTTCTGGCGGGGCAGGGTGACGAGATGTTCACCCCGGCTTTCCGGCGGGACGGCGATGCAGCAGGTAAAATCGCCCGGATTCGAAAGGTTGTATTCGGTGAAAAACATATGCTGGGTGGTGTCAGAACCATATTGGCGGATCGCCTTGATGAAGACGCCACGTAATTGCTCTTTCTTGTCTTCAAGTTCTGTCGAATGCAGATCCTGGCAGTAAACGGTCTGGGCGGGAAGTTCTATCTGTCGGATTTCAAAGTCATTGTGCCCTTTTGAATGTTCTTTTAATTTCTCAATATTCCGGCTGATCTCGTCACGCAGATCTTCCAGACGAGTGATCAGCGGCTCCAGATCCGTCGTGCCGTGATAATAGGCATAGATATCATCCAGCGACAGACCGAGATTCTGCAGAATGCGGATGCTCCGGATGCGCGAGACGGTGTCTGCTGTATAGTAACGGTTTCCATTGATACCGTCTCTCTGATCCGGCAGAATAAGACCCTTGTCTTCATAATTTAAAATCATGCGCCGGGTCACTTCCAACGCTTTGGCTGCCTCGCCGATCGAGAGCAGCCGTTTTTTATCGTGCGTCATAAAACCTCCTGTTAGATATCCATAAGATGTGCAATCATGTATATTTGTCATGTAGGATTCTGGTGCAATTTTTTACACTCATAGTTGTGTATAATTACATGAAAAATAAGTAAAAATTATATAAATTAGCTAAAAAGGGATTGTATCGTACATCAATGTACGGTATATAATCATTTTATTGAAAGCGGGATGCCGTGTCAAGTATTCCGCCGATGCAAAACACCACACAATTTGTCATACTATGCACGTTGAAAAGGAGTATCCGGGCAGGCAGGAGCGTCAGACATTGGGGAGAATGAGTATTTTATATACAGAAAGATTTGATGGCTCATCTGCAAACATCTGCCCGGAGAAACATTTCAACCAAAACGCCTTTATTGTATACCTATGATGCTGCGTTTTATCTGGAAAAATCAAGAAAGAATTGACATTTGAACGCCTTCCATATATGCTTGAACCAATATGATTTTCGATTTGACAGATGGGAAAATCAATGGAAAATCTAAGCAGATATGGGAGGCTTTTATGGATCAGGAAAATCAGACACCACACAAACGGCGTGTCAGATATAAAGGAAAATATCCAAAAAAATTTGAAGAAAAATATAAAGAGCTGCAGCCGGAGAAGTATCAGGACACGATCCAGCACGTGATTCAGAAGGGAAATACACCAGCAGGCATGCATATTTCCATTATGGTGCAGGAGATTCTGGACTTTTTGCAGATCCAGCCGGGGCAGGTCGGATTTGATGCGACGCTAGGATACGGCGGACATACGAAGGCGATGCTGGCCTGCCTGAAAGGGCAGGGACATATGTATGCGACCGATGTTGATCCGGAGGAATCCGCCAAGACGCGGAAACGCCTGGAAGAAGCGGGCTATGGCGAGGACATGCTTTCAATCCGTCTCCAGAACTTCTGTACAATCGATGAGATTGCCAAAGAAGCGGGTGGTTTTGATTTTATTTTAGCCGATCTGGGCGTGTCTTCGATGCAGATTGACAATCCGAAGCGAGGCTTTTCGTTCAAGGTAGATGGACCGCTGGACCTGCGCCTGAATCAGGAAAAAGGCATCAGCGCCGCCGAGCGCCTTGACACGATCGAGCGTGAGGAGCTGGCGGGCATGCTGTACGAAAATTCAGACGAACCGTACTGCGAGGAGCTGGCAAAAGCGATCACGGATGAGATCCGCCGTGGAAACCGGATCGATACGACCACGAAACTCCGTGAAATCATTGAAAAAACATTGGATTTCCTTCCGGAAAAGGAGAAAAAGGAGACAGTCAAGAAGACCTGTCAGCGTGTTTTCCAGGCGCTCCGGATCGATGTAAACCAGGAATTTGAAGTACTCTATGAGTTTATGGAGAAGCTTCCGAATGCGCTTCGACCGGGCGGACGGGCAGCGATCCTGACCTTCCATTCCGGAGAGGATAAACTGGTGAAAGCGGCGCTCAAAGAGGGATATCGCGCCGGTATCTATAAAGAATATTCCAAAGATGTGGTGCGCCCGTCTGCGCAGGAGTGCGTACAGAACCCGCGTGCCCGCTCGACGAAGATGCGCTGGGCGATCCGGGCGGAGGAGTAAAAAAGAATATAAAAGAAAATATATGAAAAAACAGGGCAGCTGTTCCGAGCAATATGGGAGCGGCTGTCCTGTTTTTATTGTGAAGATCAAAGAGAGTCCATGTGAAAAAATTTCGGGCGCAGTGATGTCCGGTTCTGCAAAAATCCGATTAAAAGAGCAAAAATGTTTTTTTAGCGAGATTTCTGTTTCCGGTGCGTATACTATAAGATTACTTTTCAGAAAATAGAAAAGTAGTCACAGTTGTGAAAGAAAAACAGCTGCGAAAAAAACAAATCCGCGAGAAAGTTTCGTGAGAAAGAGAGGAAACGCATTGAAACAGGAAACACAAAATGAATTGGAACGATTTAGGGATTATTTGAGAGAACAGGAAAAAAGCAGCCATACGATCGAAAAATACTGCCGGGATGTGAGAAAGTTTTTGATGTTTGCTGATGAAGGCTGGGATAAAAATACAATTATATCTTTTAAGGAATATCTGCAAGCTCATTATAAAACGTCCAGCGCCAATTCGATGCTTGCGTCTCTGAACAGCTACTTTCATTTTATCGGAAGACAGGAATACTGTGTCCGCACGTTCCGGGTGCAGAAGCGGATTTTCTGTGATGAGAGACAGGAAATGACGCGCAGCGATTATCAAAAGTTAGTTAAGGCGGCGCGGGAGCGCGGCGATGAACGCCTCTGTGCGATATTGCAGACGATCGCGAGCACGGGCATACGAATCAGCGAGCTTTCATATATTACAGCGGAATCACTGGCACAGGGGGAAGTAGTGATCGACTGTAAGGGAAAACAGCGGGTGATCCTGCTGCCGCAGTCGCTGATGCTGTATCTGACGCAGTACTGCCAGAAGCAGCGGATTGTGAGAGGCAGTATCTTTGTCACAAGAAGCGGGCAGGCAGTCCGCAGACAGAATGTGTGGGCGGACATGAAATCCGTCTGCGCCGAAGCAGGTGTTCTTCCGAGCAAGGTATATCCGCACAATCTGCGCCATCTGTTTGCCAAGATATTTTACGAGCGCGATCACGATCTGGTCCGTCTGGCAGACTATCTGGGTCACAGCAGCGTGGAAACGACAAGACGTTATACGATCATCAGCAGCCGTGAAGCGTGCCGCAGACAGCTGGAATTAGGTTTGTTGATTGATAGGGAAAATTGACGAAAAACATAATGGGAATTATGTCATATCCACCTGTTTTGTTTTTTCTTTAATTTGCAAGGTTTTTGTCGGATTTTGGATAAAATATCTGTACTTTCAAGTACTGTTTTTTAACGTCTTTGTAGGTTGAAATTTTTTCTCAGAAGTGATAAACTTGATAATAAAATCATATATTTAGATATGTATGCAGATTTTTTTCATTTCATGACATAATTCCCATTATGTCAGCCGGGGAGGTGGAGTATGTGAGAGAAGATCTGACGGGGCGCCGGTATGGACGTCTGACTGTCTGCCGGGAGATAAAACAGGCAGAAAAAAGCCGCCGCCATTACTGGCTGTGCCGGTGCGACTGCGGGAAAGAAAAGACCGTGGAGGAGTCCCATCTGAAAACAGGGCATACAAAAAGCTGCGGATGCTATCGGAAGGATCTTCCGTCCAGTCGGCGGATCGATCTGACAGGTCGTCAGTTCGGACGTTTGAAAGTGCTTGAAGAGGCGGATAATTCCAACCGGACAGGTGAATATTGGAAATGTGTCTGTAGCTGCGGACGCCTGATTGAGGCATCCAAAGAAAGCCTGTGCGCGGGAAAAACCAAGAGCTGTGGGTGCCTGCAGGCGGAGACACGAAAGAAAAACATGAAAAAAGCGATTCATTTTGTAGGCGGAACCTGCCTGGAACGAATCGCCAACCAGAAAAATACGGCAAACAATACAAGCGGCTACCGAGGCGTCTACCAGCGGGAAAATTCCCGGTGGCGGGCAGCGATCGGCTTTCAGGGAAAAGTGTACAACCTTGGAACCTTCGTAAACCTTGAGGATGCGGTGGCAGCGCGGAAAAAAGCAGAAGAGGAATTGTACGAGCCATTTTTGCGGGAACATGGCGTGAAAGCGGTGCAGAAGGGAGGTATTTAAATCTGCATAAGGGGACCTGCGTTGATGATAGATAAGACAGGAGGCAAAAAGAATGAAAAAAGCGAAGAAAAAGGGGAAAAGTTACAGTCAAGGCTGGTTTGAACGTCAGTCAAGGCGTTTCATGTCAGTGCTTTTGTGCAGCAGTATGTTGAGCACAAGCGTGGCAAATACAGCCGCATTTGCAGCTGCCACATCCGAAGGAGGGGATGAAAGACAGGAATTTTCATTGGAAAAAGAAGTTCTCAGGCAGGCAATCCGGGATGCTGCTAAAAAAGGGAAGACAGTAAAAGAGGATGCATTTACGTTTTCCGGCGATGAGGCAGAAACCTACGAGGGACTGTTTGAAGAAGGAAATCTATATGAACTGCATCCAGATTTCGAGAAGAAAAACGACCGGCTTACTTTGAAAATGTATGCCCGCTTAGAGGATGAAGAGGACATGGATCAGTATACGATCAGCGGAAATGAAGAAATTATTTTCCTGATGACCAATTCTTCTTCAAAAGAGCGCACCGGACGGATTCTGGTGGATGGAAGAGCCAGCGTATGGATGACGGTTGCGCCATTTGGTGAAGTAAAAAAGCAGGTTGAGCTGGAGACAGAGGAAGCGGTTCCGGCCGAGATAGAAAATGAGGTAAAAGAACCGGAAAGTGCAGTTCCGGCAGGAAGTGAAGATATCACAGAAGAGGATACGGCTCTGGAGGACGATGTAAAAGAGCAGGAAAATGCTTCAGATACAGGTAACAATCAAATAAAAGAAGAAACCTCGGATCCAGAAAAACAGGACAAAGCAGAGCAGAAGGAGCAGGAACCGAATACAGGAGATTCAGAAGATACCTCGGATATAAAAGAAGAACCGGAAGCAGCGGATGACAAGAAAGATTTATCGGAGCTGGATTCTGAGAACGAGAATGAAAAAGCAGGCATGGATGCGTCCGAAACAGATACATCGGATTCAGAAAATGACAGCGCCCAGGACGAAGATTCAGTTCAGGTATCACGTTCGGCTCATTTTTCGATGTTTTTGACTTCAGCTGCAATGGCATCTCCGTCTGATGCAAAAGAAGAAGAGAACGAGAACGATGAAAACGAAAAAAATAAGGCGATTGTAGGCGACGAAGCAGAAGAAGACAATTTTGAACGCATTCTGGGGGATTCATATGAAACGGTAGGCATTAAGAATGCATCCGCAGCCGCATTTGTAACTTCCGCGATGGAGCTTGGTCTGACAGACGTAGCTATTTTGTCGGCAGTGGAAGTGGAAGAAATTCCACACTGGCAGATTTCGAAGTCTAAAAAAGCTACCAATCTGGACGAAAACTTTGAATCCCAGGTAACACTTTCCCTTCCGTCAGCGGAGGAAAAACTGGAAAATGACATTGTGTTTGTGCTGGATAAATCTACCAGCGTGCAGCTGGAAAATGAGGCGTTAGAGATGCTTAAGGAGCTGCAGGCGCAGGCAAAGAAAAATGGCGCAAAAGTAAAGGTTGGAGTCGTTATTTTTAATAAAGAAGCGCATAAGTCTGACTTTATGGATTTGGAAACCCAGTATGATGCGATTGCGGCAGCGATCCGTGAGAATATTAGCAGCGGAACGAATCTTTCGGCTGGAATCCTTGCAGGCAAGAAAATGCTGGATGAGGATACGCAGGTGGCAGCAGGAAGAAAGAGCCTGGTGCTTTTAAGCGATGGCATTACCTATATTTTTGGGGAAAAACCGACGGCGGTTGCCTGGGGATTTGAGAATGATGGTTCAGAACATTCCTGGGCGGGACCGGATCACTGGAGTCTTAAATATGGGAATAATAAAGCATTATCGGAGGATGAGTGGAACGAGCGCCTGGGTACAATCAAAGCGCAGATGGATGCACAGGGCGATGAATTTGACCATCCATATGAAGCAAGGAGATTTAACGCCATGTACCCCACCTGGTGAAGGAAAAGAACGTGCCAATAGCGTTGATAAAGCACTCTATCTTTCCTATGAGGCATATCTGGAAGCGGCGAAGGAACAGTATCACTGCTATGCGATGCCGATTGGTTCATCTGCTGGTGAAAGCTATCCATGGGGACCGAGCTTTGTGAAATATCTGGCAGACGGAAAAACGGTAAGTTTTGAAGATATCAAAAATGACATCCTTTATGCCGTCGATCGGGACTCGACTGTGGAAGATTATATGGGTTGGGTCAAGGATGACTACAATTTTGACTTAAAGAGCATCGACCGTCTGACTGTTGGCGGCAGGGAGCTTTCTAAATGGAAAGATGGAAATACCGTTTATTTTGGAAATGAAGACGTGAATGCAGCTCAGTATCGTTTTAAGGTGGAATACGATCCGTCGGATAAGGAAGGCGGAGAACATTTCATCTGGACGATGAATGAGGCGGTAAAAAATAATGAACCGGTGCAGCTGACCTATACGGTAAAACTGGTAAATCCGAAGAACAATCCAGGAGAATCGTATGGACGGTATGATGAAGACGGAAGCGAAGAGTATGATGGACTTTATACGAACCAGAAAGCAGTGCTGCATCCGGTTGGAAGCGATCAGGAAAAAGGAAAAACGGAAGTATTTTCGAAACCGACTGTATCATATACGATTCAGGGAGGAGAACTTCCGACGATTCCAGAGGGAGGAACTTCTAAATCGAAGACAGCAGAACAGCTGGATGAAAATTTTAAGTCTCAAGTGGCTTTGTCCTTGCCGTCAGCGGAGGAGCAGCTGGTAAGTGATGTGGTGCTTGTCTTAGATAAATCAACCAGCACGGGACTGAAAGAGCAGGCATTGGAAATGCTTCAGAACCTCAAGAAAGAAGTGCAGGAAAAGGGAGCAAAGGTCAAAGTGGGAGTAGTGCTCTTTAACAAGGAAGCGCATACGGATGGATTTATGGATTTGGAGACCCAATATGAGGCGATTGAAGCAGCCATTTGTCAGGAAATTAAGAGTGGAACCAATCTTCACGCAGGTATTTTAGCGGGTAAATCAATGTTAGACCAGGATACAGGAGTGGCAGATGAACGCAAGACACTGGTAGTTGTCAGTGATGGTATTACCTATATGTTTAATGAGAATCCGACGGCGGTTGCCTGGGGATTTATGGCAGATTCTCCGAAACATTTTGCAGGACCGGATAACTGGAAATCCAAGTATGGAAATAATCAGGCACCGACGGACTGGAATGCATGGCTGACCGGCATAGGAGCCAGACTTTCAGAGCAGAAAGATACACACGACTATCCATATGGAACGGAACCGGATGCATCGCTTATTACACCGGTGGAGGAAGCAGGAAATTATGTGAATTCGATCGATAAGGCATTATATCTTTCATACGAGGCGTACGCACAGGCAGCTTCGGAAGGATATCACTGCTATGCGATGCCGATTACGCCGCCCGGAACGGCAAGTAACTATGAGTGGGGAATGAGTTTCATGCGGTACCTCGCGAATGGAAAGCAGGTTTCATTTGACAGTATAGAAAATGATATTTTGTATGCCGTTGATAAAGGTTCTGTTGTGAAAGATTATATGGGCTATGTGAAAGAGGATTATAACTTTGATTTCGATCACTTAGACCAGCTGACAGTAGGGGGAAAAGCGCTTTCTATGTATCAGGAGGGCAACACCTGGTATTTTGGAGACGGAGAACCGGGACCGCAGAATTATCGTTTTAAAGTGGTATATGACGCGGGAAATAAGGCAGAGACAGAGATGTTTACCTGGTATATAAATGAACCAGTTTCAAACTTTGCACCGGTGCAGCTGACCTATACCGTAAAACTGATAAACCCAAAGACGGCGGATGGAACCTATGGAAAATATGACCGGGACGGCAGCCAGCACTATGAAGGGCTCTATACCAATCAGGAGGCGGTCCTGTATCCGGTAGACAGCCGTGGAAATGAGTATCGGCCAGAAGAATTCCCGAAGCCGACCGTATCATATGTGGTAGAACATGGAAGCCAGGAACCGGGATCTGATCCTACCCCGACCCCGAATCCAGGCAATAACGGAGGCGGAAGCCACGGCGGTCACGGAGGCGGAAGTAGTTCTGGCAGTAAAAAGTCTTCGACCACAACCGCGTCGGGACCGGCAGCCCAGCCGACGGAACCGGTTACGCCGGTTGTACCAGAACCTCAGCCGGTTGTACCGGCAGAAGGACTTCCGAAGACCGGGGATACGGATCGGATGGATGTGCCGATGGCTCTGCTGGCAATTGGAATGATGGCAGCAGCTTATGTATTAATGACGGGCAGAAAAAAGACGGAAGAGTAAGACGAGACATAGAAAAATAAAAATTGCCCGGTTATAAGAGCAGGTTTTTAGGGCGGCGCCAGAAATAATGGCGCTGTCCTAAAACTATGCTGTTATCTGTTTCGTTTTGTATGCAAATTAATACATCATTTATAAAAATATATAATTTGCTTAATAAATAAAGGCGCAGAACGTTTCACGGGCAAAGATGGAGGGATCGATGCAAAAGTGGACACGGAAAGCAGCGGCTGTGATAGCTGTCATCTGTTTGGCGTTTGGTACAGCGGGGGTGGCAATGCATAAATGGGATGAAATGCGTCAGGAGAAGGCGCAGGAAGAGCTGACCGCTCAGGTTGTGGGAATGTCGGAAGCAGGGACGACAGGAGAAACAATGCCGGAGAAAAAAGTGCCAGAAGTGGAAAATGAGATAGGTGAGACGAATGCAATAAAGGAGACAGAATATGTGTCAGCAATTGATTTCGCAGTGCTGGATTCCCAGAATCCGGACGTCGTTGCCTGGATTCAGATTCCGGGAACACAGATCAATTATCCGGTGGTTCAGGGGAAGGACAATGATTATTACCTGCACCGTGACCTGAACGGGCAGAAGAGCACGGCGGGCACGATTTTTCTGGACTATGCCGATCGGGCAGATTTTTCGTCCCTGCATAACGTGCTGTACGGTCATCACATGAAGAATGGAAGTATGTTTAAGGACATTTCCAGATACAAGGATCGGGGCTATTTCGATCAGCATTCAGAAATCATTCTTTATACGCCGGAGCGGGAGATTCATTTAAAAGCCCTGGCGGCTGTCTGCACATCGCCGGATGCGATCCGCCGGAAAACGGAGTTTGCATCGGGAGAAGAATTTGCGTCATATATTCAGCAGATGACAGCGGGCGCGAGCGCGTCCGCGCCGGTCGAGGGGATGATCGTGCGTTTGTATTCATTTGTGACATGCAGCTATGAATTTAACAATGCCCGGACAATTCTATATGCGTATGAGGCGGCAGAATAGAATGGGAAATAGATCTATAACAGGAGGTAAGAATATGAAGAAGTTAGAGACAAAGGGGAGGAGCCGGAAACAGAGGCATCATTTGTTTCATAAAGAAATGAAGCAGATGAAGCGTCTTTTGTCTGTCTGTTTGTGCACCAGTATGATCAGTACCAGTATTGGAAGTACGACGGCGCTGGCAGCAACGGCTCCGCTGTTGGAAAAGAATGAGGCGGAAGAAGAAAATCAGAATTTTGTCCTAGATCGGGAAGAGCTGAGTGAGGCACTATTAAAAGCGGTGAAAGGAAAACCGGTCAAGGAAGATGCCCTAACCTTTGAGGGAGAAGAATCAGAAGCGTATGAGACACTGTTTCAGGAAGATGGTTCCCTCTTTGAATTGCATCCGGATGTGAAAGCACCGGACGGAAAGGTAAATTTAAAGGTCTATGCGAGACTGGATGAAAAAGAGGATCTGGATCATTATACGATCACGGGCGAGGAAGAAATTTTATTTCTGCTGTTAAATCGTTCTTCTGAGAAAGAATATGGGTAGATAGAGGTAGATGGAAAACGAAGCGGAAAAGTTTCGATTCTCTCATCTAAAGAGTTAAAGAAGCAGATCCAGGATGAAGAAATGGAAGCAAGCGAAGAAACGGGAGTTTCCATTTCGAATGGTGCGGAAGAAAAATCAAATAAAACGGCTGGAGAGTCTGAGAAGAAAGAAAATGTAAAAGAGACAGATTCGCAGGAACCAGAAAAAGAGAATCCGGTGGAAACTCCGGAAAAGGTGGACAAGTCAGAGAACCCGGCAAGTGAACCGGAAAAAGGTTCAGAGGCGGAAAATCCGGCGAATAAAGCAGAAAACGGGGCAGAAGCAGAGAACCCGGCAAACGAGCCGGAAAAGAGCCAGGAAGCAGGCTCGGGTGCGGGTGATGCGGGAAAAACAGGTACCCCAGAAGAAAAGGACAGTCAGCCGGATGCAGATTCGGGCTCAGAAAATGAAAAGAATGATTCTGCAGGCAGCGAAGCAGGGGACGTGGCGCAGGTATCGCGATCGGATCATTTTAAGATGTTTCTGACAGCGGCACCGGCGACGGCGAGCGAGATAAAGACGGAAGATGAGACATCGGAGAAAGAAACGAATACAGCCGACCAGCCGGATGCGGAGACGGAAGTCGAGATAGAAGACGGAGCAGAGCGGCTAGAGGGCGAGACATATGAGAGCGTTCTTCTTAAAAATACGGCAGCTGCTGCATTCGTGACGACCGCTGCAGAGCTGGGACTTTCCGGCAGTGTGGATGATGCGGTCTACACGGTCAATACAGATTCCGCTGTACTTACCCTGACGGTACCGGCGGGTGCGTTTGAAGAAAAAGTAAAGCTGAAAGCAGAAGAGATCAAGGACGGAAGCGAAGAACATCAGACATTGAGCGATCAGATCCATGAAGAAGGATACCGCGCGGATTCCTTTACAGCCTTTGATGTGAAATTTGTAAACGAGGCAGGAGAGGAAGTCGAGCCATCCGAAGAAGTCAAGGTCAGCATTCAGTTTAAAAAGAATGCAGTTGAAAGTGAGACAGGAGAAAATTTGGAAGAGACAAAAATCCTGCATATTCATGAGGATGTCATCACAGAACTTTCTGAGGTTGAAATCCAGGATAGCACAGAGGACAGTGAAAAGACAGCAAAACTGACCTTTGGCGTCAACGAATTTTCTATTCTGCTGGCTTTAAACGAGGCAGCTGCCGGTGTGGCAGAGGTAAATGGGACAGCGTATGATACGCTGGAAGCTGCGTTCGCGGCAGCAGACGATGGGGATACGGTGAAGGTGCTGAAAAACTGTGGACTGTCAAAAGCCGTTTCAGTTGATAAAGCTCTTACACTTGATTTGAATGGAAAAGTAGTAAAAGTAAAAGTAGTTCCGGAAGCAAAAGCAAAACAGACAATCAGTGCATTTGCGGTTGCGGAATCGGTAACCTTTACGGTTTTGAATGGTCTGCTTGGCGGAAGCGGCAAGGGTGCAGATAACCGTGCGATCGAGGCAAACGGCGGAACAGTCATTCTGAGGAATACGATTCTGGCAGGTTTTCAGGCGTTATCTGGAAACGGCGGCGCTGTTTTGATGAATGGAGGTACGCTGGAAGCAGAGAAATGTAATTTCGGTTATTTTACAAGAGAAGATAATAATTACAAAGAATATAGTGGACAGGGAAATTTCGCCCAGAGCGGAGGTGCTGTCTATACTTCTCAGGCAGCGGTTAAAATGGAGAAGTGTAATTTGTTTTATAACAGCGCGATTGATATGACAGGAACGACCGGACAGTATTGGTTTGGCGGCGGTGCGCTTTTTGCAGATCGCGGAACGGTGACACTGAATGAAAATTATTTCTTCTCTAATACATCTAAGGATTATGGTGGAGCAATCCATCTGGATGCGGTGCAGACGGCAGAATTGACAGGCAACCGGATTCGAAATTCACATGCTTATAACCATCGGATTACAGAGATGGCAGCCAGAGGCGGCGATGGCGGTGCGATTTACAGCCGTATATCGAAAACAGTTACATTGAAGAACAATGTCATTACAGAAAATAGCAGCATGGGAAATGGCGCCGGGCTGTGGGTACTTGGAGCGGCTGATTGTGTTCTGACATTGGAAGGAAATACCATTGCTAAGAATGAAGCGGGTCAGCGTGGCGGCGGTATGAAGCTGAATATGGATAAGAACAGCCAGGTGAATTTAATCAGTGGTTTGATCAGTGAAAATAGATCGTCTGGCTTTGGCGGCGGAATTGATTACACGAATCACGAGAATCCAACGCTTCATCTTACGAATGTTCTGATAACAGGAAATCGGGCATCGCGTGGTGCAGGAATCTGGGCGTGCCCGACCTCTGAGACAGAGGTTTATTCAACTTTGGGCGGCGCTTTTTATGGAAATAAGGCAACTGGGAAGACAGGCGGCATTTCCTATTCTTATGAAGCATCAGGAGATGAGATCCGCTATGAAGGAACCGATACACCGGATAAGTTCTCGATTCAGAGCAACCCGCCGAGCGCAACTACCCACATTTCTGTTTCCGGTCGTTCTCTGGGCGGCGGTGTGATCAGATGGTATTCTGATGAGGCGGAAAATCGCTATCAGGCTGGAAATCCAGAAGCGGATCCGGCTATTTATACCAATACAAATAAGTCATTTGGTTTACATGGAGAGTTGAGTGAGGAGCACCAGAAATTGGCGTCTTCGGAGGCGCAGCTTGTTATCAGTGACAATGTTTCCAAGCGTGGCGGCGGTATTGCAACGAACAGTCCAGTCGTGATTGGTATGGAATATGCAGATGTGGCGGTAGAAGTAACCAAAAAATGGACCGAAGAAACTCATCCAGACCACGTGTACGTGGATCTCTACCGCGTAGGCGATACGAGCGGTGAAAAAGTGAAGCTCGACAGTCACGCAGAACTAAATGCGGAGAATAACTGGTCGGCGTCGTTTGAGGATCTTCCGTCAAAATGCGTTTCGAATGGAGAGGTGGAAGATTGTCACTATATTGTGGAAGAAGAAACGCTGGAAGGATGGAAGGGAAGTTCCAGTACAGAATATGACAAGGAAAACAAAACCTATCACATTACACTGACCAATGCACCAATCCGGTACGGCAGCCTGACGGTTTCCAAAGAGGTCACCAGAAGCGGAGACAAGGAAAAAGCGTTCACGTTTAAAGTAACCTTGCAGGGCGGCACTGCATTGAACGGAAATTATGGCGATATGGAATTTGTCGATAATGTAGCAACATTTACATTAAAGCACGGCGAGAGCAAGTCAGCAGCCGGTCTTCCGGAGGGAACTGCTTACACGGTGGAAGAGAGCGGAAATGAAGGCTATACCGTGACGAAAACAGGAGATGTAGGAACAATCGCTGGTGGAGAAACAGCAGTTGTAAAATTTGTCAATGCCATGAGCGGAGGCGATAATCCAACTCCAACACCAGATCCGACCCCGGATCATAATGGCGGTGGAGGTCATGGTGGTCACGGCGGTGGAAGTGGTTCTGGCAGTAAAAAGTCTTCGACCACAACCGCGTCTGGTCCGGCAGCAGAACCGACCGAACCGGTTACACCGGTTGAACCAGAACCTCAGCCGGTCGTACCGGAAGAGGGACTTCCGAAGACTGGAGAGGATCAGATGAATGTGCCGATGACTGCACTTACAGTTGGAATGATGGCAGCAGCCTATGTATTAATGACAGGTAGAAAAAAGACAGAGGAATAGAACGGGACATAGAAAAATAAAGACTGCACGGTCATAAAAGTAGATTGATAGGGCGGCACCAGTAAATTGGCGCCGCCCTAAAACTATGCTGGAATGTGGCTATCCTTAGATAAAATACTCCGCCTCACTTCTGCGTGTATAGTTCTGCTCCAGCATCGCAACGTGGGACATAAAAGCCTCGTTGTCGAAGTATTTGGCGCCAGCCGGGCAGATCTTGATGCACGCCTGGCACTTGATGCAGATACCGGTACAGGTGTCCGGTGCATCCGCCGGGATAGAACCCATCGGACAGACGGTTGCACAGATGCCGCATCCGGTACATTTTTCCAGATCGGTAACTGGTTTGGCTTTCAGGAAGACAGCCGGTTTTCCGTCGGTGCCGAGCGGTGTGTAATATGGTCCGACCGGATCATCGCCGCGCACGGCAATCGGAGCCGGGATTTCGGTCAGGGAAGTGATCTTTTCAGCTGCTTTGATGCCGAATGCATGGATCTGTGCGAGATCATCTGCATCTGGACGTCCGGTTGCCAGCTTGTCGCTGAATACGTGCTCGGTCGGGATACCGGCACCCGCAATGGTGTGGAAACCGTGCGCCTCTAATTCATTGCGAAGCTCGATGAGCCCATTGTCGAAGTTGCGGTTTCCGAAGACAGCCACCGGAATGGCAAGCGCGCCATTTCCCTCAAAATGGGTCTGTACAAATGGGAGCATCTTGTTCGGGATGCGTCCCGCGTAGACCGGGGTGCCGATGACGAGCAGATCGTCTGCCCCGTATGTATGAACTTTTTCGCGGCTTTCCGGCAGCGTGAAATCATAGGAATCCATCGGGACGCCGAGTGTGTCAGCGATCGCCTGCGTCAGCGTGGTAACAACCTTTTTCGCGTTGCCGGTCGGGCTGAAATAGACTGCGTGTACGTGATTGATTTTCATGAAAATACCTTCTCTTCATATGTTTAAATTTAATTCGGCGAAATACCTTATTATAGTAGGTATTTTAATGGATTTATGGTGGACTGTCAATGAAACTGGAGTTTTTTGGTTATTGGGCACGTATGCGTGAATAGTAATATGTTTTTTGCAGAATCGCCCAAAATATCATTACATATGTCTTGTCACATGAAATAATATGTGCTATACTGGTGCGGATGCACAAATGAAGTTTTGGATTGAAAGAGAACTCTGTTTGCGATAGGAGCATAGAGTGGCAGATAGTATTCTGCGATTTGAAGGCTGAACTATCTGCAGGATAAAAAGATAAGTGCAAACGTATGGTATAGAAAGGAAGGCAACAAAATGGTCCGGGAGGAAAATTATGATGTGGTCATCGTCGGGTGTGGCGTAGGCGGTCTGTACACCGCTTTAAACCTGCCGTCGGAAGACCGGATCTTAATGATTTGCAAGGAAGATATAGAGAGCTGTGATTCCATGCTGGCGCAGGGAGGTATCTGCGTGCTGCGGGATGAGACAGATTATGATGCGTATTTTGAGGACACGATGCGCGCGGGACACTACGAGAACCGCAAGGAGAGTGTGGATATCATGATCCGCTCCAGCCGGGATGTGATAAATAATCTGCTGAAATTAGGCGTAGGGTTTGACAAAAATCCAGATGGCAGTTTAAAATATACAAAGGAGGGCGCGCATTCGCAGCCGCGTATCTGTTTCCATGAGGACATCACGGGAAAAGAGATCACGACGACCCTGCAGACGCGTGTAAAAGAACTTCCGAATGTAGAAATCCGGGAATATACTGTTATGACGGATATTTTGGTAGAAAAGGGCATCTGCACCGGTATTCTGGCAAAGAATGCAGACGGCGATATTTTAAAGATTCATGCGAAAGACACGGTTCTGGCGACCGGCGGTATCGGTGGGCTTTACAAGCATTCGACGAACTTCCCGAGCCTGACAGGTGATGGGCTGGATGTGGCAAAGAAACACGGCGTGCGTCTGGAACATCTCGATTATGTCCAGATTCATCCGACCAGCCTGTACAGCAAGAAGCCGGGACGCAGCTTCCTGATTTCAGAATCGACCCGGGGCGAGGGAGCAGTTCTGTTAAATGGAAAGGGCGAGCGCTTTGTCGATGAGCTTCTGCCGCGTGATGTGGTGACGCAGGCGATCGAGAAGGAGATGGAAAAAGAGGGCAGCGATCATGTATGGCTGTCGTTTAAGGCAGTTCCGGAGGAGACGATCCGGAACCATTTTCCGCACATTTATGAGGAGTGCTTAAAAGAGGGCTACGATATCACGAAGGAACCGGCTCCGGTCGTACCGGCGCAGCATTATTTTATGGGCGGTATCTATGTCGATCATTTCTCCGAGACGACGATGGACCACCTGTATGCGGTTGGTGAGACGAGCTGCAACGGCGTACACGGAAAGAACCGGCTTGCCAGCAACAGTCTGCTGGAAAGCCTTGTATTTGCAGAGAGAGCGGCAGGCAAGATCGCCGGACGGGAGGACGAAGAGTATGAATCCAATTACGATGCAGCTTGTTGCGGATGAGTATATCCGCATGGCGTTAAAGGAAGATATCAACAGTGAGGACGTTTCGACGAACGCGGTCATGCCGGAATACCGCAAGGGCGAGGTACAACTCTTAGCCAAGGCAGACGGTATTATCGCCGGTTTACAGGTGTTTGAGCGCGTGTTTAAACTTCTGGACGAGGCGACCGAGACAAAATTTGAGGTAAAAGACGGGGATACCGTCACAAAAGGGCAGTTTTTAGGCGTGATCACCGGCGACATCCGGGTGCTTCTTTCCGGCGAGCGGACGGCGCTCAACTATTTACAGCGGATGAGCGGCATTGCGACCTATACGAATCAGGTGGCGAAGCTCTTAGAAGGAACGAAGACGACGCTTTTAGATACGCGCAAGACGACCCCGTGTATGCGTATATTTGAAAAATATGCGGTCAAGGTTGGCGGCGGTAGCAACCACCGTTACAACTTATCGGACGGCGTGATGCTCAAGGATAACCATATCGACGCAGCCGGCGGAGTTAAGGCGGCGGTTGAGGCGGCGAAGAAATATGCCCCATTTGTCCGCAAGATCGAGGTGGAGACGGAAAATCTCGATATGGTGCGCGAGGCAGTGGAAGCGGGCGCTGATATTATCATGCTGGATAATATGACCCCGGACGAGATGGCGGAGGCGATCCGCATCATCGACGGACGCGCCGAGACGGAGTGTTCCGGAAATATGACGAAGGAAAATATCGCAACGATCACGAAATTAGGCGTAGATTATGTGTCCAGCGGCGCGCTGACGCACTCGGCACCAATTCTGGATTTGAGCCTCAAACATCTGCGGGCATTATAAAAATTTAAAAACTAAGAAAGGACAGGGAAAACAGGATGGAAACAACGATGACAGGAGTACAGCGGAGAAAGAAAATACTGGAAATGCTGGGACAGTCATCCACACCGCTTTCCGGCGGGGCGCTGGGGCGGGCAGTCGGCGTGAGCCGTCAGGTGGTGGTGCAGGATATCGCGCTTCTGCGTACCGAGGGACACCCTGTCCTTGCGACTGCCCGCGGTTATGTGCTGGAGGTGCCGCACCAGACGGAACGCCTTTTTAAAATGTGCCATACGACCGAGCAGACGCGCGAAGAGCTGAATACGATTGTTGATCTGGGCGGCGAGGTGCTGGATGTCATGGTCAACCACCGCATCTATGGAAAGGTATCGGCGCCGTTAAATATCCGCAGCCGCCGCGATGTTGAGGCATTTGTGGAAAATATCCGGACTGGGCGTTCCACGCCGCTTTTAAACGTGACATCGGGCTATCATTTCCATCACGTGGCTGCCGATCAGGAGGAGATTCTCGACGAGATCGAGGCAGCGCTGCGGGAAAAGGGATTTCTGGCGGACTTCCTGTCATACGAGCAGGAAGAGGTGGAAAAATAGGGGGAAAGTCAAAAGAAATGAATTTTTGAAATTATTTTAAAAAATATGAAATTTCCTGTTGACATTCTTTTTCAAATGTTATATACTATCTTTGCTGTCGATGAGACAGATAAGCAGTTGGCTGAGAGGTCAGGTGCGGGAATGGTTACAGTGCCGGATAAAACGGTCAGAATCGCAAAATGAATATGAGTCTGTAGCTCAGCTGGATAGAGCAACGGCCTTCTAAGCCGTGGGTCGGGGGTTCGAATCCCTTCAGGCTCGTCGAATCTGTTTCGACAGATTCCTATGGTGGATATAGCGCAGTTGGTTAGCGCGCCAGATTGTGGCTCTGGAGGCCTAGGGTTCGAATCCCTATATCCACCTTCCTTTTAAAAGGATCTTTTGCTGATGGGCTATCGCCAAGCGGTAAGGCACAGGACTTTGACTCCTGCATTCGTTGGTCCGAATCCAACTAGCCCAGTTAAATATGGGGTATTAGCTCAGTCGGTAGAGCACTTGACTTTTAATCAAGTTGTCCGGGGTTCGAATCCCCGATGCCTCATTACGAAGACACATTGCAGACGCGATGTGTCTTTTTGTGTAATGGGAAATCCCTTGGAAGTCTCTATTACACAAAAAGGCGCTAACGTGCCAATGATGCGCGCTCGCGCGAAATTGTAATATGAGGAGGTTTTAAGTTATGGCAAAAAAGTCCATGCGCGTAATCGGGGAGTACACAATGATCACAGCGGCGACCTTTGTCGTGGCGGCAGCCGTCTATTTCTTTCTGATTCCGAGCGGTGTATCGGTGGGAAGTATTTCCGGTCTGGCGATGCTTTTGGGAAATGTGATACCGCTGCCGATTTCAGTGCTGACCTTTATTTTAAATGCGGCGCTTCTGGTGGTGGGCTTTCTCTTTATCGGACGCGAGTTCGGCGTCAAGACGGTGTATACGTCACTGATTCTGCCGGTTTTTCTGTGGGTGTTTGAGCAGGTTTTTCCGGATTTTGTGTCGATCAACCAGGATGCGATGATGGATACGGTCTGCTATATCTTTGTTGTCAGCGTTGGTCTGGCTCTTTTGTTCTGGATGAATGCCTCGTCGGGCGGTCTGGACATCGTGGCAAAGCTCTTAAACAAATATTTCCATATGGAGCTGGGAAAAGCGATGGCGCTTCCAGGCATGTGTGTGGCGCTCTCATCCGTGTTTTTTAGCGATAAAAAACTGGTGGTGCTGGGCATTCTGGGCACATACTTAAACGGAATTGTGCTGGATCATTTTATTTTCGGTCTGAATCTGAAAAAGAGAGTTTGCATTATCTCGGAAAAAGAAGAAGAGATACGCCAGTTTATCCTGCATACGCTTCACAGCGGCGCGACGATCTATCAGGGATTCGGCGCGTTTGACAATGAGCCGAAGACGGAAATTATCACGATCGTAGATAAAAACGAATATGCACAGCTCATGCCGTATATATTAAAAACAGATCCGAAGGCATTTGTGACGGTGTATGCGGTGAATGAGATTATTTATCGTCCCAAAAGATAGAAAATGATGTTACTGATAAAAAAACTCAGTAAGCAAAAATGAACAAAATTTGCTTGACGTGGTAAGTGATTCATGATATAGTCTCATTAAAGTTAGATGAGACTAACCTATGAAAAGGAAAATAGAAGGCAGAAAAAGCCTTTTATTTTTTAAAAGATAGTTATCCATATCTAACTAAAGGTAGATATGGCTAACTAAGAGAAGCAGTTAGGAGGCAGAAAGATGGAACGGTTGTTTGAAGAAGTATTCGTAGAGGTGTGTGCGCCGACTCTTCGTGGTATCAAACCGTCGAACTTGTTCCGCTATCAGCCGCAGAACCGTGATAAACTCCTGGAAACGCTTGATTTCTGGAACCGGGAACTGGAACCGTCGGGGCTTCAGGTGCGGGCGCTTAAAGAGTGCAGCCGGACGGGCGCGTTTCTGATTCTGGTGTACCGCGAGGAATGGCTTCGCTTCATTCTGGGTAAAATATCTGTACAGCACTTTTTAAAAAAGTCTGGTTACCAGATGAAGAAGACGGTCGATGGATTTTTGAGGCAGCTTTCCAACCGGCTTTGTCTGGAACATGATTTTCCACATGAGATTGGCATTTTCCTGGGGTATCCGCTTGAGGATGTTGTTGGATTCATTGAAAATCAGGGAAAAAATTATACCTGCAGCGGTTACTGGAAGACGTATGGCGACCCGCAGGAAGCAAAACGGCGGTTTGATTCATACCGGGAATGCACGGAAGTGTGCCGGGAGAAATACCGTCAGGGGACACCGATTATTCAGCTTGTAAAAGCCGCATAATAAATCTAAGTAAGTAAATTATTCACAAGGAGGAAATAAAAATGAGCAAGGTAGCAATTGTATACTGGAGCGGAACGGGAAACACAGAGGCTATGGCAAATTACGTAGCAGAGGGCGTTAAGAAAGCGGGTGGCGAGGCTGATTTATTTACTTCCGCAGAGTTTGGCGCTGACAAAGCTGGCGAGTATGACAGAATCGCATTTGGCTGCCCGTCTATGGGGGCTGAACAGTTAGAGGAGTCTGAGTTCCAGCCGATGTTCGACGAGGTTAGCCCGGTTCTCTCTGGCAAAAAGATTGCATTATTCGGTTCTTACGGATGGGGCGACGGCGAGTGGATGCGTACCTGGGAGAGCGACTGCATGACTCTGGGCGTAACCATGGCTTGCGAGCCGGTAATCTGCAACGCAACGCCGGACGAGGCAGCAGGTGCTGAGTGCGAGGCACTGGGCGAGGCTCTTGCAAACGCATAAGTAAAATCGCATAAAAACACATATATAATAAGAAGAAGTACAATTACCTGCGAACGCAGGACATCTTAAATTGCCATAATAAAGATGCTTAAAAATTGAAAATCAGAAAAGGAAGTGTCCTCCCGCGGCGCTTCCTTTTTTGTGGGCAAATATCCCCTTTTCGAAAACTCCAAAATGTGATATGATAAAAAATAAAACTGTTTGATTTGACTCAAACAACAGTATCAATTTACGAAAAGAAACAACGGAGGGAATGTATATGGAAGAAAATAAAAAACCATTGGCAGAGGGAGAGGAGAAGGAAGAGGCTGTCTCCAAGAACTTTATCGAGCGCGAGATTGACAAAGATCTGGCAGAGGGCGTTTACGATCATGTCCAGACGAGATTTCCTCCGGAACCGAACGGATATCTTCATATTGGACACGCTAAATCGATTATTCTGAACTCTGGACTGGCAAAAGAATACAACGGAAAATTCAATCTCCGTTTTGATGACACCAACCCGACGAAGGAGAAGACGGAGTTTGTTGAGTCGATCATCGAGGATGTAAAATGGCTGGGCGCTGATTTTGAGGACCGCCTGTTTTTTGCATCCAACTATTTCCAGCAGATGTATGAGTGTGCAGTTCTTCTTATTAAAAAGGGAAAAGCATTCGTCTGCGATCTGACAGCTGATCAGATCCGTGAGTACCGCGGTGATTTTAACAATCCTGGTAAGGAAAGCCCATACCGCAACCGCAGCATCGAGGAGAACTTACAGCTCTTTGAGGAGATGAAAGAAGGCAAATATGCGGATGGCGAAAAGGTATTGCGTGCGAAAATTGATATGGCATCCCCGAACATCAATATGCGTGATCCGGTTATTTATCGTGTAGCCCATATGCATCATCACAACACCGGGGACAAATGGTGCATTTACCCGATGTACGATTTCGCTCATCCGATTGAGGATGCGATTGAGCACATCACGCATTCGATTTGTACGCTGGAATTTGAGGATCACAGACCGCTCTATGACTGGGTCGTAAGAGAGTGCGAGTTTGAGAACCCGCCGCGCCAGATTGAGTTTGCGAAGATGTATCTGACCAACGTCATTACCGGAAAACGTTATATCAAGAAACTGGTAGAAGATAAGATTGTAGATGGCTGGGATGACCCGCGTCTGGTAACCATCGCAGCGCTGCGCCGCAGAGGTTACACGCCGGAATCCATCCGCCGCTTTGTAGAGCTGGCAGGTGTCTCCAAAGCAGATAATTCCATCGACAGTGCAATGCTAGAGTACTGCCTGCGCGAGGATCTGAAATTAAAGAAGTCCCGTGTGATGGCAATTCTTGACCCGGTCAAGCTTGTTATCGACAACTATCCGGAAGGACAGATCGAGGAGCTGGATGCACCAAACAATATGGAGAACGAGGAACTTGGTTCCAGAAAGATTCCATTTGGCAGAGAACTTTACATCGAACGCGAGGACTTTATGGAAGAACCACCGAAGAAATACTTCCGTCTCTTCCCGGGCAATGAGGTCCGCCTGATGAACGCGTACTTTGTTACCTGCACCGGATTCGAGAAAGATGCAGACGGTAATGTAACGGTTGTTCACTGTACCTACGATCCAGAGACGAAGAGTGGTTCCGGCTTCAATGCAAGAAAGGTAAAAGGTACGATTCACTGGGTAGCAGCACAGACTGCACTGAAAGCAGAAGTACGTCTCTATGAGAACCTGGTAGACGAGGAAAAGGGCAAACTCAATGCAGATGGAACGCTGAACTTAAATCCGAATTCCCTGCGCGTTCTGAAAGAGTGTTACTTAGAGCCGGGTCTGAAAGAGGCAAAAGCATTTGAGAGCTTTCAGTTCGTCCGCAATGGATACTTCTGCGTGGACTGCCGCGACAGCGAGCCGGGCAAACCGGTTTTCAACCGGATTGTTTCGCTGAAGAGCTCTTTCAAGCTTCCGAAATAAATCGAGAACAACTCTTGAAAATGTATAAAAAAATACAGAAAAAAGCGGCTTTGTTCTGATGGAAAAAGGAGAGAACGGGACTTTCAGAATACATTTTAGAATATGAGCAAAATGCTTGAGAGGTCTTGGCGATTCTTCCGGGGGTTATTAAGAAAAATGTAGAAAAATGTAGTAATAACCTATAAAAAGCAGGTTGTTTTTGCTAATAAAACACCCTGCTTTTTGTGCATAATTTATGAAAGGCTTGGTTGACAATCAGGGGGGTTACTGTTATAATTTAAGTAAAGTGAGCTGATCATGTCAATCTGTGGCTTCACTTGTTACAGTTAAGGGGAAAAGCCCCTTATAAATTGCTTTCAAAAATGGAATGCATTCCACAATACGGAATCTTACTGGTGGAATTTTATAAGTATAATTTTTCACAAAGAAAGCAGAACCTAAAATAAATAAGGAGGTGCAATGCACAATGTGGACTGAACCAACTATGCCTTTCGGGCAGTCAGTTATCGTTTCTCTGCTGGGTCTTTCGGTAGTTTTCCTGGCTCTGATCTGTCTGGCTCTGGCAATTATGGTAATTT
This sequence comes from Clostridium sp. AM27-28, assembly GCF_003480955.1. Taxonomy (NCBI): domain Bacteria; kingdom Bacillati; phylum Bacillota; class Clostridia; order Eubacteriales; family Clostridiaceae; genus Clostridium; species Clostridium sp. AM27-28. The sequence goes on from NZ_QUJT01000006.1 coordinate 119,560, forward strand.
CCAAGATTCTCCGCTCCGTTGTTTCTGATGGTGCTAAGGCCCCGGCCGCAGCACAGAAAGCAGCACCGGCTGTGTCGGATGAAGCTGATAAGGAATTACTTGCCGTGCTGATGGCAACGATCGGGGATGACCTCGGATTGCCGACAGACAAGTTTAAGATCTTGAGCGTGACAGAAGTTAAGTAATGAGAAACAGGAATGAAAGGAAATCGAAAGGAAGGTTAGAGCAGTTATGAAGTATACGGCTACCCTCAATGGAAAACAGTACGAAGTAGAACTTGAAAGAATCGATGCATACGAGCCAATGCCGCGTTACGGCGAGGCTCCGGCAGCAGCACCGGCAGCACCGGCAGCACCGGCAGCTCCAGCACCGGCGCCTGCACCAGCAGCACCGGCTCCTGCACCAGCAGCTCCGGCGGCAGCACCGGCAGCAGGTGCAACTACCGTAGAGGCTCCGATGCCAGGTAAAATCCTGAACATCAAAGTATCTGCAGGACAGGCAGTTAAGTTTGGTGAGACCGTCATCGTGATGGAAGCTATGAAGATGGAAACTGAAATCGTTGCTCCGGCAGACGGTACAGTAGCACAGATTCTTGTCAAAGCAGGCGACGCCGTTGACACAGGTGCAGCACTGGTTACCCTGAACTAATAGACGATACTATGATAAATAGCAACTGTTTACAAAAAGGAATTTTCGGAACTGAAAATTCTGTATGATACAGTTCAGGCAACAGATTTTGCCGATTTGGAATACAAAGCATCGGCAAAATCCCATTACTGGGCACACATGTGTGAACAGTAATGATAAACATTCGAAAGGACGTAAAGAATTATGAAATATGTTGCTACGATCAATGGAAAGAAATACGAAGTTGAAGTAGAAAAATTAGAAGCTTACAAATCTCTGGATCGTAATGGTGTAGCAGCTCCGGCAGCTCCGGTTCTTCCGGCATCCGCACCGGTACAGAGACCGGCAGCACCGGCTCCGGCTCCAGTTGCAGCAGCACCGGCTCCAGCTCCGGCACCGGCAGCAGCTCCGGCTCCGAAGGCAGCAGCTCCGGCGGGCGCAACTACCGTAGAAGCTCCAATGCCAGGTAAAATCCTGAACATCAAGGTATCTGAAGGACAGGCGGTTAAATTTGGCGAAGTAGTAGTTATTATGGAAGCCATGAAAATGGAGACTGAGATCGTTGCTCCGGCAGACGGTACAGTCAGCAAGATCCTTGTTAAGGCTGGCGATTCTGTTGATACAGGAGCTGCTCTGGTTGCTCTGAACTAGGAGGTTAGGTAATGAACTTTTTTGAAATATTAAAAGAGCTTCTTGCACAGTCGGGTTTCGCAGCATTGACCTGGAGAAGCTGTGTAATGATTCTCATTGCTTTTGTATTATTATACCTGGCAATTAAAAAGCAGTTCGAGCCGCTTCTTCTGCTTCCGATTGCATTTGGTATGTTCCTGGCAAACCTGCCGTTGGCTGACCTGATGAAGGAAAGCGAGCCGTGGTATACCGCAGGTGTTCTGCGTATCATCTACGGCGGTGTTAAGTCCAGTTTGTTCCCGTGTCTGATCTTCATGGCAGTAGGTGCCATGACAGACTTTGGTCCGCTGATTGCAAACCCGGTGAGCCTTCTGCTTGGTGCAGCTGCTCAGTTCGGTATCTACATTGCATTCATGCTGGCTAACGCAACTGGTCTGTTTACAGTAGGTGAGGCAGCTGCTATCGGTATCATCGGTGGTGCAGACGGTCCGACCGCTATCTATGTAGCTAACAACCTGGCACCGGATCTGGTTGCTCCGATCGCCGTTGCCGCTTACTCCTACATGGCGCTGATTCCGCTGATTCAGCCGCCGATCATGAAGCTTCTTACCACTAAGAAAGAGCGTTCCATCGTTATGAAGCAGCTCCGTAAGGTAAGCAAGGTTGAGAAGATCGTATTCCCGGTATTCGTAGTACTGTTCTGCTCCCTGCTTCTTCCGTCCGTAGCTCCGCTGCTTGGTATGCTGATGCTTGGTAACCTGCTTCGTGAATCTGGTGTTACAGAGCGTCTTTCTGATACAGCTCAGAACGCACTGTGCAACATCGTAACTATCATGCTTGGTACTACCGTAGGTGCGACCGCAAACGGCGAGATCTTCCTGCGTGTTCAGACCATCGCTATCGTTTGCATGGGTCTTCTTGCATTCGCATTCGCTACCATCGGAGGTGTTCTCCTTGGTAAGGTGCTGTGCGCTGTAACCGGCGGCAAGATCAACCCGTTAATCGGTTCCGCTGGTGTATCTGCTGTACCGATGGCTGCCCGCGTTTCTCAGACAGTTGGTGCAAAAGAGAATCCGACCAACTTCCTTCTGATGCACGCTATGGGACCAAACGTAGCAGGTGTTATCGGTTCTGCCGTAGCAGCAGGTTTCTTCATGCTGATTTTCGGTTAATCGAATATTGATTTTTGGCTGTTGCAGCCGGGATCTGGCTGCATCTGGCCTGCGAAAGACCGCAGCGCCGGAAGTACCGGATCCCGTTTTTACTTATTTATATAGGTAGTTATAGAAAATTTTTTTAAAGGAGGCTTTATTGTGGCTAATAAAGTAATGTCTTTACACGATGCCGTAGAAAAGTATGTATGTGACAACGATGTACTTTGTCTCGGCGGATTTACAACAAACCGTAAACCGTATGCAGCAGTTTACGAGATCCTTCGTCAGGGTAAAACTGGTTTTGTAGGCTGGTCTGGCCCGGCAGGTGGTGACTGGGATGCGTTAATCGGTGAGGGCCGTGTGAGAGCCTACATCAACTGCTATACTGCAAACTCTGGTTACACCAACGTAGCTCGTCGTTTCCGTGCAGCTATCGAGAAGGGTGAGCTTACATATGAGGATTATTCTCAGGACGTTCTGATGCTTCAGCTTCATGCTGCATCTCTGGGTCTTCCGTACCTGCCGGTACGTATGATGCAGGGCTCCGGACTTGTTAAGTTCTGGGGTATCAGCGAAGAGAAGAGAAGAACCATGGAAGGTGTTGACAACCTGAAATGCGTAGAGATCGAGAACCCGCTTGAGCCAGGCGAGAAGCTGCTGGCTGTTCCGGTTCCGAAGCTTGACTGCGCTATCATCCATGTTCAGCAGGCATCTCCGGATGGAACCTGTATCATCGATGGTGATGAGTTCCATGACGTAGATATCGCTGTAGCTGCAAAACGTTGTATCGTTACCTGCGAGGAGATCGTAAGTGATGAGTATATCCGTCGTGACCCAACCAAGACAAGAATCTTTGGTGAGTGTGTAGACGCCGTTGTTCGTGCACCGTACGGTGCTTGGCCGGCACAGTGCTACGGCTATTATGATGATGATGATAAGGGCTTGAAAGAGTACGACAAGGCTTCCAAGTACCTTGACGCTGAGGATGCTAAGGCACAGCTTCAGAAGGCTGCAGACAAAGCTGCTAAGGCTGCTGCTGCTAAGCCGGAAGATGAGAAGCTTGCAAAAGCTGCAGAAGTTGCTGCACAGGCTGCAAAAGATGCTGCTGACGGCACCAAGATTCCGGAGACCTTCAAGGATTACCTTCAGAAGTATGTATATGGATGCAAGGATCAGGATGATCTGCTCAACGTACTGGGCGGCGCTCGCCTCATGAACCTTAAGAATGAGCCGCATCTTGGCTATTCTACCAGACATTAATTGAGGGAGGGAAAATCTAAAATGGCTGATTATACAAAGTATACAAAGCAGGAAATGCAGGCTTACGCCATCGCAAAAAATATTAAAGAAAATCAGATCGTTATCGTTGGTACCGGTCTTCCGTTAATCGGTGCATCCCTGGCAAAACGTGTTGTTTGCCCGAGCTGCCATCCGATCGTAGAGAGTGGTCTTATGGATTGTTCTCCGATCGAGGTTCCGCGTTCTGTAGGTGACAACCGTTTCATGGCTCACTGTGCAGTACAGTGGCCAAACGTTCGTTTCGTAGGTTTCGAGGCTAATGAGTGGTTACATGATGCTGATCGTATGATCGCATTCATCGGTGGCGCTCAGATCGACCCGTACGGAAACGTTAACTCTACCTGTATCTTTGGTAAGGGTGATTATGTTAAACCTACCACACGTTTCACCGGTTCTGGCGGTGCAAACGGAATCGCTACCTTCTGCAACACCATCATCATGATGCAGCATCAGAAGAGAAGATTCATGGAGCATGTTGACTACATCACAAGCTGTGGCTGGATGGACGGCCCTGGCGGACGTGAGAGAGCAGGTCTTCCGGGCAACCGTGGACCGCAGATGGTAGTTACCGATCTTGGTATCATGAAATTCGACGAAGAGACCAAGAGAATGTACCTGGCTTACTACTATCCATTCTCCTCTCCGGAAATGGTTCAGGAGAACACTGGTTTCGAGATCGATACCTCCAGAGCTCAGCTGATGGAAGGTCCGGATCCGGAGATCATCCGCGTTATTCGTGAAGAGATCGACCCAGGTCAGGCATTCATCAAAGTTCCGAAGGAGACTAAGTAATTAGCCTTCCATAGGGAATCAAGACAGATATCATTTCTGTCGATTAATTAGTTACTGATTGCAGGCGGGACAGGAGACGAACTGTCCCGCAAGCAATTCATTTATAACCATTTTTATTTTTTATTTTATAAGGAGAAAAGAAGACATGAATATGTATTCAATGCCAGGATATTTCCAGAATATGCCTACTGTTGGTAAAGCTCTGGTTAATCCGAATCCGGAAAACGAGCAGGAACTGAAGGCTGTTGAGAACGACATCCATGAGTCCATTAAGCAGGCTCTTGATGCTGGTATCACAACCGAAGAGAAGTTAAACGCACGTGGACAGCTTTCTGCTACACAGCGTATCAACGCCCTGATCGATCCAGGTACATGGTGCCCGTTAAACAGCCTTTACAATCCGGAAGACAACCGTTTCCAGACAACTAACGTTCTGAATGGTCTTGGCCGTGTAAATGGCAAATGGGTTTACATCATCGCTTCTGATAACAAGAAGATGGCTGGTGCTTGGGTTCCGGGACAGGCAGATAACCTGCTCCGTGCTGCAGATACCGCTAAGATGCTGCATCTGCCGTTAGTATACCTGTTAAACTGCTCAGGCGTTGAGTTCCCGAATCAGGACAAAGTATACCCGAACCGTCGTGGTGGTGGTACACCGTTCTTCCGCAACGCTGAGTTAAACCAGCTTGGTGTTCCGGTTATCGTAGGTATCTACGGAACCAACCCGGCAGGTGGTGGTTACCACAGCATTTCCCCGACTATCCTGATCGCTCATAAAGATGCGAACATGGCAGTTGGTGGCGCTGGTATCCTTTCCGGTATGAACCCGAAGGGTTACATCGATGAGGAAGCAGCAGAGCAGATCGTTAACGCTCAGATCGAGAACAGCAAACATCACGTTCCGGCTCCGGGTTCCGTGCCGATCCACTATGATGAGACCGGATTCTTCCGTGAAGTTTACGAGGATGATTTAGGCGTTATCGAGGGAATCAAGAAGTACATCAACTACCTTCCGTGCTTCAACCTGGAGTTCTTCCGTGTTGACAGCCCGAAGGCTCCGCAGCTTCCGGCTGAGGATCTGTACAGCATCATCCCGATGAACCAGAAACGTCCGTACGACATCTACGATGTAATCGGCCGTCTGTTTGATAACAGTGAGTTCTTCGAGTACAAGAAAGGCTACGGTCCGGAGATCGTTGCTGGTCTTGCAAAAGTTAACGGCCTTCTGGTTGGTGTTATCGCTAACGTACAGGGCTTACTCATGAACTATCCGGAGTACAAACAGGGTTCTGTAGGTATCGGTGGTAAGCTGTACCGTCAGGGTCTGATTAAGATGAACGAGTTCGTTACTCTGTGTGCTCGTGATAAGACACCGGTTATCTGGCTGCAGGATACCACAGGTATCGATGTAGGCGATGACGCTGAGAAGGCAGAGCTGCTTGGTTTAGGTCAGTCCCTGATCTACTCTATCGAGAATGCTAAGCTTCCGTCTCTGGAGGTTACTCTTCGTAAGGCAAGTGCTGCTGCTCACTACGTTCTGGGTGGTCCGCAGGGCAACAACACCAACGTATTCTCTATCGGTACAGGTGCTTGCGAGTACTACGTAATGCCGGGTGAGACCGCTGCAAACGCTATGTACTCCAGAAAGCTTGTTAAAGCTAAAAAAGCTGGCGAGCCGCTTCAGCCGATCATCGACAAGATGAACGCTATGATCCAGATGTACACAGACAAATCTCGTCCGAAATATTGTACAAAACAGGGTATGGTTGATGAGATCGTAGATCTGACCGATCTTCGTCCGTACATCCAGGCATTTACCGAGGCTTATTATCAGAATGCTCAGGCTATCTGCCCGATGCATCAGATGCTGGCTCCGAGATCTACTCGTGAGTTCATCAACTACGGTAAATAATTATCAAATTAAAACGGCATTGTGATAGGTGCCGCTAAGATAACATTTTAAAAAGAGAAGGCGCGTAAGTACGCGGCTGACAGTGATAGTGTAAATAGTGATAAGTAACAAATTGATAGTGTGAATAGTGTGAGGCTCTGGCGAAGCGGCTTGTCTGTATGACTGGAAATGAACCGTTTTGCCGGATGCTTGCAGATAAATCGGGCAAAGGAACTGGAACCTTTGCTCGATTTATTGGTATACTCAGGCAGATAAGTAATAAGTAATAGTTTTGTTAAGAATTATTTTATAACATTTTCAAGATTTTACAGCGACTTTTAGTTGATTTTGTGGTATTATGATGGGTGGAGACGATGTGATAGCACGGATCTGCCAAAACATCGTTGAAACAAAAATCAGGCATAGAAAGTCAGTATTGAAAGGAAAAAGATACATCATGAGCGAAATTTTCACTTTAGGTATCGACGTAGGCTCTACAGCTTCCAAATGTATCATCCTGAAGGATGGCAAGGAGATCGTAGGTAAGTCTCTGATTGACGTTGGAGCAGGTACCAGCGGTCCAAGCCGTGCCATCGAGGCAGTTCTGGAAGATGCAGGCCTCAAGAAAGAAGATATGGCATTCACACTGGCTACCGGTTATGGACGTACATCTCTGATGGACGGAATTGCCGATAAGCAGATGAGTGAGCTGTCATGTCATGCAAAGGGCGCTTATTTCCTTTTCCCGAAGGTTCATACCGTAATTGACATCGGCGGTCAGGACGTGAAGGTTCTTCGCGTTGAGGACGGTGTCATGACAAACTTCCAGATGAACGATAAGTGTGCAGCCGGAACCGGAAGATTTCTGGATGTTATGGCTCGCGTTCTCGAAGTTGAGGTAAGTGATCTAGGCCGTCTTGGCGCTATGTCCAAGAAGCAGGTAGGAATCAGTTCCACCTGTACGGTTTTTGCAGAGAGTGAGGTTATAAGCCAGTTGTCGATGGGAACGGATAAATGTGATATCATTGCCGGTATTCATCGTTCAGTGGCTCATCGTGTCACGGGTCTTGCCCACCGAATCGGTGTAGTGCCGGATGTCGTTATGACAGGCGGTGTGGCTCAGAACCAGGGCGTAGTAGATGCGCTTGAGGCTGAGCTTGGCGTAAAGATTTGTACATCCCCGCTGACACAGTATAACGGCGCGCTTGGCGCAGCCCTGATGGCATATCAGGTAGCCAGCCGTCAGAAGTAACTAAGTTAATTTTTAAGAATGGAGGATAATTATTATGGCAAAACAAGTTAGTCCTGGTGTTCTTGCGCTTCGTAAAGTCGTAGATGACGTACACAAAGAGGCGCGTGAGGCCAAAGCAAGAGGCGAGTTAGTTGGATGGTCTTCTTCCAAATTCCCGTGTGAGCTTGCAGCAGCATTTGATTTACACGTTATGTATCCGGAGAACCAGGCAGCTGGTATCGCAGCTAACCGTTACGGTGAGCTGATGTGCCAGGCAGCTGAGGATCTTGGATATGACAACGATATCTGCGGTTACGCTCGTATCAGCCTTGCATATGCAGCTGGTGTACGTGTATCCCGTAAGTATGATCCGGAGACTGGTGAATACATCATCGATCCGAGCACAGGTAAACCATTAAAAGATGCTGACGGCAACGTAGTGATGGGTGAAGACGGAAAACCGAAGAAGGATCCGAAGACTCAGACTCCGTATCTGCAGCTGGACAACCTGCTTGAGATTGAAAAACTCCCGGATGGTCCGGAAAAAGAGAAACGTCTTGAGGCTATTTCTCCGATTCGTCAGATGCGTATTCCGCAGCCGGATTTCGTTCTTTGCTGCAACAACATCTGTAACTGTATGACAAAATGGTATGAGAACATCGCTCGTATGTGCAACATTCCGCTGATCATGATCGATATCCCGTACAACAATACAGTAGAAGTTCATGACGAGAATGTTAAATACGTTCGCGCTCAGTTCGACAAAGCGATCAAACAGCTGGAAGAGCTGACAGGCAAGAAGTTCGACGAGAAGAAGTTCGAGCAGGCTTGTGCAAACGCTAACCGTACCGCTAAGGCTTGGCTGAAAGTCTGTGATTTCCTGCAGTACAAACCGGCTCCATACAGTGGATTTGACCTGTTCAACCACATGGCAGACGTTGTAACTGCACGTGCTACTGTAGCTGCTGGTGATGCTTTTGAATTACTTGCAAAAGACCTGGAAGAGACAGTTAAGAAGGGTGAGACCACAACTCCGTTCCCGGAGAAATACCGTGTTATGTTCGAGGGTATTCCGTGCTGGCCGAAACTGCCGGCTCTGTTCAAACCGCTGAAGACCCACGGTGTAAACGTTACTGCCGTTGTATATGCTCCGGCATTTGGTTTCGTTTACAACAACATCGATGAGATGGCTCGTGCTTACTACAAAGCTCCGAACTCTGTCTGCATCGAGCAGGGTGTTGACTGGCGTGAAGGCATCTGCCGTGATAACAAGGTAGATGGCGTTCTGGTTCACTACAACAGAAGCTGTAAACCGTGGAGTGGTTACATGGCTGAGATGCAGCGTCGCTTTACTGCTGACCTGGGTATCCCGTGTGCTGGTTTCGACGGCGATCAGGCTGACCCGCGTAACTTCAATGCTGCTCAGTACGAGACTCGTGTAGAGGGTCTGGTTGAGGCAATGGAAGCAAATAAGCAGGCAAAGGAGGCTAAATAACCATGAGTGTTAACGCATTATTAGAAGAATTTAAGGTAAAAGCTGCAACTCCGAAGCAGCAGCTTGCTGAATATAAAGCTCAGGGCAAAAAAGTAGTTGGTGTTCTTCCTTACTACGCTCCGGAAGAGCTTGTATATGCCGCTGGTATCGTTCCGATGGGTATGTGGGGTTCCAACACTAAGACCATCAGCCGTGCAAAAGAGTACTGCGCTACTTTCTACTGCACCATCGCTCAGTTAGCTCTGGAGATGCTGCTGGATGGAACTATGGATCAGTTAGACGGTATTATCACACCTACTATCTGTGATACTCTTCGTCCGATGAGCCAGAACTTCCGTGTAGCTATGGGCGACAAGATGAAAGTTATCTTCTTAGCTCATCCGCAGAACCGTTTCGAAGAGTTTGGTCTTCAGTTCTGTATCGATCAGTACAACCATGTAAAAGCTGATCTGGAAGAGATCGCTGGAAGAAAGATTACTGATTCTGACATCCAGGATGCTATCGTTGTATACAACAAGAGCCGTGCAGCTCGCCGTGAGTTCGTAAAACTGGCTAACGAGCACTGTGATGTTATCACACCAACCAAACGTTCCGCAGTTCTGAAGGCATTCTACTTCATGGAGAAGCCGGAATACACTGCAAAGCTGAACGAGCTGAACGCAGAGCTGGCTAAACTTCCTGTCTGTGACTGGAAGGGAACCAAGGTTGTTACCTCCGGTATTATCTGTGATAATCCGAAGCTGCTTTCTATCTTCGAAGAGAACAACATCGCTATCGCTGCAGATGATGTAGCACATGAGACACGTTCCTTCCGTGTAGACGCTCCGGAAGACGAGCTGGATCCGGTTAGAGCACTGGCTAAACAGTTCGCTAACATCGATTACGAAGTACTTCTGTACGATCCGGAATCTGACAAGAACCGTCGTGGTGAGTTCGTAGCTAACATGGTTAAAGAGAGCGGCGCTCAGGGTCTGGTACTGTTTATGCAGCAGTTCTGTGATCCGGAGGAGATGGAGTATCCATACCTGAAGAAAGCTCTGAACGATGCAGGCGTTCCGCACATCAAACTGGGTATCGACCAGCAGATGAGAGACTTCGGTCAGGCAAGCACTGCTATTCAGGCATTCGCTGACGTTCTTGCACTTCAGAAATAATAGAAGATTCGTTTGGGAAACTGAATGATGAGATAGAAACGCCCCCGCAGGAGATTTTCTTGCGGGGGCGTTTGTTTGGTGCGCCTTGCGGCATACATTTATTTATTCCTTAGTGGAGTCAGAAGAACTATTATTTGCAATTTGCTCATCCGTCACAGACCCCTGGCGGTAGCCGCTGCCTGGTTCCTGTTTGGAGTTCTTCTTTGGAGCATCCGGCTTTTTGTCTCCGGAAGTAGAAGAGGTTTCTTTGGACGGACCGGAGCTTCCGGAATTGCTGTGGCTGCCGGAGCTTCCGTTGGAATTGCTGCTATCATCGCTGGAAGAATCTTCGGATGAGCCGGTGCTGGAGTCAGAGCTTCCGGAATCTGGCGTCCTGCTGGAGCTGGTGGCTGTTTTTTTCGTCTTTTTGGAGGAGCTGTTCTGGAAATCGTCCCAGCTTTCGTTATCGAATTCATTGGAAGCCGCGGTCTGGCGGCTCTGAGCGATGCCGTTTACCGTCCAGGCGCCGTCTGCGTTTACAGTGTAGCCGTCCGGTGTCGTGGTGGAGGTTAGAAGCCAGCCTTCGGCGTCGAAATAGTAGCATTCGCTGACGCCGTCCTGGTTGCCGTCGATCCAGCGCCAGCCATTTGCCGCCCAGGTGTTGTCACCGTTGTCGTACCACCAGCGGGCAGCATTGTCACCAGCTCCATTTTTCCAGCTTCCTGCCATCGCCGGGAAAGCGACGGAGAGGGAGAGAAGACCGGTTGTTAAGCCTGCTAAAAATAAGCGTTTATTAATCATAAAGTGAAATCTCCTTTATTTCTCCTGCTTAAATGTATGTCCCATATAATAGGATAATTCTGCCGCACTGTGGCGGACCTGATCCTGCAGGTGCAGAAGATGTGTGTCATCTTCAATACGGGAATACGGTGCGATGATTCCGACCGAAGCGGAAATGCGTCCGTCAATACCGTAAATGGGAGCACCGATCCCGACTGCATCCGGGACGTATTCGCCGTGGGAAACGGCAATGCCCTTCTCACGGATGGTGCGGAGTTCTTCTGCCAATTCTGCGGGATCCGCCTTTGGAAATGCCTCAGGACGGGTTAAGCGTGTGTCCAGATAGCGGCGGATGTATTCGTCGCTCTGGAAAGCCAGAAGCGCTTTGCGGATCGCACCGCAGTGCAGATCCATCTCATAGCCAAATTCTTCGACGACCTTGAGGTGGTTCGGACCGTCCGTTTTGTCAAGTACCAGTCCCTTGTCGCCAACCTGGATGATCAGATAGGAATCCTCACGGGTACAGTAGGAGAGGTTCTTGAGAATCGGAAGCGCCGCATCCTGAATCCGCACATTGTCAGCCGCCGCCCGACCGAGAGAGATGAGGGCGGGACCAAGCTGGTAGGTGTGCGCGTGTTCATCGCGGATCACGTATTTTTTTTCACAAAATGTCTGCAAAATCCGGTGGATTGTGCTGGGCGGAAGCCCGGTTGATTCGGAAAGTTCTGCGATGGAATATTTGTGGTTGGCTTCTTTTAAAAGTTCCAGAAGTTCCATCGCGCGGAGAAGACTTTGTATCATGCAAAGAATCCTCCTGTGTTATTCTGTGATTTCCTCAACCGTCACGGTTGTGCTGTCATCCGGGGCTGCGTCGGAATCTTCTTTCTCGGAAGAAGATTCGCCGTCCTCGGAAACCGGAGCATCTGCGCGGACGGTTTCTGTTTTGACTGGTTCTTCGGAAGAGACATCTGCATCAGCCGGAGCTTTTTCGCTTTCCTCAGAATGTTCAGAAGTTTCCTCTGGAGTCTCAGCCGGAGCTTCCTTTTTCTCCGGATTTAAGGAAACATAGCTGCGTTCGGAGGCAGCTGTATCAGAAGCCTTGGAAGCTTCTTTATCGCCGGCATCGTCAAAATCATCGAAATCATCTTCAAAGTCGTGGAAATCCTCATCCAGTTCCTTGTGGAATGATTTATACTGTAAGACGTAAGAAACACCAGCTGCTGCAGCGCCGACGATAGCTGCCAGTGTCAGTAATTTACCAAAATGTTTTTTTGCCATGGTTGATACTCCTCTCTATACGATTCGATATCCTTATTGTAATACGAAACGCCTAAAAAATAAAGGGAATCTTTTGTGAACAACGGGAAGTGTGTGAATCACGTGTTACGGGGTACGTATGCGTGAACAGTAACACAGGGGCGGTAATTATGTACAGGAAGCATGAGAAAAATGCTTGTTGTCATACCGGAAATCATGTAGAATAAAATTATATATTTGCTAGGTGGTGATAAAAATAAAATGATGAATTTGAATACAAAGATGACGGCGCAGGAATTGGAACAAATGATTGCACAGATGGAAAGGATATTTACGGTTGTACGTATTTTAGATAAAGATCTACTCCATAAGATGGACGTGAGGAACGGGGAACTCCGATCCGAGGACTGCAAATGCTATTCGTTCTGGGAAAAAGGAAAGAATTGTGAGAATTGTGCGGCACAGCGCGCGCTTGCGATGAAGGGACAGTGCATGAAGCTTGAATTTATCGGTCTGAAGATGTATCAGGTCATCGCGAAGTATCTGGAGGTGGATGGAGTTCCCTGTGTGGTGGAGATGATTTCCTGTCTGGATGATGAGACACTTCTTGACGCAGAGGGAAGAGAAGCACTCGTTAAGAAATTTGCACACTACAGGCGCGAGCTGTATGCGGATGCACTGACGAGGAGCTACAGCCGGAGATATTTTGAAGATCAGTTAAAAGAGCAGCGGATGGATGCCGGTATCGCGATGCTCGATCTGGATGATTTTAAGACCTACAATGATATATATGGGCATGTGGCGGGCGATAAAGTGCTGGTGACGGTGTCGGCGGCGATTATAAGCTGTATCCGTAAGACGGACCGCTTGGTGCGTTATGGCGGGGATGAATTCCTGCTTGTGATGCCGGGCATCAGTCTGGAGGCATTTGTTGAGAAGCTGCATCGGATACAGGATCTGATCTGCAACATGAGTGTTGAAGGATATCCGCAACTGAAATTGTCAGTCAGCATCGGCGGTACGCTGACGAACGGGGAGACAGTCGGGAAGGCGATGTGCCGGGCGGACGAATTTATGTATCAGGCGAAGACCTCCAAGAACATGATTGTGACTGAGAAAGATGGACAGTGGACACCGGAGGAGATCGTGGCAGCCGGGCGGCGCAATGCGAGTCGTTACCGCATTTTGATCGTGGACGATTCGGAGATGAACCGTATGATTCTCTCAGAAATGCTGAAAGGCGAATTCGAGATTCTGGAGGCAGAAAATGGTTCAGCATGTCTCGACATGCTGAACCGTTATGAGACGAAGATTTCCCTGATTCTTCTCGATATCGTCATGCCGGGGATGAACGGCTTCGGGGTTCTGGAATACATGAACCGCAACAACCTGATCGGGGATATCCCGGTTATCATGATTTCGGGCGAAGATTCGGGCGAGGTCATCAAGCAGGCGTATGAGTGGGGAGTTTCTGATTATATCAAGCGCCCGTTCGATATGGAGGTTGTACACCGGCGTGTCTTAAATACGATCAAATTGTATGCGAAACAGCGCCGCCTGGTGGCAATGGTGACGAACCAGGTTTTTGAGAAAGAGAAGAATAGCCGGATGCTGATCAGTGTTCTGAGCGAGATCGTGGAATTTCGAAATGGCGAGAGCGGTATGCACGTACTCAATATTAATATATTGACGACGATGATTCTGGAACAGCTCGTCAAGAAGACGGACAAATATCCCTTGTCCTGGTCGAACCGGATGCTGATCAGCACGGCATCATCCCTGCATGACATCGGAAAGATCGGAATTGACGAGAAGATTTTGAATAAACCGGGTCGTCTGACGCCGGAGGAGCGTAAGATCATGGAAAAACATACAGTGATCGGTGCGGACATGCTTGCGAATCTTCAGATGTATGAGGATGAGCCGCTGATGAAAGTGGCGTACCAGATCTGCCGTTGGCACCATGAGCGCTATGATGGAAAAGGATATCCAGATGGTCTAAAAGGGGAGGAGATCCCGATCTCAGCGCAGGTGGTGGCGCTGGCGGATGTGTATGATGCGCTGACAAGTGAGCGCGTCTATAAAAAGGCTTATTCTCATGAGGAGGCGGTGCAGATGATCTGCAACGGAGAGTGTGGTACATTTAACCCGCTCCTGCTTGAGTGCCTGTGTGAGATTCAGGATCCTATTAAAAAGGAGCTGCAGGAGGCAGCATACCGGAGTGAGATGAGTGATCCGGAGCGAAAAAATAAGAAATTTGAACATTATGACAATTCACAGAAGAAGTTTTTCGGCGCGGTGACGCAGGCGATTGAAAAAGAGTATGGAACTGCGGGCGAGGAGCTGAGCCGTATGAAAACTGAGGAAGAGAAATAACAGGAGGCTGTCATGACAATTCAGGAATGCTACAAAGAAATGGGCGGGGATTTTGAAGGAGTTCAGAAACGCTTTGGAGGTGTGGCGCTGGTGGAAAAATTTGCCATCAAGTTTCTGAGCGATTCCAGCTTTCAGGATCTGGAGGATGGATTAAAAGAAAAGGATGCGGAGAAAGCATTCCGCGCGGCACATACCCTGAAAGGAATCTGTCTGAACCTGGGCTTTGATGCCTTCTATGAGGTAAGCGCAGCGCTGACCGAAAAACTGAGAGGCAGAGAACTGACCGGATACGAGGCAGATTTTGCATCGGTAAAAGAGTGTTATGAGAAAACGGTTGCGGCGATTAAGGCATTTGAGGAGAGCAATTAATAGAACGGGGAGAAATGGAATATTTCAGTTCTCCCCGTAAAATTTACTAAAATTTTAGCACTCAACACTTGACGGTGCTAACAGAACGTGTTATAACATACTTCGTAAGAAGAAGATACATATCTGATTACGAAAGAAAAGCAATCAGATGGAATAAATTTGGATGGATAAGGAGGAGCCAATAATGAAGTTAACACCATTATTTGACAGAGTTGTATTAAAGCAGTTAGTTGCAGAGGAGACGACCAAATCAGGTATCGTTCTTCCGGGTCAGGCAAAAGAGAAACCGCAGCAGGCAGAGGTAATCGCGGTTGGTCCTGGCGGAGTGGTAGATGGAAAAGAAATCACGATGCAGGTAAAGGTTGGCGATAAAGTTATCTATTCGAAATACTCAGGCACAGAAGTTGAGCTGGACAATGAGAAATATGTCATTGTAAAACAGAATGATATTCTGGCTGTTATCGGTTAATCGATGGGCAGGATGTCTGGAAGACAGATGCTGATCGGAACGTTTATTCAAGAAAATTATGGAGGTTGATAACCATGGCAAAGGAAATTAAATATGGCGTAGAAGCCAGAAAAGCTCTGGAAGCGGGCGTAAATCAGTTAGCAGATACCGTAAGAGTTACATTAGGACCGAAAGGCAGAAACGTAGTTCTGGATAAATCCTTCGGCGCTCCGCTCATTACCAACGATGGTGTGACCATTGCGAAGGAGATCGAGCTGGCAGACCCGTTTGAGAACATGGGCGCACAGCTGGTGAAGGAAGTAGCAACCAAGACCAACGATGCAGCTGGTGATGGTACTACAACCGCAACCGTTCTGGCCCAGGCGATGATCAACGAAGGTATGAAGAACCTGGCAGCAGGTGCTAACCCGATCATCATGAGAAAGGGTATGAAGAAGGCCACAGATGCAGCCGTAGAGGCAATCAAAGGCATGAAGAAGGACGTTAAGAGCCAGGCAGATATCGCAAGAGTCGCTGCTATCTCTTCCGCTGATGAGGAAGTAGGTCAGATGGTAGCAGACGCGATGGAGAAGGTTTCCAAAGACGGCGTTATTACCATTGAAGAGTCCAAGACTATGAAGACTGAGCTTGATCTGGTAGAAGGCATGCAGTTTGACCGTGGCTATGTATCTGCATACATGGCAACTGATATGGAGAAGATGGAAGCCGTTCTGGACGATCCGTACATCTTAATTACCGATAAGAAGATCTCCAACATTCAGGAGATTCTGCCGCTGCTGGAACAGCTGGTACAGTCTGGTTCCAAGCTGCTCATCATCGCTGAGGACATTGAGGGCGAGGCGCTGACCACCCTGATTGTCAATAAGCTGAGAGGTACTTTCACCGTTGTTGGTGTGAAGGCTCCGGGTTACGGCGATAGAAGAAAAGAAATGTTAAAGGATATCGCAATCCTGACCGGCGGTACTGTTATTTCCGAGGAACTGGGACTTGAATTAAAGGATACCACCATGGATCAGCTTGGTCGTGCGAAATCCGTTAAGGTTCAGAAAGAGAACACCATCATCGTAGATGGCTGCGGCGATAAGAAAGCCATCGCAGACCGTGTGGCTCAGATTAAGGCTCAGATTGAGGAAACCACTTCTGATTTTGATCGTGAGAAACTGCAGGAGAGACTGGCTAAGATGGCTGGCGGCGTAGCTGTTATCCGTGTTGGTGCAGCGACCGAGGCTGAGATGAAGGAAGCTAAGATGCGTATGGAAGATGCCCTGTCCGCAGCAAAGGCAGCTGTTGAGGAAGGCATCATCGCAGGCGGCGGATCTGCATATGTTCACGCAGCAGCAGAAGTTCAGAAGGTAGTAGACGGACTGGAAGGCGACGAGAAGACCGGCGGCCGTATCGTCCTGAAAGCTCTGGAAGCTCCTCTGTTCCACATCGCAGCAAACGCAGGTCTGGAAGGCTCTGTTATCATCAACAAGGTAAAAGAGTCCCCGGTAGGCGTAGGTTACGATGCTTACAATGAGGAATACGTAGATATGGTAGAAGCAGGCATCCTGGATCCGGCAAAGGTAACCAGAAGTGCCCTGCAGAACGCAACCAGCGTTGCATCTACCCTGCTTACAACCGAGTCCGCAGTTGCCAACATCAAAGAAGATGCACCGGCAGGTCCGGCAGCAGGCGCTGGCATGGGCGGCATGATGTAAGTAAGAGAGCCGGAAAATGACGGAAGATGTTACATCAGAGATGCAGTATCGAATGTAGAAAATAAAAATGGTAATTTATAGAAAGAATCTCTGACAGGCAGCTGCCAGGGGAGAGAAGGACTGCTATGCGAAGGTGTGGCAGTCCTTCTTTTTGGGTGAAAAAATTGGCAGGGAAATGAGGCTAAGGATGACTGCATTATTAATACTTATCTGATTGACATTATTTATAAGACACACTAATTAAATAGCGTAAGTAAATTCTATCGTCAACCCCTTTATTCTCCGGTTGACATATTTCAAAAAACTTGCTAAAATCAATTATTAACATCAGACAGTTTTCAATGTCCGGTGTTTAAAATTTACGAAAGTGAGGGTAATATAATGGGTAAGATTATTGGCGATGGCATTACATTTGATGATGTCCTGCTTGTGCCGTCCTATTCTGAGGTTATTCCGAATCAGGTAAACCTGACGACACATCTGACCAAGAAGATTCAGCTGAACATCCCCCTGATGAGTGCCGGCATGGATACGGTTACAGAGCACCGCATGGCGATTGCAATGGCAAGACAGGGTGGAATTGGTATTATTCACAAGAACATGTCGATCGAGGCGCAGGCTGAGGAGGTCGATAAAGTAAAACGTTCTGAGAATGGTGTAATCACTGACCCGTTTTATTTATCCCCAGAGCATACATTAAAGGATGCGGATGAGCTGATGGGCAAGTTCCGGATTTCCGGTGTTCCGATCACAGAGGGAAGAAAACTGGTTGGTATTATCACAAACCGTGACCTCAAGTTCGAGGAAGATTTCTCCAAGAAGATTAAAGAGTGCATGACTTCTGAGCATCTGGTTACCGCTCCGGAGGGCATCACCCTGACGGAGGCAAAGAAGATTCTTGCCAAGGCACGTGTCGAGAAGCTTCCGATCGTGGACAAGGATTTTAACCTCAAGGGTCTTATTACTATCAAGGATATTGAGAAACAGATCAAGTATCCGTTCTCTGCAAAGGATGCACAGGGACGTCTGCTCTGCGGTGCGGCAGTAGGTATCACTGCAAACGTGCTGGATCGTGTGGAAGCCCTGGTGAAAGCAAAAGTAGACGTAGTTGTTCTCGACTCTGCACATGGACATTCTGAAAATGTTCTTCACTGTGTCAGAATGATCAAGGAAGCATATCCGGATCTGCAGGTAATAGCAGGTAACGTAGCGACCGGAGAGGCGACAAAAGCTCTCATCGAGGCAGGCGTTGACGCGGTCAAGGTTGGTATCGGACCGGGTTCCATCTGTACGACCCGTGTCGTAGCAGGTATCGGCGTTCCGCAGATCACCGCTGTTATGGACTGCTACGCAGTTGCCAAAGAGTACGGCATTCCGATCATCGCAGACGGCGGTATCAAGTATTCTGGCGATCTGACGAAGGCGATCGCAGCAGGCGGCAGCGTCTGCATGATGGGTTCCATGTTTGCAGGATGCGATGAGAGCCCGGGAACTTTTGAGCTGTACCAGGGAAGAAAATACAAAGTATACCGCGGCATGGGTTCCATCGCAGCGATGGAGAACGGCAGCAAGGATCGTTACTTCCAGAGCGATGCGAAGAAACTCGTTCCGGAGGGTGTAGAAGGACGTGTTGCATACAAGGGAATGGTAGAAGATACCGTATTCCAGATGCTCGGCGGTCTGCGTGCTGGTATGGGTTACTGCGGCGCATCGGATATTCCGACTCTTCAGGAGACCGGACGTTTCATCAAGATTTCCGCAGCATCCTTAAAAGAGAGCCATCCGCATGATATCCACATCACAAAAGAGGCTCCGAACTACAGCGTGGATGAATAAAAATTGGATAGCATAAGCAATCGATAAGATTGTAAACGATATAAAAGCGGCGTTTCTGCTTCAGCAGGGATGCCGCTTTTTTGGCGGGTTACTGTTCACGCATACGTGCCCAGTAACGGAATTTGCCGTGGCTTCGCATTTAAATACGGCAAATTCCTGTTGTCACCACGTTTTCTTACGGCACTTTCGGTTCCAAAAGTGCCTACCCGTGAACAGTAACTTTGGCGGATTCTTTTTCTCAAACTCTTGTGAAAAAACCGGGGATACGGTATAATGATACATTAGAATAGTAGAAATATAACAATTATGCAGGAAAGACTGTGGATATTCAGAAAACGATTGCAGCGGATTACGAAAGGGATATTTGCGATACCGAGGCAGCAAATCGGGCGTATCAGACGGATAGAAACAGGTAACAGGAGGATTAGTATGACCAGAAGAGAACTGAGAGAACATTGCTTTAAGCTGCTTTTCTGTGCGGATTTTTACCCGACGGATGAGATGCAGGAGCAGGTGGATGTATATTTTACAGAGCCGAAAGAGGAGGACGATGTTCCGAGCGGAATCGGCGATATCATCCATAATCCGATGTTAGACACCTTTGACGGCGGATACGTAAAGAGCAAGGTTGAGAAGATTCTGGATGTGCTTCCGGAGCTTGACAAGGCAATCGATGGGGTTGCACAGGGATGGACTACCCGCCGTATGGGCAAGGTGGAACTGACGATCCTGCGCCTGGCATTATACGAGATCAAGCACGATGACGATGTACCGGAGAAGGTAGCGATCAATGAGGCGGTCGAGCTGGCGAAGAAGTTCGGCGGCGATGATTCACCGGCATTTATCAACGGCATTTTAGCGAAGCTGGTATAAGCGATGGCTGGCGTATATTCGGTTTCGCAGGTTAATGCATACATTAAAAATATGTTCGCACAGGACTTTGCCCTGAACCGGATTTCGGTCAAGGGCGAGGTTTCTAACTGCAAATATCATACGTCCGGTCATATTTATTTTACCTTGAAAGACGGTCTGGGAGCGATGCAGGCAGTTATGTTTGCCAGTAGGCGGAAGGGACTTACGTTCCGTCTGGAAGAAGGACAGCAGGTGGTCGTCAAGGGCAGTATCGAAGTGTATGAGCGGGATGGAAGATACCAGCTCTATGCCAGCGAGATCACGCTGGACGGCACGGGCGATTTATTCCGGCGCTTTGAAAAACTGAGAAATGAATTAGAAGAAATGGGGATGTTTTCCCCGGAATATAAAACGCCGATCCCAAAGTATGCAAAAACGGTCGGTATCGTGACGGCTAGCACCGGCGCAGCAATCCGGGATATTATCAATATCTCGGGACGGCGGAACCCTTACGTGCAGCTTGTCCTCTGCCCGACACTGGTGCAGGGAGCAGGGGCAGCGCCGAGTATCGTGCGGGCGATCCAGACCCTGGATGCGCTGCATCTGGATGTGCTGATCGTCGGGCGCGGAGGCGGTTCGATTGAGGATCTGTGGGCGTTCAATGAGGAGAGTGTGGCGCGGGCGATTTTTGCGTGCCGGACGCCGGTAATCTCGGCGGTCGGGCATGAGACAGACGTTACGATCGCGGACTATGTGGCGGATCTGCGTGCCCCGACTCCTTCGGCGGCGGCAGAACTGGCGGTTTTTGATTACCACCTGTTTGAGCAGCAGTGCATTGCGGCGGCACAGCAGATGACGAAGCGGATGGAGCAGAAGGCGGAGCAGTATGCCTATCGCCTGGAGCAGTTTCGTCTGCGCCTGCAGCTTCACAGTCCGCAGAGCCAGTTAAATGAGAGACGGCAGTATCTGGAAGATGCGAGAGTTAAGATGGCGCGCCAGATGGAGAAAAAGGTGTCCGATCTGCGCCATCGTCTGGAACTGGTGTGCAGCCGGATGGATGGTCTCTCCCCGTTAAAAAAGATAAGCGGCGGATATGGGTTCGTGACGGATGCAGATGGAAAACGTGTGGAGACAGTGACAGGATTGCAAGCTGGGGATACGCTGACCGTCCGTCTGCCAGATGGACGCGTGGAGGCGGAGATCCGGGAGGTTTATCAGGAAAACCTGCCTGGGTAAAAAAGTGGTTCATTGTGTTGCGTGTGAATCATAACAGAAAGATTTGAGAACACGTTTTATTTCAGGAAAGGAACCTATTAAATAAAACAGGAGGCAGGATCGATGGCAGAAAATAAGGAAGAACTTTCGATCGAGGAAATGTTTGACCGTCTGGATGGCATTATGCGGACGCTGGAGGACAGCCGCAGCACGCTGGAAGAATCGTTTGCGTCGTATGAGGCGGGAATGCGTCTGGTCCGCGCTTGCAGTGAAAAGATAGATAAGGTTGAAAAACAGATTATGGTCGTAAACGGCGAGGAGACGGAGGCGTGACAGAGATGGAAAATGCAAAGGAACGGCTGGCACAGGCAGTCAAGGAAGCGGAAGAGATTGTATATTCTTATCTTCCGGCAGAGGAAGGGCATCAGAAAACGATCTTTGAAGCGATGAATTACAGCGTGAAGGCAGGCGGCAAACGCCTTCGTCCGATTCTGATGCGTGAGGTATACCGTCTGTTTGGCGGTCAGGGAAAAGAGATTGAGCCGCTGATGGCGGCGATCGAGATGATTCATACATCTTCCCTGATTCATGACGATCTTCCATGTATGGACAATGACGAGTACCGCCGTGGAAAAAAGACGACCTGGGTTGCATATGGGTATGATATGGCAGTTCTGGCGGGAGATGCCCTTCTGATCTACGCGATCGAGACGGCGGCAAAGACATTTGCGATGACGCCGGATGCGGCAAAGGTGGGACGTTGTATCCAGATTTTATCCGAAAAAACGGGTATTTACGGCATGATCGGCGGTCAGACGGTGGATGTGGAACTGACGAATCAGCCGATTCCGAAGGATAAGCTGGATTTTATCTACCGTTTAAAGACGGGAGCACTTTTGGAGGCTTCGATGGTGATCGGAGCCGTGATGGCGGGCGCGAGCGAAGCTGAGTGCGGGACAGTAGAGCGTATGGCGGCGGCGATCGGTCTGGCGTTCCAGATCCAGGATGATATTCTCGACGTTACCAGCAGCCAGGAGGTGCTTGGAAAACCGGTTCTGAGCGATGAGAAAAACAATAAAACCACTTATGTGACATTGGAGGGAATCGAGAAATCGAAGCATGATGTCAAACAGCTTTCGGAGACGGCGGTTGATATTCTCTATTCCCTGCCTGGAAAGAATGAATTCCTCGAAGAGCTGATCGAGATGCTGGTCAGCCGTGAAAAATAAAAAATCCAATCGAAGACCGGGGACGACAGCGGATGTGGAAAACGGTTTGGGGGATGAAAGAATGGTATTAGATACGATAAAAGGACCGGAGGATGTAAAACGGTTGAGCGAGGAAGAACGCAAGGAGCTGGCGGCGGAAATCCGCGAGTTTCTGATCGAGACGACAAGCCGGACAGGCGGTCATTTGGCGTCCAATTTAGGCGTGGTGGAACTGACGATTGCAATGTTCTGCGCGCTGAATCTTCCGAAGGATAAGATTATTTGGGATGTAGGGCACCAGTCCTATACGCACAAGATTTTAAGCGGGCGGAAGGATAATTTTGATGGGCTGCGCCAGTATGGGGGCTTGAGCGGTTTCCCGAAGCGGAAGGAAAGCCCGTTTGATGCGTTCGACACGGGACACAGCTCGACTTCGATTTCGGCGGGGCTTGGTATGGCACAGGGGCGCGATCTGCTGGGCGAGGATTATTCGATCGTTTCCGTCATCGGGGACGGCGCGCTGACCGGCGGTATGGCGTATGAGGCGCTCAACAATGCGGGACGGCTCAAGACGAATTTTATTATTGTTTTAAATGATAATAATATGTCCATTTCGGAAAATGTCGGCGGTATGTCGCGGTATCTGAATAATCTTCGTGCAGATGAGGGCTACAATCTGTTGAAGAAGAATGTGGCGGGCACGTTATCGCGTATCCCGATGATCGGTTCGGATCTGGTCGGCACGCTGCTCCGGACAAAGAACAGCATCAAGCAGCTTCTGATTCCGGGCATGTGGTTTGAAAATATGGGAATCACGTATTTGGGACCGGTGGATGGACATGATATTAAGGGGTTGATCCGTATTTTCAGCGAGGCGAAAAAGATCAACCGCGCGGTACTGATCCATGTGATTACGAAAAAGGGCAAGGGATACCGTCCGGCGGAGAAGAATCCGTCGGCATTTCACGGAGTTGAACCATTTGATATTGAAACGGGAAAACCGCTCCGGAAAAAGGAACATCCGGGCTATACAGATGTATTTTCCAGAGAAATCTGCCGTCTGGCAGCGGAAAATCCGAAGATCGTGGCGGTGACAGCGGCGATGCCGGATGGAACGGGGCTCAAACGGTTCTCGAAAGAATATCCGGACCGCTTTTTCGATGTGGGAATCGCGGAGGAACACGCGGTTACCTCGGCGGCAGGTATGGCGGCAGCCGGTCTGAAACCGGTGGTGGCGGTGTATTCGTCCTTTTTACAGAGGGCATATGATCAGGTCATTCACGATGTCTGTATCCAGAATCTTCCGGTTGTGTTCTGCGTGGATCGCGCGGGACTGGTCGGAAGCGATGGGGAGACGCATCAGGGTATTTTTGATCTGACATTTCTCTCCTCTGTGCCGAATATGAGTGTGATGGCGCCGAAGAACCGCTGGGAACTGGAAAAGATGCTGCAGTTTGCCATCTCCTACGATGGACCGATTGCGATCCGTTATCCGAGGGGCGAGGCGTACCGGGGCTTGAAAGAATTTCTGGCACCGGTCGAGTATGGCGTCAGCGAGATGTTGTATGAGGAGAGAGGGACGGCGCTTCTGGCAGTCGGAAGCATGGTCAGCACGGCAGAGCATATCCGGGAGAAATTAAAGAGTGCCGGGCAGCCGTGTACGCTGGTCAACGGGCGGTTTGTGAAACCGATGGATACCGACGTGATCGACCATCTGGCTGGAACGCATCATACGATCGTGACACTGGAGGAAAATGTCCTGCGCGGCGGTTACGGCGAGCGGGTGACGGATTATGTACAGAAGCATTATCCGCAGATCAAGGTAGTTAATATAGCGCTGCCGGATGCCTACGTCGAACACGGAAATGTGTCGGTGCTCCGGAATGAGCTGGGAATTGACAGTGATTCGATTCTGGCGCAGCTGAAACGTGAAGGTGTGCTGCAGACTGACGCGGAAGCATGATGGGAAACAAAAGAGTGGCAGCAGCGGAAGGAAGAACATAGAATGAAAGAACGGTTAGATGTACTTCTCGTCAAGAGAGGTCTGGCAGAATCCCGTGAGAAGGCGAAAGCGATCATCATGTCCGGGATTGTATATGTAGAAGATCAGAAAGAAGACAAGGCGGGTACGACCTTCGATGAAAATGCGAAGATCGAGGTACGTGGATCTACCTTAAAATATGTGAGCCGCGGAGGTCTGAAACTGGAGAAGGCGATGACGCATTTCGGAGTGACGCTGGATCAAAAGGTCTGTATGGATGTCGGCGCGTCCACAGGCGGATTTACCGACTGTATGCTGCAGAATGGCGCGGTCAAGGTGTTTTCGGTCGATGTAGGACATGGACAGCTGGCGTGGAAACTTCGCAATGATCCGCGTGTGGTCTGCATGGAGAAGACAAACATCCGTTATGTGACACCGGAGGATATCGGCGAGCCGGTAGATTTCTCTTCGATCGACGTTTCCTTTATTTCCCTGACGAAGGTTTTAGGTCCGGTCAAGGAGATTTTAAGCCCGGGCGGCGAGGTGGTTGCATTGATCAAGCCGCAGTTCGAGGCGGGACGTGAGAAAGTCGGAAAGAAGGGCGTTGTCCGCGAGAAGAGCACGCATCTGGAGGTCATTCAGATGGTGATGGCATATGCGGCAGAGATCGGTTTTGAGATCCGGAATCTGGAATTTTCCCCGATCAAGGGACCGGAGGGAAATATCGAGTATCTCCTGTATCTGCATAAACCGGAGCAGGCATCGGAGGAAACTGTGACTGGTGAGGAAGCACTTGCAAAAGCGGAAAAAGAGTGTCCGGTTTCACCGGAACAGGTTGTTGAGGAAGCTCACATGGAGTTAGACAAAACATGAGAAATTTCTATCTGATTGTAAACCGCGAAAAGCCGCGCGTAGAGGAGGCCGCCGATCTGATTTGCAGCTTTTTTGCAGAGCAGGGCTGCCGCTGCATTCGCCTGGACCGTCACGACGGGCTTCGACGGGATGTTGGGGTGATACCGGCGTATCGCTATACGGATCGTCGGACCGTGCCGGAGGACACAGACTGTGTGATCTGTCTGGGCGGTGATGGAACGTTGATTCAGGCGGCGCGTGATCTGGCGGGACGGAAGATTCCACTGTTTGGCATCAATATGGGGCATCTGGGGTATCTGACGCAGATTGGGCATGAGGAGGACATTCTGCCTGCCATGCGGGATCTGATGGAAGATCACTACCGTCTGGAAAGTCGGATGATGATCAAGGGGTGCGTGATTTCTGGCGGGAAGGTTGTTATGGAGGATATCGCCCTGAATGATATTGTCCTGAACCGTATGGGAATTGATGCGTTCCGGTTTGAGCTGGCTGTCAATGGACAGCTGTTTAACGAATATTCGGCGGACGGCATGGTGGTTGCGACCCCGACCGGTTCGACGGCATACAACCTGTCAGCGGGCGGTCCGATCGTGGCGCCGGAGGCGGAACTGCTGGTATTGACGCCTCTCTGCCCGCATTCACTCAATTCGCGCAGCATCGTTCTGCCGCCGGATAGCCATTTGAGTCTGCGGATTCAGACGACCGGGCGGACGAAGGTTTCGCTGAGCTTTGACGGCGATACGGTGGTTGATATTGAGCCGGGTGATACAATCGAGATAGCAAAATCAGAGATCGAGACGACATTGATACAGCTCAAACAGGTGCCATTTTTGGAAAATATACGGAACAAAATGAAACAGATATAAAAGGAGTCAGAGCCATGAAAATGGAACGTCACAGCAAGATTGTGGAATTGATTGGAAAATATGAGATTGAAACGCAGGAAGAGCTGGCGGAATATCTGAATAAAGAGGGATACAATGTCACGCAGGCAACGGTTTCCAGGGATATCCGGGAGTTAAAGCTGTCTAAGATCCAGACAGAAAACGGCGGACAGAAATATGCGGTTTTCCATCCTCAGACGGCGTTCAATGATAAATATACCCGTATTCTGCACGATAGCTTCGTTTCCATGGATATGGCGCAGAACATCCTTGTCATCAAGACGGTGTCAGGCATGGCGATGGCAGTCGCGGCAGCGCTCGACGCCATCCATTTTTCAGAGATTGTCGGCTGCATCGCCGGGGACGATACGGTCATGTGTGCAGTCCGTACGGTGGACGATACGATCGTGCTGATGGACAAGATCCGCAAGCTGATTGCGGGATGAGGGAAGGTGGGTTCACGCATTTTTTGCGGGAACCGCTGATAAGGAGGAACGGAAAGCGGATGCTTTATCATTTACGAGTGAAAAATCTGGCTCTGATCGATTCGGCGGAGGTGGAGTTCGGGGACGGACTCAACATTCTGACCGGTGAGACGGGAGCCGGAAAATCGATCATCATCGGTTCGGTCCAGATCGCGCTGGGCGGAAAAGCACCGAAAGAGATGATCCGCCGGGGCTGCGACAGCGCCTACATTGAACTGGTTTTTTCCATCGATGATGAGAGAAAGCGCGAGCAGCTGAAGGAACACGATGTTTACCCTGATGAAGAGGGAATTTTAATCATTTCTAAGAAAATCACACCGACCCGGAGCATCAGTCGCATCAACGACGAGACGGTAACGGCTGCAAGGCTGCGGGAGATCACGGGTCTTCTGATCGATCTGCACGGACAGCATGAACACCAGTCGCTGGTGAATGCGTCAAAACATCTGGAAATCCTCGATGCGTATGGCGGGGAGAAACTTCTCCCATTCAAACAGAATACGGAAGCTGCCTATCGCTTGTATATGCAGTTAAAACAGAAATGTGCCGCATTTGCATCCGATCAGGAGACGAGACTGCGGGAGATGGATTTCTGCCGGTTTGAGATCGAAGAGATTGAAAATGCCGCGTTAAAGGATGGCGAAGAGGAAAAGGTGGCAGCCGATTTTAAGCGGTTTTCCAATGCCAGACGGATCGCTGAGAGTCTTTCACAGGCATATGGCGCGGTGTCCGGCGATGCGGTGTCGCGGGCGTTCCGTGAGATCGATGGTGCGATGGCATTTGACGAGGGATTGAAGGGGATCCGTGACGAGCTGTGCGATGTAGATTCCCTTCTTTCGGATCTTTCCAGGGAGATCGCCGGATATATGGACGATATGACCTTTGACGAAGCGGCATTTCGGGAGACACAGGAGCGGCTTGACCTGATCCGGAGCCTGGAAACCAAGTATGGGAAGACGATCCCGGAGGTACTTCAGGCGTTGGAAGAAAAGAAAGCG
This sequence comes from Clostridium sp. AM27-28, assembly GCF_003480955.1. Classification (NCBI taxonomy): domain Bacteria; kingdom Bacillati; phylum Bacillota; class Clostridia; order Eubacteriales; family Clostridiaceae; genus Clostridium; species Clostridium sp. AM27-28. Next base: position 147,095 of record NZ_QUJT01000006.1, read on the forward strand.
CGACTGCAGGAACTGGAGAATTACGATGAACTTCGGGAACAGGCGGAAAAAGAACTGGAACAGGCGGAAGCAGTACTGAAAGAACATTCCGAGGCATTGTCAGCAGCGCGTAAGCAGTTTGCCGGGGAGCTGGTGGAGAAGATCGCAGACGGGCTTCGGGAACTGAATTTCCTTGATGTGCAGTTTGAGATGGAGTTTAGGCGGCTGGATCATTTCACGGCGGGCGGTATCGACGAGCCGGAATTCCTGATTTCCACGAATCCGGGCGAACCGGTTCGGCCGCTCGGTATGGTGGCGTCCGGCGGTGAGCTGTCGCGTATCATGCTGGCAATCAAGACGGTGCTGGCGGAGACCGATCAGGTTCCAACGTTGATTTTTGATGAGATTGACACCGGTATCAGCGGGCGGACTGCACAGATGGTATCGGAGAAGCTGCGGATCCTCTCCAAATGCCGTCAGGTCATCTGCATCACGCACCTGCCGCAGATCGCGGCGATGGCGGACCAGCACTTCGAGATCCGCAAATCCGCGTCCGATGGACGGACGGCAACCTCCATCCGCGCCTTAGACCGCGAGGCGATGGTGGACGAGCTTGCGAGACTTCTGGGCGGCGCAGAGATCACCGAGACCGTGCGGCAGAATGCGGAGGAGATGAAGAAGCTGGCAAAGAAGCGGAAGCTGGAGGTGTGATTATAAATCAAATATAAGATTCAGATTCAGAAAAATGTCGCGTAAGGCGGCATTTTTTTGATCCCCAGATATCAATTAGGTCGAAGTTTGACCGTTTGCGTCGAAGTGGTTTTGGAATAGATGCATATATGATAAAGTTAAAATAGAAAGTATTGGGGATAAAAATAAGAACGGCAGAAATCTTAACTGGAACAAAGACATTTCAAAAAGCAAAAACATGTATTTATAATACGGATGGAATGCCCGTTTATGTGGATATTCCGACCGAATATGGAAAAACATGGTTGAAGGATCTGGTCACAGGAAATGCATCCTTTTTTGATCCTGTAGCAGTCAGAAGGTTGAACAAGATAAAAACAAAGAAAACCACACAAAATCAACTGTGTAAAATATAAATGTGCTATAAATGTGTAATGAATCATTATTGCACAAAAATACAAGGCATGATAGAAGCCTCCGTTTTTCTGGGATTTTGTTTTATATTGTCAGAAAAACAGGACGACATAATATGTATTATGTGGCACATAAGGGGAATACAGAAATAAGCAGAGGTATTTCTTTTTCAAAAATGCTGGATTTTACTGAATTTTTCAAAATCCCTGCAACTCATAAGTTTATAAAATTATGCTGATATGCTTCTAAGGGATTGATTTTTTTGTCTTTAGATGGTAGCATTATGTTGATTATAAAAACAGGAGGAGACCGCGCACCACATAATACATATTATGTGCTACAGGGGGAGTATATGGGACGTGAAAACCTCGTTGGGATGAAGTTCGATCATCTTCTGGTTTTAAAAAGAGATGATACGAGGAAAAGCATACATTCCTACTGGCTTTGTCAATGCGACTGCGGAACTATATGTTCTGTAGCCGGGACGCATCTGAAGACAGGACACACCAAAAGTTGCGGCTGCTATCGAAAAAGAAAACAGGTACACGGCTGGCTGGATCTGACAGGCAAGCGCTATGGACGCCTACAGGTTCTTGGTCCGTGGGAGAAATATTCTCCTCTTTTAGAGGTGGTAAAAGAAGGCGGGGCTTCTGCAGAGGGAGGCAAACTGGCAGCCCAGGGAGACCTGTGGTTCTGCCAATGTGACTGTGGCAAGCTTTGTGTCTGTCAGAAAGAAAACCTGCGCTTGGGAAAAACCAGAAGCTGTGGCTGCCTTAGGCAGGCACAGAGAAAAGTAAATATGCGCAAATCCATCCATTTTGCAGAAAATACCTGTCTGGAGCGGATCGCGAGCCGGAAAGAGGCAGTGAACAACACCAGTGGACACCGAGGTGTATACCGGAGAGAAAATGAAAAATGGCGTGCCAGCATCGGGTTCCAGGGAAAAGTTTATAACCTTGGGACATTTGTGGACTATGAGGATGCAGTAAAAGCCAGATTGGAAGCAGAGAAAAAGTATTATGACACATTTTTAGAGCAATATCAGAACAGGACGAAGTAGGTGGACAGCAAAAAACGATGGTGTAAGCTGTCTATTTCGCGTGTATTCAGATAGAAAAATGACTGACTAAGGAGAGAAGTGCAATGGCGCGCAAAACGCAGAGAAGACCGGACAAGATAGAGCTGGGTGTGGTGGATATCCATACGCACGTGCTCCCGGGGATAGATGATGGGGCAGAGAAAATGGCACTCAGTTACCGGATGCTTCGGAGATCTTATAAGCAGGGCGTCCGGAAGGTGATAGCCACCCCACACTATGTAGCGTATCACTGGCGGACAAAACCGCAGCAGATACAAGAGCTTATGGAGAAGTTGGCGGCTCGTGTCCAGAAGGCGATGCCCGATCTTGAACTCTACCGGGGGCAGGAAATCCAATACTTCGAAGGCATGGTCGAGATGCTCCGGGAAGGAAAGCTTCTGACACTGGCGGGCAGCCGGTACGTGCTGACCGAGTTTCTGCCGACATCCTCCTGGAGCCAGATTGAGCGCGCTGTCCGGGAGCTGACGATGGCGGGCTATCTGCCTGTGCTGGCACATATCGAGCGGTACCAGTGTCTGCGGGAAAAAGGACGCCTGGAAGAGCTAATGAAGGAAGGCGCGTATCTCCAGATGAACTACGGAAGCCTCACGAAACTGAGCCATTTCTGGAAAATAAGGGAGCGCCTGGACCGGAGGTGGTGCCGCCGGACACTTCTAGCCGGTTACATCAGTTTCCTGGGAACCGACATGCATGGCAACCGCCACCGGGTTCCCAACAGTGCGAAAGCCATCGCATGGATCCGGAAAAAGGGAGGCAGTGAGCTTGCCAGACAGCTGTCGATCGAAAATCCGGAAAAGATCATACTGGATGAGAAATTGTAAAAGAATAGATGTTTGCGAAAAAATGCAAATGTTTTTCGAAATCACGCGGTTACAGAACATTGACAGATTCCGTTACCGGGCACGTATGCGTGAACCGTAACATTGTAACAATGTCTGACAGATAAAAACAATACGAAAAGGGAAAAGGAAGGTATGGAAAAGAGAAAAAATCAAGGACAAGAATGGGAAGACGAGGAAGTAATTGATCTGGGTGAAATCTTTTATGCATTACTCCGGAAACTCTGGGTCATCATTGCAGTGGCGGTGCTCGGAGCCGGAATCGGCGGAGCATACAGCTATTTTCTGCTCACACCGCAGTACAGCTCAACGGCGAAGATTTATGTACTGACGAAAGAGACAACGCTGACCTCGTTAGCCGATCTGCAGATCGGCACGCAGCTGACACAGGATTACAAGACGATCATCACCGGTCGTTCCGTTATGGAAGAGGTGGTTGATAAGCTTCATCTTGATATGGATTATAAAAAACTGGTCAGAAAAATTAAGGTGGAGAACCCGTCGGATACTCGTATTTTAAACATTTCTGCACTGGATCCGGATGCGGAGATGGCAAAAAAAATTGTCGATATGACCGCAAAGGTGGCATCCGACTATGTCGGCGAGATCATGGAAATGACGCCGCCGAAACTCATCGAGAGCGGTGAGGTGGCAAACCAGAAAACCAGCCCGAGCAATACGAAAAACGCGCTAATCGGCGCACTGATTGCCGCAGTGATCGTGTGCGGATACATTACACTGACGGTTACCCTGAATGATACCATCCGTTCGGAAGATGATGTGGAGAAATATCTGGAACTGCCGGTACTGGCAACGATTCCAGAGAGCAAGATCCACGGACGGGGCGAGAAGAAGGTAAAACGTACCTCTGGTATCTGGGATATCATCAATCCATTTGCCGGAAAAGATAAGAAGGAAAGGTAGGAGACCATGGCAATTCAGAACGGATTCATCCAGATCATACAGGATGAGAAAAGAGATTATCAGTATGAGGAAGCAATGAAGACACTCCGTACCAACATCCAGTTTTCCGGAAATGGGCTCAAGGTCATCATGCTGACCAGTACAATGCCGGATGAAGGAAAGAGTGAGACCTCCTCCCAGCTTGCGATCTCGATGGCACAGACCGAGGGACGCGTGTTATTTATCGATGCGGATATCCGTAAATCCGTGCTGGTATCCCGTTTCGGGGTCGGACAGCAGATTTACGGACTGACACAGTACCTGACCGGGCAGCGGCTTTTAGGGGAGGTTCTGTATCACACGAACCTGCCGAACCTGGATATCATTTTCTCCGGTCCGATGGCACCGAACCCGGCAGAGCTTCTGAGCGAGGATGCATTTAGTAAGCTGATCGCGTGGGCGAGAAATGAGTACGACACGATCATCATCGATACGCCGCCGCTCGGAAGTGTCATTGACGGTGCGATCATAGCACAGCGCTGCGACGGAGCGATCCTGGTAGTCGAGAGCGGTGCGCTTAGCTACCGTCTGGTGCAGAAAGCCAAAAGCCAGCTGGAGCGGACCGGCTGCCGGATTCTCGGCGCGGTGCTGAACCGTGTGGACATGGCAGGCAGCGGCTACTATCACAGATACTATGGTAAATATTCGAAATATACAAAATATTATGAAAACGAGCCAGTCAAATGAGAAAGCAGAAAATGATCCGGTGGATCGCCTGGGCGGTGGCAGGAATCGCCTGTGTAGCGGGCGGCATTCATGTTTATCAGAAATATCAAGAAAGAGAAGCGGCAATTCGTGCGATTGAAGCCCGTGATCAGGCAAAAAGTCAGGAGGAAGAAGACCTTGCAAATGGAATTTTGACCTGGAATGGCAAAAAATACCGCCGCAACACGGCGATGCGGGCGATTCTCTGCATAGGTGTTGATACCAAGGGGGAGATGGAAGCCCAGAACGTCGCCGGAAAAGGCGGAGACGCCGATGCACTCTTTTTAGTGGCGCAGGACGCTGCCAAGGATGTGGCACAGATTGTGTTAATTCCGAGAAATACGATGACAGAGATCGAGGTTTTTGATTATTTTGGAAACCCAATCGGAACCGAGACGAAGCAGCTGACACTTGCCTATGCGTTCGGGGACGGACGCGAAAAAAGCTGTGAGCTGACAGTGGGAGCGCTTTCTAAGCTGCTATTTGGACTTCAGATAGACGGATACTTTGCCGTCAATATGGACTCCATCCCCTATTTTAACGACGCGGTCGGCGGCGTACCCATCACGGTTGAAGATGAGATGGTCGCAGAGAAATATCCTGACGATTTCAAGATGGGAGAAACCGTCACTCTGCTCGGTGACCTGACGGAGAAATACGTCCGGTTCCGAGATATCAACGAAGATGGTTCTGCTACAGTGCGCCTGCACCGTCAGAAAGGATATCTGAAATCCTTTATTCAGAGAGCCAAAGAAAGCCAGACAGCGGATAAAACAACGATTACGCGCCTGGTAGATGGCATCCAGGAAAAGGCGATCACCAATATGGCAAAAGACCAGTACATGGACATGGGACTTGCAATGTTAAACAGCCCGAAAACCATGGAGGACGGCGATTTTATCGAGCTGTCGGGAGAAATTTATCAGGGTAAATTCGAAGAATTTTATCCGGATATGGATGAGTTAAAAGAGATTGTTATCAATCTTTTTTATAAAGAAAAAGCTTAAAAGGCGCAGGCTTAAAAAGCCGGAAAGGAAAGGGAAGTACAATGAAAAAGAAGTACGCAGCACTTCTGGTAGCAGCCGCTATCATGGCAGTGCCGGGCACTCTGGCCATGGCTGCCGGAAGCCCGAACACAAACGCGACGGTTAGTCACGGAGGAGGACATAGCTCAAGCGCGTCTTCCAAGTCTGCAGGTCTGAATGTGAATGCAGGAACCATCACAAACAAGACCACCACAGGTATCAAGAACAACGGACAGAATGGTTCCAACGGAATCACTGTTTCCCAGGGAACTTCTGGAAGCAACAATGCAGTTGGATTTGCATCCGATCAGCAGATCAAAGACGGCAACAGCTGGGCAGTTGCTGAGAAAGTGTTTGAGATCAATGCAGGTACCCCACTGTACCGTGTAACCGGTGATCCGGCTCTGGTTGGATACTCTCCGCTGATGCCGGCACAGCAGCTGCAGGCAACTGATGCAAACGGCGCTGTAACGAAAGAAGCAGTGATTGTCAATATTTCAGTTGCAGCCCTGGGCAATGCTCAGAACATCCAGCTGTATTTCTACAATGAGACAACCCATGCATGGGAACTGGCAGCTGTAAACAGTGTTGATTATGCGACCAACACAATCAACGTTACGATGCCGGGCAATGCCATATTTACACTGGTTCATAAGAACTAATCTGTAGATAGGCGGAAAGCGGCAGGAACCTGTTTGGGAAAGCCTGCTGCTTCCCTAAACAATAAAAATAATTTCTAAATTTCTAACTTTGAGTGGGCCAGACCATTACAAGACCAATATAGATAGATGGTCATGATCCGTCAATGTCAAATAAAAAAGCCAAATTCGTTAGATTATCAGAACGAAAACGAACTGGCGGAATATACCCGAAAACAAAATATCGTCGATTTTGCCGGAAACGGATAAGGGATTTATCTGGAATATAGGTTTCATCCGGAGAATAGGGCAAAAATTGACAAGGGGGAAGAAGTATGTACAAAAGAAATTCGGGCGGCTGGATGAAACACGTTGATTTCATCATCCTGGATATACTCTGCCTGCAGGTAGCACTGATGCTTGCATATGCGTGCAGTGGGTATGGATGGGATATATACACACCGATCTTATATCGGAATGTGGCTATGTTTCTGGGACTGGCAGATCTGATGCTGCTCATATGCCGGGAAACGATGAAAGGCGTGATACGGAGAGGACATTTCCGGGAATTTACCATGACGGTAAAGCAGGCAGTCTTTATAGAAGGAATTGCACTTTTATATCTGTTCCTTTTACAGGAAGGGCAGAACTATTCGAGGCTGGTATTGCTTCTGATGCCGGTATGCTACAGCGTTGTGGCATATGCAGTCCGGGAGCTCTGGAAATGGCACCTACAGAAGAAAAAGACGAGCGACGAGGGAAAAAGCGCCCTTCTGATTGCAGCGAGTGAAGATGTCGTCGAGCGCGTCGTCAAAACAATTAAAGAAAATAACTATGCACAATATATAGTTGCAGGTATTTCTCTCATCGGAGGTGGAAAATATTCCGTCGGAGAGAAAATAGATGGAGTTCCGGTCGTGGCAGAGGAAGCGGGTATTCCGCACTATGTCTGTCAGGACTGGATCGATGAAGTCCTGGTGGTCACCTCAGACGAGGTGCCGTATCCGGGAAAGCTTTTAAGTCAGCTGATGGAAACCGGCGTGACGGTGCATCTGGGTCTGGCAAAGGTAATGAGTGAGCCGGGGAAAAAACAGTTTGTCGAAAAGATAGGACCGTACACGGTGCTGACAACCAGCATCAACTATGCGTCCTCCTTTCAGCTTTTCTTAAAGCGCGCAATGGATATCATGGGCGGTCTGGTCGGCTGCATAATTACAGTACTATTGCTTCCGTTTGTCGGCACAGCAATCTACCTGGCGTCCCCGGGACCGATCTTCTTCGCCCAGGAGCGTGTTGGTAAAAACGGAAAACGGTTCAAGATGTATAAATTCAGAAGCATGTACATGGATGCCGAGGCACGAAAAGCAGAGCTGATGAAAGATAACCGACTTGGTGATGGAAAGATGTTCAAACTTGATTTCGATCCGCGTGTTATCGGAAACAAGATCCTGCCGGATGGAAGCCACAAGACCGGAATCGGCGATTTCATCCGCCGTACCAGTTTAGATGAATTTCCGCAGTTTTTCAATGTGCTGAAAGGAGATAGCGGTATAATAGGAACAACCAAGAAAAACATTGATTTTACAGGGGTTTCGCTGGCTTAGTCGAATTTTGTTATGATAATTTTTCTTTGTGTTGTGTCGATTGAGCGGGGGAACAAATATAAAAGAATGGTTTCTTGGATGCTTATTTTGACCCACACTGTAAGCTGAAAAATTATGATAAGGAGGTTTGACCTAGCCTGCGGATGCTCTTTAAAAAGAACATTCACAGGCTAGTCGTCGTGTTAAAGAACTTACCTAATAAAAACAAATAATTATGAGGTGCGTGTTGAAAATGGGAAGAAAATTATTAATTGTAGCCTCTAAAAGATATGGAGATTATGTAAAAGAGATAGCAGAGTCAATGGGTTGCTTTGAGGAAATCTCCTTTGTAGATAATGACAGAGAAGGAGCTATTGGAAAACTGGAGGATGTGGAAAGTTTTTATCCGGAATATAACTGTGCAATAGCTGCATGTGACGATGGAACAGAAAGACTTGAGTGGAATAAAAAGTTGGAGGCACTTTACAATATTCCAGTTTTATTTCATATGGATTCTACTATTTCCCCATCAGCTAATTTAATGCCTGGCTGTATTGTTGAGCCAAGGGCTGTTGTCGGCTGTGGAAGTACTATTGGGCAGGCAACGGTCATTGGTGCCAATGTGGTGGTAGAACCATATTGTTTTATTGGAGATAGTTGCACATTAAAATCAGGAACAATTGTGAAATCAACAAGTATGGTTGCAATGAACACAAGCACAGAACAAGGAAGTGTTCTGTTTACGTCATTAACAAAGGAATGATAAGGTTCAATAATTATAGGAAGGATGAAACCGCCCTGATTTTCGTGGGGGGGGGTACACGATGAATAGTACAAATGAAACAAAGATGGATATGAAACAGGCAAAACAAAATAACACGCCAAACATACGCTGGACGCTTGTCGGGTATGATTTGATTGTATATGCATTAGTAGCAGTTATACTCCTGGTGTTATATGGAGGAATGGATAAATTATCAACTGTTGGGATCTTTCAACAAGTAGGTCTTTCTGTTTTGTGTATTTTCACAGCACGTCTAATAGGTAAAATTTACGGGCAAGTATGGAGATATGGTGGGATTCAGTGTTATATCCGCTTGCTGTTTACTGACTCTATCGCTTTTGTGGCGTATCTATGTCTGGAACTCCTACTTCCAGTTCAAAAAATTACATTTGCAAGATTACTTTCATTGGTTAGCTTGAATTTATTAGGAGCATTGGCGCTTCGCATGATGTATCGCTATGCATACAAATGTGGAAACCAGGAGACAACAAGAGGAAAAATTCTTTCTATATTATTGCATGTATTTTCTGGTATTGAAGCTGGAAATGAAAAAGAAGTGCAGAAGATCAAAGTTGCAATTATTGGTGCTGGACGAGTTGGTGTGAGTTTGGCAGAAGAACTTTTGAACAATTCAGAAGCAGCGTATGTACCAAGATGTTTTATTGATATTAATAAGGAAAAAGTTGGACGAGATATACATGGCATTCCGGTTTGGTCTGAAACGGAAGCAACTTTTAAGAAGTTAGGCGAATTTGAAGTACAGGAAATCATTTTTGCAATCCCATCAATGGATGCAGCAAAGAAGAAAACTCTTTATGAGTATTACAAGAATGCGGGATACAAATTAAAAGTATATGATTATCCGACTATGTATGCGGCAGGAGGAAAACGTCATCTTCGAGAATTTGATATTGAGGAGCTTTTATTTAGAAAACCTTTAGTTGTTTCGGATGAGCGTACCAATGCATATTACAAAGATAAAGTCGTACTGATCACAGGTGGTGGCGGTTCTATTGGGTCAGAACTGTGCAGACAGTTGGCCAAGATGAATCCGAAGAAGATCATTATCTTAGATATTTATGAAAATGGTGCATATGATGTTCAGCAGGAATTGAAGATCGCATATGGAAATAAGCTGGATTTGCAGATTGAAATTTGTTCCATCACTCATAGAAAAGCTCTTGAAAGAGTATTTGAAAAATATCATCCACAGATCATTATCAATGCAGCCGCTCACAAGCATGTCCCATTGATGGAGCATAACTGTGTAGAAGCCATTTACAACAATGTATTTGGCACACAGAATCTGGTGGAGCTTTGTGAGGAGTATGGTGCGGAACGCTTTATGATGGTATCCACGGATAAAGCGGTTAATCCGACAAACGTAATGGGTGCAACTAAGAGAATGTGCGAGATGATCGTTCAAAGCGCAAGTACTCATGGAAAAGTAAGATACAGTGCGACTCGTTTTGGAAATGTACTTGGCAGTGCCGGATCGGTTATTCCATTATTTAAACGCCAGATTGCTAATGGGGGACCGGTTACAGTTACAGATAAACGAATCATCAGATATTTTATGACAATTCCAGAAGCATCACAGCTTGTTCTTCAGAGTGGTGCGATTGCCAATAATGGAGAGCTGTTTGTTCTTGACATGGGACAGCCAGTAAAGATTATGGATCTGGCAGAGAATATGATTCGTCTGTCTGGTGTACAGGGAATTGAAATTATTGAAACGGGATTAAGACCGGGCGAGAAGCTGTATGAGGAGCTTTTGGTTAAGACAGAGGAACTGGATAAAACGGATAATAGTATGATTTTTATTGAAAGAGATACAGCTTTAAATAAAGAAGAGATTTATAAAAAAATCAAAGTTCTTAGAGATGCCTGTGATACAGGTGATGATTTGATTGCAAAAGAAGCTCTCCGAAGTGTTGTACCAACATTTAAGACACCAGAAGAGGTAAACGAAGAGATTGCATAAAGAATAACCACAACATGGAGCGATATAAAAGAGGTAATTACATATGTTTAAAGAGAACAATAATTTTGAAAAATTTGAATCAAAGGTTTGGTTGAGCAGTCCGACTATGCATGGTCCGGAAATTGAATATGTGAAAGAAGCGTATGAAACAAACTGGATGTCCACAGTTGGAAAAAATATCAACGAAGTTGAAAGAATGGCATGTGAATATATTGGATGCAAACATGCAGTTGCATTATCTGCCGGAACAGCATCATTGCATCTTGCTATGAAATTAGCTGGTATTGAAGCATATGGTATGCCAAAAGTTGGACATGGTGCATTGGAAGGAAAGAAAGTTTTTTGTTCAGATATGACTTTTGATGCCACTGTAAATCCTGTTGTTTACGAGGGCGGTGAACCGGTATTCATTGACACGGAATATGACACATGGAATATGGACCCGGTGGCACTTGAAAAAGCATTTGAAATTTATCCGGATACGAAGGTAGTAGTAGTTGCTCACCTTTATGGAACACCAGGAAAAGTAGACGAATTAAATGCCGTTATCAAGAAACATAATGCAATTCTGGTAGAAGATGCTGCAGAATCTATGGGAGCTACATATAAGGGAGTACAGACTGGCACATTTGGAAAGTATAATACGATTTCCTTTAATGGAAACAAGATTATTACTGGTAGTGCTGGTGGATGCTTCCTGACAGATGATGAAGAAGCAGCAAATAAGGTTCGTAAGTGGTCAACTCAGGCGAGAGAAAATGCTGCATGGTATCAGCATGAAGAACTGGGATACAACTATCGGATGAGTAATGTGGTTGCTGGTGTTGTTCGTGGACAGTTTCCTTATCTGGATGAACATATTGCACAGAAAAAAGCAATCTACGAAAGATACAAAGAGGGATTAAAGGATTTGCCAGTATCCATGAACCCAATGGATCTGGAAAATTCAGAACCAAACTACTGGCTTTCCTGCTTGATTGTTGATGAAGATGCAATGTGCAAACAGGTTCGTGGAGAGCAGGATGTCTGCTATGTCAAAGAAGCCGGAAAAACGTGTCCGACTGAAATTCTGGAGGCAATTGCATCTATTAATGCAGAGGGCAGACCGATTTGGAAACCAATGCATATGCAGCCAATTTATCGTTTAAATCCATTTGTTGTCAGAGATGGTAATGGACGTGCAAGATCAAATGCGTATATTGCTGGTGGTGCAGCTGATGTAGGAATGGATATTTTTGCAAGAGGATTATGTCTGCCAAGTGATAATAAAATGACTGCGGAGCAGCAGGATAGAATTATTGAAGTGATTAGAGCTTGTTTTGAGTAGAAATATATTGTGGGAGAGATTATAGTGTCAAAGAAAAAAGTAGTTGGAATTATAGCATCATCTATTGTTGCTGGAACAGCGGTAGTGACTTGGATTATGAAGAAAAAAGCGGAAAAAACCTCTTATAAAGCTGAAAGCATAGAAGCAATTCCGACACGTGAAATGGGATTTTATGAGAAATACGTTAAAAGAGCAATAGATATTGTTTGTGCATCAGCAGCGATTATATGTTTTAGTCCATTATATATAGGTGTTGCAATTCTTGTCAGATTCAAACTTGGAAGTCCGGTATTGTTTACTCAGGACCGTCCAGGTCTGATTGGAGAAGATGGCAAAGAAACTATTTTTAAAATGTATAAATTTCGTACTATGACAGACGAAAGAGACGAAAATGGAGAGCTTTTGCCAGATGAGGTGCGGTTAACCTCATTTGGCAAGTGGCTTAGAAGTACAAGTCTTGATGAACTTCCAGAGACTTTTAATATTTTAAATGGGACACTTTCGGTTTGTGGTCCGCGTCCACAACTGGTCAGAGATCTTACGTTTATGACAAAGGAACAACGTATGCGTCACACTGCAAAACCAGGGTTGAGTGGATTGGCGCAGGTGAATGGAAGAAATGCAATTAAGTGGGAAGATAAATTGGACTGGGATTTGAAGTACATAGAAAATGTGTCATTGTTAGAAGATTTACGTATTATCTTAAAAACTGTAAAAACTGCTTTTATTAAGCAGGAGGGAATTACAGATGGAGATATGGCAACAGCAGAAGACTTTGGTGACTATTTATTGAATAATGGAAAGGTGAGTCAAGAAGATTACAATAATAAACAAATGAAAGCAAAGAAAATTTTAAATCAGGAAAGTGATGTTAAAGAAGATGTTAAAGTAGATAGAAATCATCATGTACCTTTTTCCGTGGCTATGTCAGTATATAAAAGTGATAATCCCGATTTTTTTGATAGAGCACTTAGTAGTATTACTGACGAGCAAACGATTAAACCAAATGAAATTGTATTAGTTGTGGATGGCCCGGTAAGTAACGAGATAAATAATGTTATTAATAAATATGAAAAAAAGTATGAAGTATTTAATGTTATACGATTAGAACAAAATGGTGGCTTGGGAAATGCGTTAAAAATCGCAGTTGAAAATGCAACTCATGAACTAATTGCTCGAATGGACAGCGATGATGTGTCTGTTTCTACACGATTTGAAGAACAATTAAAATATTTTGAAATAAATCCTGAGATAGATATTGTGGGAGGAGATATAACAGAATTTATCGGAGAAGAAAATAATATTGTTGGGAAAAGATCTGTTCCATTATCTAACGAATCTATAAGAGAATATATGAAAACACGTTGTGCTATGAATCATGTTTCAGTCATGTATAAAAAGAAAGCAGTGGAAAGTGCTGGCGGATACCAAGATTGGTTTTGGAATGAAGATTATTATCTATGGATAAGAATGTGGTTAAATGGAGCAGTATTCGCAAATACAGGAAGCGTGCTTGTGAATGTTCGGGTCGGTGAAGAAATGTATCAACGACGAGGAGGTTCAAAGTATTTTGAGAGTGAAAAAGGACTTCAGGATTATATGCTGAAGAATAAGATGATTAATCATTCGACATATATAAAAAATGTAACTAAGAGGTTGATTATTCAAAAATTGATGCCTAACAAGCTAAGAGGTTGGGTATTTAGAACATTTGCGAGGAAAAAAGTATCATGAAGTATGTAGAAGGTCTTGTCAGTGTTATTATGCCGACTTACAAGCGCTCAGAAAAATTACTCAGAGCAATAGACAGTGTATTGAATCAGACATATAAAAATTTAGAATTGTTACTAGTAAATGATAATGAGCCATTTGATGAATATACGGAATTGTTGAAAAAAAGAGTAGAGAAATATTCGAATGATGAAAGATTCCATCTGATTCTTCAGGATAAACATATTAATGGCGCAGTTGCAAGAAATGTAGGTATTCGCCAGGCAAGAGGACAGTATATTGCTTTTTTGGATGATGATGACTGGTGGGAACTGAATAAACTGGAAGAACAGGTAAAAGAACTAAAGTCTCTTGATGATAGTTGGGGAGCGGTGTCATGTAAGTTTACATTGTATGATCAGAATGGAAATGTTATAGGAAAAACAAAGAAATATAGAGACGGATATATTTATAAAGATATATTAAATCTTATGTCAGATGTTGCAACCGGCACATTGCTTATAAGACATGACTATTTTGATACAACTAGATATTTCGATGAAAACTTGTTGAGACATCAAGATTTGCAACTTTTAGTAGACTTTACATCAAAATATAAATTAAAAGAAGTAAATCAATATTTGCATTGTGTGGATGTTTCAGACACGCAAAACAGACCAGATGCTCATAAGTTAATACAATATAAAAAAGCTTTTTTTAGATCTATAAAGCCTGTAATGGCTTCGTTAAGCGAAAAAGAAAGAAAATGTATTTATGCAATGCATAAGTACGAATTGGGCTATGTATGTCTGAAGAATGGCGAAAAACGTCAGGGATTAGGATATTGTAAAGCGGTATTGAGTAGCCCGAAGGCATGTAGATTAGCTTTACAGAAAACTATTGTGAAAATTATTCAGATTTGTAAAAGATAAGTTTAGAAAGTTGTAGATGTTAGGAGAAAATATTATGATTCAATCTAAAGCAGATTTAAGGGAGTATCTAGAGGCAGATCGAATTCATTTAGGATATAGATATAAGAAACCTAAACTAAGAGATATTGTATGGCGATATGAAATTTATTTACGAAAAAGTGAATATTATAACAACGTATCGGGGGGGGCATTTCATAAAATAGCAGGTAAATATTATAAAGCATTGTGGAATATATTAGGTTTATTGTGTGGATTTTCAATTGGGCTAAATTGCTTTGAAAAGGGCTTGAGCATATCACATATTGGTACAATAGTAGTAAATCATGAAGCGAAAATAGGGGAGAATTGCAGATTGCATGTGTGTACAAATATTGGAACTGGATCACCTAAAATAGGAAATAATGTTTATATAGGACCTGGCGCAAAAATTTTTGGAAAAATCCAAGTCGCAGATGGAACTCAGATTGGAGCCAATGCAGTTGTTAATAAAGACTTTCTTGAAGTAAATAGAACGATTGTTGGAGTTCCAGCGCATTATGTTGAAAAGTAAATTAGAAAATTTAGTGAGGAAATTAATATAATGGAAGAATTGGTTAGCATAGTTGTTCCTGTATATAATATGGGAACAAGTATTAAAATATGCGTTGAATCATTGATAAAGCAAAGTTACAAAAATATAGAGATTCTTCTTGTTGATGATGGATCAACAGATAATAGTCTACAAGTGTGTAAAAAATTTGAAGAAGTAGATAAGAGGGTACGTGTCTTTCATACTGAGAATCATGGGGCTGGTCCGGCCAGAAATTATGGAATAAAAAATGCTAAGGGAAGATATATATGTTTTCCGGATGCTGATGACTTATATGAAGAAAATGCAGTTTCAGCAATGGTGCAAGCTATGAGCAATGGAATAAACGATTTTGTTGTTGCTGGTTTTACATCGCTGGATGGAAATGGAAAAAAGGTTACAGAAAGGAGCTATAAGGATAGAGAAGTATCAGGTATCCAAATGAGGAGCAATTACAATAAATATATTGGCGAAAATGAAGAATTTGGAATAAATGGGGCTCCGTGGAATAAATTATATGATTTAAAAATTATTCGAGAAAATCAGATAGAATTTCCTGAGTTACGGCGACACCAAGACACCGCATTCATATTCATGTATTTATGCCATGTAAATAATGTTCATTTCATAGAAGAAAATGTATATATTCATTATGTGAATGACTTGAGAAAAGAATGGGATAAATATCCGATCAATTATATAGAATCAGTTGTTGGATTAAGAAAAATACAGGAAAAGACTGTATTTACTTGGAATACAGATAATAAAATTGTCTTTGATAAGTTAAATCAAGGATACATTTCAAATACTATAAAAGCTATAGAATTGTCATTATCTCATAGATTCAAAATGAAACATTATGAAAGAGTTGAATATATAAAAAATGTGGTGGAATATAGCCAAATTTTATCAATAGAAGTTCCTAGGTGTCTAGGAAAGTATCAAAATATACTCCTAAATAAATTAAGAAAAAAGAAATATATACAAGTATTATTTATAATTCATTTAAAAGTATTTGTGGAAAAAAGAGGAGGATTATTTTTGATAAAGAAATTTTAAGGAGTAATTAAGATGGAATATCAGACTATATACAATAAGGAAAATACACGTATAAAATTTTTAGCTTTTGTAATAATAATGCCCGCTTATATAGATGTACTTAATGTATTACTTAATACAATAGGGATTGGAATGACATCTGTGGTTACTGCTTGTATATATATATATGTTCTTATATCTTTGATTTTAAAATGTGGAATAAGAAAAATTGATTTTTTCTATTTGATAGGATTTTATCTTGTTTTTTTATTGAATTATGTATTTTTTTCGAGTACAAGAAGCGAAATGCTTTCGCAAGGAATGATAATTGTATATATTTTTTTTATTCCATATGGGTTGTTTAGCTTCAAAAATGTTGTGAATTGGGATAGCTTTTTTTCGTACTTATACAAATATGCAAAATGGGCAATTATATCTGGTGGCATGATGCTGTTGTTTTTACCTTATGATAAATATTTAGGATATATGGATTATTCGTATTCGTTGTTACCGGCTGTATGTGCAGCATATTACTATCAAGCGAAAGGAAAAAATATTGAAGAAGAAAAAACGTCATCATTCATACCGATGATTATGTTTGTGGCGGGAATAATTGAAATGGCGGCATTTGGGGCTAGATCCGGTATATTATATGCAGTGCTATTTGTTGGAGTATTAGAATTATTGAGAAAAGATATATCAATACAAAAAAAATTGCTTATATGCGGTGTGCTTGTTATTGGTGGCATGATTGGTGTTTTCTATTTAGATGATATTTTATATTTGGTATCTAAACTGCCGTATTTCGAAAATTCTTATTTGGTTCGTAGTTTTCTAAAAGGAAAATTATTTAATACTGATACTAGACAAGTTATATGGCAAAGTTGTTTTGAACGACTTAATACGATGGGGATGGATGTAACTGGATTTTTTGGAGATAGACCGTATTGTGCGGGAGCTGTTTATCCACATAATATTGTACTCGAAATTTTGATGTCTTGGGGCTGGATTATTGGTGGATGTATATTAGCGTATTTACTCTGGTTGATTATAAGAGGATTGACGTGTAAAGGATTAAAACGAGATGTGTGTATTTTTATTATTTTCTCTTGTTTATCCAGATTTTTTATGTCAGGAACTTATATAAGAGAAGGAAAATTTTGGATTACAGTATTTGTTTTAGTTGCACTAGGAAAAGGAAAAAAGAAGGCGAATAATTAGATGAGTAGAGAAAAAAATTTAATAAAAAATACAGCAATACTATCGCTAGGAACGTTTGTTCCTAAATTTATTACTGTATTTATCACTCCAATATTAACAGCAAAATTAACTAAAGCAGAGTATGGAAGTTATGATTTAGTAATTACGCTGGTAGCTTTATTACTTCCGGCAACAACGTTGCAAATTAGTTCAGCTGCATTTAGATTTTTGATAGATCAAAAAGATGATAATTTAAAATGTAAAAAAATAATTAGTAGTATTTTTACATTTGTGGTGGTAACTTCCGTAATTACATGCTTACTTTATTATGTCTTGTCAGGAAAAAAATTGGGCCATATAGGTATATTAGTATGTTTCTACTTTGTATCGGATATATTGATGATTGCGGCTCAACAAGTAATGCGAGGCATGGGGAAAAATCTATATTATTCTTTTAGCACTATAATAAAAGCCATTTTGGATATCAGTATGATTATTATATTGCTTGGAGTACTTGGGACAAAGAATTTTGGATTGCTGGGTGTTATGTTATCTATGTCAATTTCTGCCTTTGCTAGTTTTATTTTTCTATTAATCAAGGGAGAGATAATTAAGTTTTATAACATTAAATATTTCGATATAAACACTTTAAAAGAGCTATTAAAGTATTCATGGCCAATGGTTCCCAATAATTTATCAAATTGGGTATTGAGGGTATCTGATAAAGTGGTTATAACTGCAGCGTTAGGAGTAGAAGCTAATGCAATATATGCTGTAGCAACTAAATTGCCTACGATTTTCGATTCATTACAAGGAACTTTTACACTTGCATGGCAAGAAAATGCTTCAATTGCTTCAAAAGATGATGATAAAGACAGATACTATTCTGTTATGTGTACAAATGTATATAACATATTTGTTGGGTTAATGTCTGGATTGATAATGACTACGCCGATTGTATGGAAAATTCTTATTCGAGGAGATTATGAATCTGCTTATTATCAATTACCTGTATTATATATAGGCATGCTTTTTTCAAGCTTTGCAGCTACAATTGGCGGGATTTATATAGCACATATGAAAACTAAAAGTGTAGGAATAACTACGACAATTGCAGCTGTAATAAATTTATTAATTGATATTTTGTTTGTAAAAAAAATTGGAATTTGGGCGGGATCAATATCAACTATGATAAGCTATTTAGTATTAGTCATCTATAGAATGTATGATGTTCAAAAATTTCAAAAAATACGATTTGAAATAAAAAAAATGATCCTGGGTATTGTGATGCTATCTATAATGGCAATATGTAGTTATCAAAAAAAAATAGCGTTTGATTTAATTAATATTTTAATATGTATTTTGGTCCTTTTTGTGTTCGATAAGGATATTATAATAATTATATTCAAAGCTTTATTCAATAAGAAAATAGAAAAAAATAAAAAGAAGGATTAATTATGCAAGAAAGAGAGAGTATTATTTTTATTACAAAAGATGCTTTTTGTAAAGATTATTTACCTTGTTACGGAAATCAATATTGGAGTGGACATACTCCGAATATTGATAAACTTGTAGAAAATGGCTCTGTGTTTAGAAAGTATTATACAGGAGCTCCCTCGACAGTTATGTCTAATATGTGTATGTTTACTGGATTATATGCACATGAAAGTGAACTGAGTCGCTATGTATTATCTGGAATACATTATCAAGGAGAAACTTTGTGGACAAAGGCTGAAGCTAAAGGATATGAGTGTCATATTATATGGGATGAAGCATGGCATTCTGTATTTAAGATGGAAGAACGTTATTATTGTTATGGTGAAAATACGAAAATTCATAATTTAAAAGAAATACGTCAAGGAGTAGGTGCTCACTATCTACATGGAGATTCATTAAAACGAGATGACAGTAAGACGGAATATGTTTACAAAACAATCGAAAATGAAATAAAAAAAATAAAAAAAGAGGCAGAAAAACCAATATTTCTTTGGATGCATATACCACATGTAATCAATGGCAGAACTGGTTATGGAACTGACATAGATGCATTTGATCATATAGTAGGGATTGCAAGAAATAAATTTAAAGATACTAATATTTTTATTGCAGCAGATCATGGAAATATGAATGGTATGAAAGGAAAAATTAGTTACGGTCATGACGTATACGAGACGGCAGTTAATATACCGTTGATTGCGCCAAGAATAGATGAAAAAAGAATAATAGATAATTTAGTATCCAATATTGATATATCTACGATTATTTTTGAACGTAAAATTCCTGAGAGAGACGTTGTATATAGTGATAGTACATTCTATGCACAGCCAAATAGAAAACTTGCTATTATAACAAAAGATTACAAATATATATATAATAAGCATTCAAAAAAAGAGGAATTATATGATTTAAGAACTGACCCGGAAGAAAATTGTAATCTTATTAGCGATACAATTTATGATGTAGATCGTCATGTAAAAACACCTTTAAGAGAATTATATTTCTATCCATATTGGGAAGAACTTGAAGAGGTACGTAGGTATTTTAGAAAAGAAAAAAACAAAATTTGGAAAACAGGAACTTTTAAAGAAGAATTTATACCTACATTAAAATATCAGGTGCAGACACATGGTTATTATCAATTGACACAGATGTTATCAAAGTTGAAGTCAAAAAAATAAATAAAAAGACGAGGAGCTGAGTAGGATGAAAAAAAATGCAATAATATTGGCAGCTGGAAAATCATCGCGATTTGCACCATTTACTTATGAAAAACCCAAAGGTCTATTTTGTGTTAAAGGTCAAATCCTTATTGAACGACAAATTGAACAATTAATCGAAGCTGGAATAGATGAAATTTATATTGTCGTAGGATATATGAAAGAAAAGTTCTTTTATCTGGAACAAAAGTATGGAGTTAAATTAATTGTAAATAATGAGTTTGGAAAAAAAGGAAATTTATATACATTATACGTTGCAAGAGAGCATTTAAAAAATACGTTTATTTGTTGTGCGGATCACTATTTTGTAAGGAATCCATTTCTTGATCCTAATCAGGAAAATCTATCTTATCGTGCCTGCGTATTTCAGAAAGGAAAATTTTGCGAATTTTCTGCAAGTGTATCTGATGCAAAGGTTATAACGGACATGTCTGTTGGAGGATGTGATTCATATGCAATGGTAGGACAAGCATACATGAATCAGAACTTTTCGGAAAAATTCAGAGAGTATATGGAAGATGAAATTAATGATTTTGGAATTGCATCCATGTTTTGGGAAGAATTCTATCAGAAACATATAAAAGATCTGACATTTTTTATGAAAGAGTATTCGGAAAATGCAATTTTGGAATTTGAAAATATTGATGATCTGAGAGCATTTGATTCAGAATTTCTTCTCAATGTTGATTCGGAAATTATTGCTAATATTTGTGATACTTTGAAATGTGAGCCTAATGAGATAAAAGATATTGATGTAATAAATGCAGGACTTACGAATGTTTCGTTTTCATTCTCTGTTGGAAAAGAAAAATATGTATATCGCCATCCCGGTGGGACTGCGGGTAATTTAATTAATCGCCAAACTGAATATTTTGCACAGACAGCAGCAAAGAATATAGGGATTGATAAATCGTTTATAAAAATGGATATATCTGGTTGGAAAATATCTCATTTTGTGGAAAACGCACGTAATTGCGACTTTGAAAAGTCAGATGAGCAGTTAAAAATAGCTATGGTTTATTTGCGTAAGCTACATGAGGTAGCACCTGATAATAGTGTCAAGGTATTTGATAATGTTAAAGAGGGTAAAAAACTCATGAAGATAGCATCTGCAACAAAAGGTCATCTTGAAAAGGAATTTACGGAGATTATTGGAAAAATAGATCGTTTATATGATTATATTAAGTCTGATGCAGAACGGCTAGGATATAATTTGGTATTGTGTCACAATGACACATATGCACCAAATTATTTATATGATAAAGATGAGAAGATTTATTTAATTGACTGGGAGTATGCAGGTCTGAATTATGCAGCAAATGATATAGGTTGTATTTTGTGTCGTTATGATTGGACAGAAGAACAGATAGAAAGATATTTGGAATATTATTTAGGACATAAACTTACGAAAGATGAGAGACGTTTTTATTATGCGTTTATTCCAATTTCAGGTTTCTACTGGTTTTGTTGGGGATTATATAAGGGAAGTGTGGGAGACGATGATTCATTTTTCTTCCTACCTAGTTATAGAAATGTGGTACGGTTTATTGACAGAGCACTGGAGAGTTATGAAAAATAGAAGTTTTGATGGAAAGGAAACAATAAATTAGTATGGTTACAGCAATTATTTTGGCAGGTGGTGTAGGCTCACGGGTTGGAGCTGGACGACCAAAGCAATTTGTAGAAGTATTAGGAAAACCTGTATTAGCCTATACGATAGAGATTTTTGAAAATCATTCTGATGTAGATGCAATCGAAATTGTATGTCATAAGGAATGGAAAGAATATCTGATAAATGACATTATAAAAAAATATAACTATAAAAAAGTAAAGTGGATTACAGAAGGTGGAGAAACATTTCAAGAGTCATGTATAAATGGTTTGAATAATTTAAAAAATGAAATCCAAAAAGATGATTATGTATTAATTCAATATGGTGCAGCACCGTTTACAAGTGAAAAAATCGTGACAGATGTAATAAAAAAAATGAAAGAAAAAGGTTCTGCTGTCACAGCAACTCCATGCTACCAACTCTTAGGCAGCAATGATGAAAATGGTGAAAGCAAAACATGGGTAGATAGAGATAAATACATACAAATTGCATGCCCGTATGGTTTTAAGTATGATTATTTGCTAGATATTTATAATAGAGCGGAACAACAATCATTATTGCAGACGATTGAGCCACATACTACTTCACTTATGTATGCATTGGGAGACACTATTTATCAGGCATATGGAGATCAGACCAACATTAAGATAACTACAAAGGAAGACCTAGATTTATTTGAGGGATATGTTTTAATGAAGAAATATAGAAAATCAGAAAACAAATAGAAAGAAGGAAAAGTATGAAAATAGCAGTAGCAGGAACAGGATATGTGGGATTATCTATTGCCACACTTTTATCTCAAAATCATGAGGTAATGGCAGTAGATATTATTCCAGAGAAAGTTGAGAAAATTAATAAAAGAATCAGTCCAATTCAGGATGAGTATATTGAGAAATACTTAAAGGAAAAAGAACTGAATCTTACAGCCACATTAGATGCCGAATTAGCATATAAGGATGCAGATTTTGTTGTGATTGCAGCGCCAACGAACTATGACAGCAAGAAAAATTTCTTTGATACATCAGCAGTTGAAGCGGTCATTAAGCTGGTTATTGAATATAATCCGGACGCAATTATGGTTATTAAATCAACAATTCCAGTAGGTTATACCGCAAGTATCAGAGAAAAATTCCACTGTGATAATATTATCTTTAGCCCGGAATTTTTACGTGAGTCAAAGGCGTTGTATGACAATCTGTATCCATCAAGAATTATTGTAGGAACAGATATTGAAAATGCCAGACTCGTAAAGGCAGCGAATACATTTGTTGGATTACTGCAGGAAGGGGCTATTAAAGAGAATATTGATACTCTGATTATGGGATTCACAGAAGCAGAGGCAGTAAAATTATTTGCTAATACATATCTGGCACTCAGAGTTTCTTACTTTAATGAGCTGGATACTTATGCAGAGATGAAAGGACTTAATACACAGCAGATCATTAATGGTGTGTGCCTTGATCCCAGAATTGGTTCCCATTATAATAATCCGTCATTTGGCTATGGTGGATATTGCTTGCCGAAGGATACAAAGCAGCTTTTGGCAAACTATGAAGATGTTCCGCAGAACATGATGTCTGCAATCGTTGAATCTAACAGAACCAGAAAAGACTTTATTGCAGATCGAGTTCTTCAGAAAGCTGGGTATTATGCATATGAGGATGAGAATACTTATGATGCTACTCTGGAGAAAGAAGTTGTGATTGGCGTATATCGTCTTACTATGAAATCTAATTCAGATAATTTCCGTCAGTCCTCAATACAGGGAGTTATGAAACGAATCAAAGCGAAAGGAGCTTCTGTTATCATTTATGAACCAACACTGGAAGATGGAAGTACTTTCTTTGGTAGCAAGGTTGTAAATGATTTGGAGAAATTTAAGGAACAGAGTCAGGCAATTATTGCAAATAGATATGACAGTTGTTTGGATGATGTGAAAGATAAAGTTTATACAAGAGACTTATATGGTCGAGACTAAAAAATGCAAATGAATTGGATGGAGGTTGAGTTGGTATATGAAAAGTAATCCACTTGTTAAGATAAATGAATTAATAGAACAGGACTATTTGATTGTTGTTGATACGAATGTATTGCTTGGATTATATCGACTTTCTCCGGACTATGCTGATTTTGCATTGAAATGTTTAGAAAAAATAAAGAGTTTTATTCGAATACCATATGTTGTAGCATTAGAATTTTCAAGGCATAATAGAAAGCTGTATAAAGACAGACAGCTTTCTATAAAAAATTCTATAAGTGATAATCTAACCATGATAGAGAATCATAAAAAGAAAGTCTTGAATGCGATTGCTGTATTGGAAAAAAGAAATTTTCCAGAAATTGACGAATTACTTAATTCTGTTGGAGCTTGTTATGATAAGGCAACCTCTTTATTGGATGATTATTTTGATGAGCATAGTGTTCTTACTCTGATAAATGATACATGGAATTCTGATTTACCTGAAGATTTTTTAGATGAATTACAAAATAATCAACAGATTATGGCTCCACTGGAACTCTCTGAAATCTATGGTATATGTGATGATGGCGAAAAACGTTATAAAAAAGAAAATCCTCCAGGATATAAGGACGCAAAGAAAAAAGACGGGATTAGAAAATATAGTGATTTAATCTGGTGGAAAGAAGTCATTCAGTATGCAAGAAAAAGTAGAAAAAATATTGTCCTTGTAACGGATGACGTGAAAGAAGACTGGTGGACGATTGATGAGAAGGGACAGTATCTGTTTCGAGGCGAGTTGATTACAGAGTTTGAAAAGGAAATAAAAATTAGGGCAAATCAGAATCAGGGAACTCAGCTGGAATCGCTAAAATTGATACCATTTATATCATCAGATTTTTACACAGCAGTTGCAAATAGTTATAATATAGAAAAAGCTGATGCGATTGGGCTGGCAATGAATCTTACGGATAAGAGTTACATATCGCATATTCAGGAAAAAGTCTTTGATGATATTTTAGATGCTCTTATTTTCTCAGGTACTCAGTACGTGAATGACACGGTAACATATGTAGGAACTGAAGGAATTGAATCTTGGGATTTAGAAGATTGTGAGTTTTTAGGATATGAAATTGAATCAAGGGATGGAAACACAATATATTACAGGTTAAATTATTCGGTATGCTTGTCAGGGTATTCTCATGATTATTGGGGCAGAGATGAAGATACAAAAGCTGTAATATTATCTGAACCATTTTATCATGAGGTGAAAGGTGAAATTAGTGTGCTTGTATGCCGAGAGGCTGATTTATTGATTGACTATGAAGAAGATGACGATTATGCAAGTGCGGAAATAGAAGAAGGTGATCTTTCAGAAGTAGTGTATAAAGATTATCAATACGAACCGGAACCAGATCCGGAAGCATATACGACATGCTCGGAATGCGGGAAACCACTATCAGTTTACAATGATTTTAATGGTAAATGCCTAGAGTGTGCTGCATTGGAAGATTAATGGGAGGAATAAGGAATATGGCAAGATTCAAGAGCCTTGCAGATCAGGCAGATTCACAGGAAGCAATTTGCGATTATATGTATTACAGAGAAGAAAACAAATATATGCATAGAGCACGTGTATTAATTTCTTCCTGTGGAAAGAACCAATATAATAGAATATTAAATATAATTCCAGAGATAAGTACAAATGATGCACATGTATATATAGAAGGGGATGCACAATTTGAGAGAGACTATTATTTAGAATATTCTAATAAATTTCAGGAATTTTCATTTATTAGTGGCACATTGTTGATAAAGGCAAGGGATCGTTGGGGAAATTCGATTGAAATTGATATTACTAATGAATCATGACAGAAAATATATAAGAAATCAAAAATTGGTACTGGTTTTTTACATATTTTGTAGTAACGGTAATATAATAGTCTATCTCCCTTTCTCATGGGGAGAAACGAGGGCGAGGGGAGATTACTCTGTACCCCTCGTTTGGTTATCGAATGATTGGATTGACACGAAAAAGGAGAACGAATGAAGGTCTGGATTAAAGCAGGAGTAATCATATTTTATGTTCTGATATATTCTTTTTTGAGGAAACGTATGCGTAGAGATTTTATAAAATTTTTTAAAGCAATGATGCTATTGATGATTTTTATACTATCTCTGTTACCAGAAGCAATTATAATAAAGCAATTAGGGCTGGCTTTTCGAGCTGACACTTTGATATTATGGATGGCTGGCATAGAGGCGGTAGATGCCTGGGATGAATATGAACGAGAGAAGAATAATTATAAAAAGTATCGACGGAGCAAAGTGAACAGAAATGGGAAGACCAAAAAGGAAACCAGAATATAATTCGGAAAAGATAATGGAACAGTTTACGAACTGTATTGCTGAAGCATATATGTCTGGAGCAGGCGATGGATCAGCAAATTCATTACGGCAAATATCAGAGCAGTTCAGCATTACCTTAATGAAGACACGTAAAATATTAATTACGGCGGGTGTGTATCATACTGAGCTTAGTGAGCAGGTTATTTCATTAAGAGAAAATGGAAAAAATATTTCAGAGATTATGCAGGAGACTGGTTTGAGCAGATCTTCGGTTCATTCCTATTTGCCGTATACAAAAATGATATACAATGCGGATGAATTAAGCCTGTATGCAGAGAGGTGTAGATTGTACCGGAAAAGAAAACAGGCTGTTGAAAAACTGCATTGCTGCATCGGTAAATCATATGAATTACTGGAAAATCATTTATGGGAGACGTTAAAATTGTTTTCAGGCTATTCTTTTACGACTGTAAAGGGATTAAGATTTCATTATACGGTCAATGGAAATGAAATCCTGATTGACCGGAAAAAGAAATCAATAACCAGAAGCAGTGTAAATATTGCTCTGAAAGAAACGATGGAGATGAAGAGAAATGTAAACGGACCGAAGAAATTAAAGGTTTTTGGAGCGAGTTATCTGTACCCGATATTTTTACGGTTTGATCTGATCAAAACTGAAAGGGAATAGAATGGATATTTACCAGATATGGACAACGTATAATAAAAAGTGGTCAAAATATGAGATATTGGCATTCAGCGTATTGCTGCTTTTGACAGTTATTGTGGTAGCAGGATGTGTATGTAGAAAAAAGATTAATACAATGCAGGCAATGGCTGTTGTGATGATGGTAATATTTCTTGGAATTGTGTTTGGATCTACGGTATTTACTAGGACAAGTACTGTTCGCCAGTATGAATTGGTACCGTTCTGGTCATGGAAGGCAATTTTTAAATACAAAGACTGGGAATTGCTAAAAGAAAATTTATTGAACTGTATATTGCTGCTTCCTGCCGGAGCATTGTTACCAATAATTGCAAATCATAAAGTGAAATGGTGTCGAGCATTATTGTTTGGAGTTCTGGTATCGGCAGTAATAGAAACCAGTCAGTTGGTATTTATGCGTGGATTATTCGAATGGGATGATATGATTCATAATGGACTTGGGTGTATGATCGGAAGCATGATAATCAATTTTTTTATGAAAAATAAAATCAGGGATTGACGAACGTATGTTCTGATAGTATAATCATAAATGTCAGAAGGAAAAAGGAGGTCAGCACTGATCCTTTGGATAGAATCTATATGGTAAGCAACAGTCAAGTACTGTTTCGGGATGGCTTATCAGAAACTCATCAGCGGTTTTCTTTCCCTTATCCGTTTGAGTGATATTATATTGCTTGGAGGACTGGAGATGAGAGCAGATTTGAAAAAGATTGGCGAACAAAAGAGAACAGATTTAGTGGGACAGACAGAGAGAGCATTATACTTACTGGATGTAATCAGTACAATCACAGACCGGGGGAATAATGCAGAAGTGAGACGCAAGAAGGACGGAACTTTAACTGTATACGAAGTAAAAAAGAATATTGTGACCGTTTAATAAATTGGTATTAAGCGAAGGACTAATAGGAGTCAGAAACATTTACAAAGAGAAGTGAATGTTCCTGGCTCCTTTTTTATAAGCTAAGAATGTGGATTTTTCAGAATGCTTGATAACATTCGATCATCATTATGACGAATGTGGTATGTCCGTTCTAATTCGGATACATTACATAATTTAGCGATGGATTCTGCATAAACAGAAAAGTCTAAATCAGTAGTTAATGCTGATTTATCAATTGAGTAGTGGTCTTTTGCAATATTTAAATGATTTTGTAGATTGACTTTAAAGGCCGGATCAATATCAGTTCTGTTAAGAAACTCATCTATTTGGGTTTTTTTAATAATAATTCTGTTGTTTTGCAATCTTAGAATACCCTGAATAAGTTCTTGAGTAGCAGAATCTATGGTAGGATACGATTATACATTTTTTGATAAAAACTATTTGGAACTGGATGGCGGGATTTACGATGATCCGGATATTTCTATCTCAGAAGCGGTAGATGAGATTTTGCAGGAGGAAGGCTTTTCACTAAAGGATGCGGAAGTGACTGACTATGAGGCATCGAAAAACTTTATAAAGCATCTAAAGGGACGTCTAAAATCAAATTGGTCAGGACTGTGATTGGAACTGTAAAAAGGATAATCAAGGGGTCGATTTAATAGATTAGCCATGATTTATCTCCCATTAGATGATTTAACTGAATCAGTAAAATGTGGAGGAATAGTATGTCTAGTTGCACTGATGAGCGAAATGCTCAGATTTTAATTCAAGTTTTAAAAGCACATGGTATAAAAAAAGTGATTGCTAGTCCGGGAACTACAAATGCGTGTTTAGTGTCAAGCATGCAAAGCGATCCATTTTTTGAAATTTATTCTGCACCAGAGGAGAGATCGGGTGCTTACATGGCATGTGGAATGGCGGCAGAAAGTGGTGAACCGGTTGTGTTGAGCTGCACTGGAGCAACAGCTTCGAGAAACTATATGCCGGCATTAACAGAGGCTTTCTACAGAAAGCTCCCAATTTTGACTGTTACTTCGTCTCGAAGGAATGCATATATAGGGCATAATTGCGATCAGGTTACTGATAGAACGGTTTTGCCTAATGATGTGGCAAAAATTAGCGTACAAATGCCTATTGTATTAGATGATGTTTCGGAATGGAATTGTACTATTAATGCCAATAAGGCGGTTTTAGAATTATATCATCGAGGTGGAGGACCGGCACATATTAATTTGGAGACTACTTATAGCAAAAAAAAAGTAACAGATATTCAACCAGTAAGAATTATTAGACGATTCATGAAATATGATGAGTTACCTAATATTACAACACAGCGAGTTTGTATATTTGTAGGCGCACATGTAGAAATGGATGATAAATTGGAGAGGGCAATTTCAGAGTTTTGTAAAAAATACAATGGAATTGTTCTGTGCGATCATACAAGCAATTATCGAGGAGAGTATAGAGCATTTTGCAATATCGTAGCCAATCAATACTATTGGAAATCGACAATTCAAAATGTTGAGTTAATGGTACATATTGGTGACATTTCATCTTCTGACTATAAAATACAGGCAAAAGAAGTATGGCGTGTTAATCCTGACGGTGAAATAAGAGATACATTTCAAAAACTATATAATGTTTTTGAAATGAAAGAAGTCGAATTCTTTGAATATTATAATAAGAAAAAGAAAGATTATAGTAATAATGAATTGTTGATAGCTTATCGTCAAGAAGAAAAAGAAATTCTTAGCAGGATGCCAGAATTGCCGTTTTCTAATATTTGGATTGCAACAGATGAATATGCATTGGCAAAAGCGAGACAGGAAAATATTCTTTTGACCACTAATAAAAAGAATTGGACAATCATACGGCCTTATAAAACATATAATAATAATCGCCTTCAGTTGGGAATGTATGAAAAGGAAGAATGGCTTTATAGACTTATGATGGGAAAAACATTAGTGTTTCCAACTGAGTTAAAAAAAAGAAAAACTACACTTACTTGCCCTGATGAATTCCAGCGAAACAAAACTATTGATAACACGATATATCGTATGAAGCTAGTACAACGTAAAACGCAAACAGTATGAGGGGAAAGTGAATGATGAAAGGAAGGCTTTAAGGCGGTTCACGAGTATCTGGTGAATGGCGGAAAGTCCTGCATGGCAGGTTTTGTTTTGAAGAATACCTTGTCTGATAATGGCGGTGTGACGCGTGGTGTCTGCAAGATGGACGGGCAGAGCAATCTGACGGAAGTGGTGGAGACGAAAAATATTGTGAAGACGGAAAATGGAGCGGAAACGGATGGCGTTTCTATTGATACGGATTCACTGGTTTCCATGAATATGTGGGGGCTGACGCCGGATTTCCTGGATGTGCTGGAAGCTGGTTTTAAGGAGTTTTTTGAGAAGGAAGTGCCGCAGAATCCTATCTGATTCCTATCTTTATTGGTGAACTGCTGAAGCAGGGGAGAATCTCTGTGAAGGTGCTGAAAACGAATGATATCTGGTATGGCATGACTTATAAGGAGGATGTTGGCGCGGTAAGGGAAAGTTTTAGGAAGATGTTGGAGGATGGGGTGTATAAGGCGGAGCTGTTTGAGAACTTGTGATATACTGGAGAGCTGCCGCATTTTGGTGCGGCAGCCTTGCTTATTTAGGGGAAAAGGGAAATTATGGATTGCTCTGGAATTTAAGCAATTCCTGTGGAATTCGGTTTAAAGTAGCTGCCAAAAAAGACCCCATACCGATTGCCACAGTGGAGACAGATATATTGACTGCGGTCTCACCGAAGAGAAAACCTAACAGAAGGTAAAAGCCAAACGCAACAACACCTTGAAGCAAGGCATGGAAGCGACCGCAGGTGTATTATTATTTTTTATTGGGTGTATATGAAACGGTTGTGTGGATTCAGGCGTATTTTTCGCGGGAGTCGGGTTCCAGAACGGGGATTGACTGGCAGCTGTTTGAGACATGGGGCAGAACCTGGCAGTCCAGGGCATATATGGTTGAGAATGTGATTATGTTTCTTCCGCTTGGAGTTTTGTTGCCGTTGGCAGAAAGGCGGTGTGCCAAATGGTGGAAAATGCTTTTGATCAGTATGCTGTTGTCGATGATGATCGAGGGGATGCAGCTTGTGACAGAAAGAGGATATTGCCAGCTGGACGATGTAGTTATGAATACATTGGGCGGTTGTCTGGGATATGGGGGGATGCGGATAATCGATGCGGTGCATCGCCGTTTGCATCATTCATAGAGGGCTGCGGTATTTGTTTCAAGGTTATGGCAAATTCATATCTTTGGGGAAGGCAATACGAGAACAACAGCAGTGTTCTTCATCAAATATTTGCCTGATACCATTTAAGGCGAAAGCGTGGCTGGATTTAAAAGAACGCAAGTTGAATGGAGATCAGGTTGACAGCAAAAATATAAAGAAACATAAAAACGATGAGTTCCGATTAGCACTATTAATCACAGCCAATGGGCTGCACACTCAGCGCAAGAAGTATTGAGAATTTGCTGGCAGTCGGCTATAATGAGATCGAGAACATATGCGTGCAGAGGGGGCGATGAATAGTCATCGACTGTGTGCATAAATAGGATTCATTTTGGGGGTTTTATGGGGGCTGAAAGCAAAACGAGGATGACAGAGGGAAGTATCTCTAAGAAGATTATTTTATTTGCCATACCATTGTTTCTGGGGAATCTGTTTCAGCAGCTGTATAATACAGCGGATTCCCTGATTGTAGGTAATTATCTTGGCAGCAATGCGCTGGCAGCAGTCAGTTCGTCAGGAAACCTGATTTTCCTGATGGTAGGTTTTATTAACGGTATTGCCATGGGAGCCGGTGTGGTAATTGCCAGGTATTATGGGGCGAAAAACAAGGATTATCTCCAGAGAGCGATTCATACAACCACAGCCTTCGGTCTGGTGGCCGGAATCACACTGACGGCTGCGGGAATGTATCTGGCACCGAAGATTCTGGTACTGATGGGAACACCGGCAGATGTACTTCCGGAATCGATTGTATATTTTCAAACCTATTTTGCAGGTTCTCTGGGTGTAGTCATGTACAATATTTTCGTGGGAATCCTGCAGTCGGTGGGGGACGGCCGCCATCCGCTGCTCTATCTGATTATTTCCTCCTGTGTGAATGTGGTGCTGGATATCTTCTTTATCGCAGGACTTGGCATGGGAGTGGGATCGGCAGCCCTGGCAACGGCTATATCCCAGTTTGTCAGCGCGATTCTCTGTATGGTGCATCTGATGCGGGTGAAGGAAGATTACCGGCTGGAGCTTAGGAAGATTCGTTTTGACAGACATATGCTGAGGCAGATTATTCAGAATGGTGTACCTTCCGGTTTCCAGAACTCAGTCATTGCCATAGCCAACGTGTTTGTACAGTCCAACATCAATGCATTCGGTAAAATGGCCATGGCAGGCTGCGGAGCTTATTCTAAGGTAGAAGGTTTTGCCTTCCTGCCGGTGACCTGCTTTACCATGGCGATAACTACCTTTGTGGGACAGAATCTTGGGGCAAAGCAGTATGACAGAGCAAAGAAAGGTGCGAAGTTCGGTATCCTCTGCTCCATCTCCATTGCAGAACTGATTGGTATCACCATATATACGGCGGCACCGGTGCTGATTGCAGCATTCAACCGTGATCCGGATGTGATACAATATGGGGTAATGCAGGCCAGAACCATTGCGTTGTTTTATTGTTTATTGGCATTTACTCACTGTATCGCGGCTGTACTCCGGGGTTCCGGCAATGCTGCCGTGCCCATGATCGTTCTGCTCTGTGTATGGTGTCTGTTCCGTGTCAGCTACATTACACTGGCAGTGCGTCTGATTCCGGATATCCGGGTTATATTCTGGGCATACCCACTGACCTGGAGCATCAGCTCCGTGATTTTCCTGTTTTTGTTTTTAAGGGGAAATTGGGTGCATGGATTTGAGAAAAAAGTGACAGGGAGGGAACCAGATTAATGAATTATGCAGAATGTTTAGAACTGGCAAGAGGAAAAATGGGCAATTACTGTAAGGCCTGTCCGGAATGCAACGGAAGAGCCTGCAAGAATCAGATGCCGGGTCCGGGAGCCAAAGGAATCGGAGATACGGCGATTCGGAATTATGACAAATGGAAGGACATCCGTGTCCAGATGGATACACTGGTGGAGAAACGTCCCATCGATACCTCTCTTTCGTTGTTTGGAAAGAATTTTCAGTATCCTTTTTTTGCAGGTCCGGTGGGAGCCGTGAATATGCATTACGGCGATTCACTGAATGATGTTTCTTACAATGATATATTAGTTTCTTCCTGCGCAGAGTTTGGAATTGCTGCTTTTACAGGAGACGGAATGGACAGCAATATGATGGTGGCAGCCACGGAAGCCATCAAAAAGGCAGGGGGACTGGGAATTCCTACAGTGAAGCCATGGAATGTGGCGATGATTCGTGAAAAGATGGCGCTTGTCAAGGATGCAGGTGCTTTCGCGGCTGCCATGGATATTGATGCGGCAGGTCTTCCATTTTTGAAAAATTTCAATCCGCCGGCCGGAAGTAAATCAGTGGAGGAGCTTCGTGAGATCGTGAAGGCAGCAGGAGTCCCTTTTATTGTAAAGGGTATTATGACGGTAAAAGGCGCTTTGAAGGCTAAAGAGGCCGGTGCAGCAGCTATCGTGGTATCTAACCATGGAGGAAGAGTCCTGGACCAGTGTCCGGCAACGGCAGAGGTTCTGGAAGAAATAGCAGAAGCAGTGGACGGTTCCATGAAAATCTTCGTGGATGGCGGAATCCGTTCCGGTACCGATGTATTTAAGGCATTGGCACTGGGGGCAGATGCGGTTATCATAGCCAGACCTTTCGTCACAGCTGTCTATGGCGGAGGCCGAGAAGGGGTCGAAGCTTATATTCAGAAGATCGGAAGTGAGCTTGCAGATACCATGGCTATGTGCGGAGTATCTTCCCTTGCTGAAATCACCCGCGACTGTGTGAGAGTGTAAAAAAGTAAACTATCAAATATAGCAAAAATTAGTAGAAAGGGTGAGTGATATGCGTTTTAATCGTGTATTTGTAATCGTACTGGATTCCCTTGGAATCGGGCCCATGGCGGATTCAGCCAGATTTGATGATGCCGGTGCGGATACGCTGGGGCACATCTCAGAAACAGTGGAACATCTGGATATTCCGAATCTGCAGAGATTGGGACTTGCCAATCTCAAGGCCCTTAAGCAGGTTAAGCCGACAGAACATCCGGAAGGATATTTCATGGCGATGAATGAGGCGAGCAATGGTAAGGATACCATGACCGGTCATTGGGAGATGATGGGCATTCGGACAGATAAGCCATTTATCACATTTACAGAGCATGGCTTTCCCAAGGAACTGATTGACGAACTGGAAAAGCGCTGCGGCAGAAAGATAATCGGCAATAAGGCAGCCAGCGGAACGGAGATTCTGGAGGAGCTGGGTGAACAGGAAGTGAATGAAGGAAAGCTGATTGTCTATACATCAGCGGATTCTGTGCTTCAGATCTGTGGCAATGAGGAAACCATGGGACTTGAGACCTTGTATCATTACTGTGAGATTGCCAGAGAACTGACTATGCGGGATGAGTGGAGAGTTGGCCGTGTTATCGCAAGACCCTATGTGGGCAAAAAGCGCGGCGAATTCAAACGGACAAGTAACCGCCATGATTATGCTTTGAAACCCACCGGACCGACGGCGCTGAATGCCCTGAAGGATGCCGGATATGATGTGATTTCTGTTGGAAAGATTAACGATATCTTTGTGGGAGAAGGGATAACAGAAAGCAATCATTCCGACAGCAGCGTGCATGGCATGCAGCAGACCATCGATATCGCAAAGCGGGATTTCAAGGGACTTTGCTTTACCAATCTGGTAGATTTTGATGCGTTATGGGGACATCGCAGAAATCCAGTGGGATACGGGGAAGAGATCGAAAAATTTGATAAAAAGCTGGGAGAGCTTCTGCCGCTGCTCCGTGAGGACGATCTGCTGATTCTGACGGCGGATCATGGAAATGATCCAACCTACAAGGGAACGGATCATACGAGAGAGCAGGTCCCGTTTATTGCGTATTCACCATCGGATACGGAAAGTGGGAAGCTTGATACCAGTGACACCTTTGCTGTCATCGGTGCGACTATTGCGGACAATTTCGGTGTCAAGATGCCGGAGGGAACCATCGGAACTTCTATTCTGGATCAGATAAAATAAATGACATTGGACTTGAAGTTAAAAACAGAAAGGCGGCGATTATATGGTTGATTATACAGAAGGAACGGGAAAACAGTACCACACAGGAATCGGTCCGGAGGATATCGGCGGATATGTCATCATGCCGGGGGACCCCAAGCGATGCAAGAAGATAGCAGAACATTTTGAAAATCCGGTGTTAGTTGCGGATAATCGTGAATATACCACATATACGGGAACCATCGATGGGGTAAAAGTCAGTGTGACGTCAACCGGCATCGGTGGTCCGTCAGCGGCTATCGCTATCGAGGAGTTATCCAAGTGCGGAGCCCATACTTTTCTGCGTGTGGGCACCTGTGGCGGTATGCAGGAGGATGTACTGGGCGGAGATATCGTAGTTGCAAGCGGAGCTATCCGCATGGAAGGAACCAGCAGAGAGTACGCTCCCATTGAGTACCCGGCTGTTCCCCATGTGGATGTTATGAATGCCATGATCCGTGCAGCGAAGAATCTGAAGTTCCGCTGTCATGCGGGCGTTGTACAGTCGAAGGATTCCTTCTTTGGACAGCATGAGCCGGAGGTGATGCCGGTCAGCTACGAGCTTGAAAATAAGTGGCAGGCGTGGCTTCGGATGGGATGCCTGGCATCGGAGATGGAGTCAGCAGCACTGTTTATCGCAGGCAGCTTCCTTCGGGTGCGTGTAGGTGCCTGCTTCCTGGTTCTGGCTAATCAGGAGCGAGCGAAAAAAGGTCTGTCCAATGAACAGGCCCATGATACAGAGGCAGCGATCCGGACAGCAGTGGAAGCCATCCGTATCTTGATTCAGGAGGATGCGAAGAATGAATAATGAGAG
Source organism: Clostridium sp. AM27-28 (assembly GCF_003480955.1). NCBI lineage: Bacteria > Bacillati > Bacillota > Clostridia > Eubacteriales > Clostridiaceae > Clostridium > Clostridium sp. AM27-28. The sequence continues at coordinate 182,889 of NZ_QUJT01000006.1, forward strand.
GATAGAAACACTCATCGAGGAAGCATTCGCAGCACGGAAAATGGCCTATACACCCTATTCTCATTTTCAGGTGGGGGCGGCTCTGCTGACTGAAAAAGGCGGGATTTACCGTGGCTGCAATATTGAAAATGCGGCCTATACACCGACAAACTGCGCGGAACGCACTGCCTTTTTTAAGGCAGTCAGTGAGGGTGAACGCAGCTTCACAGCGATTGCAGTTGTGGGAGGCCCGGAAGGAGCTTCGGAATTTGACTGGTGTGCGCCCTGTGGCGTGTGTCGTCAGGTGATGAAGGAATTCTGCCATGAGGATGCGTTTCAGATCATTCTGGCACGTTCGGTGAAGGAATATAAGGTCTATACACTGGCGGAGCTTCTACCGATGGGATTCGGACCGGATAATTTGCAGTAGGAATGCCGATTGCCTCATAAAGCTGGTATGCAGGTGTCAAAGACCCGCGCACTGTAATCTTACAGTTTCATTAATATAACTTAATATATTGGAACACCTTTTGACATTGCAAAAAAAACAGGGTACACTGTATGACAGGCGGGGATGGATTCACCATTTCCGCCTGTATTCAGAAGAAAAAGCGGACGCAGGTCCGATGAAAAATAGAAAAAGTGTGGGGAGTTTGGACGGATGGCTCAGAAAGAGTGGAAACGGGAAGAAATGAAACAGAATCAGGGAAGAACAGAGCAGAACCAGAGAAAAAAGGTTCAGAAAAAGACAGGGTATAGGGCAGTGCTGGCGGCCTCGATGTTTTTGATTGCTGCTTCGGCAGCCCTGTCAGCGTGCCAAAAATCACCGGCGGCTGAGACAACAGCGCAGACACAGGCGGCAGAGGAAACGGAGGGCGCGGTCAGCACGGCGCTCGGAGCGGCGGATCGGGTGCTGGAGGAGAATGGCATGCTGTACCTCAAATACCGCACGGAGATCCGTTCCCTTTCGAAGGAGACAGGCGAGATGAAGACGCTCTGCCAGTTTGACACAGGAGATGAAAACAGCACCTTCTGGGTCTACGGAGGCGGGCTGTATTTTGACCGGATACAGGCGGAGAGTGGCAGCACACAGGGCACGGAGCTTTATGGGCTGTACCGGCTGGATTTGGAGAGTGGTGTGGAAGAGCATTTAGCGGATCTGACGGATCAGCCGTCGGTGCTCTATGCGTCAAAGAACCGCCTGTATGTCAAGGGTTATAACATGAATGTCATTTATACGCTCGATGAGAATGGCAAAACAGCGGGAGAGTTGTCACCGTCAGACACGATCTACGGGGAGATTCCGGCAGGCTGCAGCGAGCTGTTTAATGGGATTCTTCCATATTATACGGAACAGTTTGGGTATATGCCGGTGCAGAATGAAACCTGCCTGGTGATTGCGGATGTGGACGGCAGCCATCCGAGGGAGATTTCGGATATTACGAATACATCGTCGGTGCTGTTTGCGAAGGACGCATTTTTTGCCCTGCTTCGGGATGGCAATGGAAATACGCAGTGTTACCGCTATGAGGTCTCTGACCCGGAGAAACGGACGCTTTTATATGAGACGGCGGAAAATATCAGCCTGGTGCAGTATCAGGACGGATATTTGTACCTGATGGAAAATCAGGCGTCCCAGATCAGCACGGGAAAGTATTCGTTTAAGCGGATTGCGGCGGATGCTAAGGCAGATGCAGCGGCAAATGCCGCCGAGGCGCAGAATGCGCTTTTTACGGTCGAGGAAGAGCCGGGCATGACGAATGATTTTTCTATGTATGGTAATTTTTATGTGACGGGAAATCAGGCATACTGCCAGCAGTTTAAGGATTACGGCGTTTATCTGGGCGAAAAAACGCTGGATGATGCGGCAGGCGGGGAAGTGACGTTGTTAGAGCCGGTTCTGTTCCAGTCTCCGATCCGGGAGCTGGGGCATGTCGAGGCGCAGTCGGAGACGTTAAAGAGTGCGGATGGAAGCCGGGAGCTGGGAAGTGTGTACGCAGAACGGCTGCTATTTGACGGAGAGGGCGATGCGGTCGAGGCGATGAACCAGACGATGCAGGAGCTGCAGGCGTCGGTTCTGTCGGCGGCGCGGACGGATTCCATGAATCTTGATACGGAGATGAGCATCGATACAGCGGAAACGGACAGATCGGAGGAAGAGGTACTTCCGCAGGAGGCGGATGCAGCGCAGCCGATCTATTCGATGGCTCTTACGATCGACGGAGATGACGCGATTACGTATCTGGATGATCATTATGTCTGCGTCCGTGCGGATGGATACGAATATACGGGCGGCGCACACGGAACGCCGTTCCGCCAGTATTTTGTCTTTGACCGGGAAACGGGGGCACGCCTGTCTTTGAGCGATGTGGTTGAGAATCCGGTGGAGGAGCTGCAGGCGAAGGTTGGTGCGGCATTCCGGGAGCTGGCGGAAAAGACAAATTTTGCCTTTGAATCACCGGAGGATCTGGAACATACGGTGGCAGACGGCATCAGCTACGAATCGCCGTTTTATCTGAGCGAGACGGGCGTGGTTTTCTATTATGCGCCGTATGAGATTGCATCGTATGCGGAAGGATTCCCGGAGGTAACAATTCCGTACAGCGAGTTGGAAATGCGGATTGCGCTTAGCAAGTAGGAATTTTCTGAACTGAAAATTCCGTACGAAGTATTGAAGGCAGCAGATTTTGCCGATTTGGAATGCGAAGCATCGGCAAAATCCAGTTGCAGTTTGCACAAAGTGTGAACTGCAACAAATGCGGATTGCCCTTAAGTAGAGATCTTGAAGTTGAGAAAAAAATCGCTTATAATACTCCATAGAAAAATAGTGTCGAACGAATCTGAAAGAATGGCACAGGATGAGGAGGAAACAGCATGAAGACAGTTGTTAAGGAAAATGCGAACGGCGGTAAAGGACAGGTAGTTGTAAAATACATTCTGGATGACAATGAGTTAAATGCAAAATGTAAGATGTTTGCCGAGGTAACGATCGCACCGGGATGTTCCCTGGGCTATCATGAGCACCACGGCGAGAGCGAGACGTATTATATCATCAAGGGACAGGGCGAGTACGATGATAATGGAACGAAACGTCCGGTTACCGTCGGCGATAAGACCTTCACGCCGGATGGCTGTGGTCATGGCATTGCCAATACCGGAGATGAAGATCTGGTCTTTATGGCATTGATCCAGCTGGATTAAGAGTGAAGAACAAAACAGAAAAAGGTAACTGTTCACAGTAACCAAAAAAGGCGCTGGCACGGGAAGTGGTTCGATGTGTCGGCGCTTTTTGCCATATATGTCCGGAAAATGTCTATATGTTTAAGCGGAAAAAATTGGAAATCAAAAAAACAGTGGCTCAAAGAAAGAAAAAGGAGGTGTGCCTGCGTGAAACTATTTCATCTTTCTGATCTGCATATCGGGAAAATGTTAAATGGCTATAGCCTGCGCGAGAGCCAGAAGAATGCGTTTTTGCAGATACTTAAATATGCGGAGGAAGAGAAGCCGGATGCGATTCTGATATGCGGGGATATTTATGATAAATCGGTCCCGGCGGGGGAAGCGTATACGCTTTTTGACTGGTTTCTGACCGAGCTATCCGGGCGCTGTCCGGGAACGGAGATCCTGATCATTGCGGGAAATCACGATTCACCGGAGCGGCTGGCGTATGGCGCATCGTTTCTGGCACGCCACCGGATCCATATCGCGGCGCTGCCGCCGGCAGATCGGACGGAGTATTTAAAGCAGGTCACACTTACAGATGAGTGGGGACCGGTTCATTTTTATCTGGTACCGTTTATCCGTCCGGGTCATGTGCGCCATTTGTTTGACACCAATGGTTATACCGATGCATTCCAGAAACTCCTGGCGCGGGAGACGATCCGGAAGCAGGAGCGCAATGTGGTTCTGGCGCACCAGTTTTTTGTCTGGAACGGTCAGAATCCGGAAACCTGCGATTCGGAGACGGCGGTGCTGACCTCCGGAGGATTGGATGCGATCGATGCGTCGGTGCTGGAACCGTTTGAATATGCGGCGTTAGGGCATATCCATGGGGCACAGAAGGTAGGGCAGGAGCGGTTTTGCTATTGTGGGACGCCGTACAAATATTCGATCAGTGAAGAACACCATCAGAAGGGGATCACGGTGGTGAAACTGGGAGAAAAAGGAAGTGAGCCTCAGATCTGCCGTCTGCCGATTCTCTGCCATCCCGATGTAAAGCGCGTGCGGGGGACACTGGAAGAACTCAAGCTGCTTTCAGATACGATGGAAAAGATGCCGGATGGAAGCGGACGCGCGGACGCGTATGTGAGCGTGGTCCTGACGGACGAAAAAGAAATGTACGATTTCCGGGAACGCCTGGAGGAGTTATTTGCGCATATTTTGGAGATCCGAGTGGACAATGAGAGGACGCGGAAACGACTGGAGGAAGAACCGGAGGAAAAAGGGGCGGTAACGCCGTTTCAGGCATTTGCCTCTTTTTATGAGGCGGTGCGCCACTGCCCGATGACAGAGGAACAGGAGACGATTCTGGCGCGCATGGTGGAAGAGGCAGAGGAGGAGGAACGCGTATGAAACCGAAGCTGCTTACAATGTCGGCGTTTGGCTCTTATGGGGGCGTGACGCAGATTGATTTCGAACGGGCGGGGACGGGATTGTTCCTGATCACGGGCGATACGGGGGCAGGCAAAACGACGATCTTTGACGCGATCTCGTTTGCGCTCTACGGGGCGGCGAGCGGCGCCGGGAGAGAGGGCGCGATGCTTCGCAGCCAGTATGCACCGGAGGACGCGGAGACCTGGGTGGAACTGACGTTTGAGGATAAGGGGCAGGATTATACGATCCGCCGCAGTCCGGCATACACGCGCCTCAGCAAGCGGAAAAATAAGGACGGCGCATATACGGCGACGAGTGTGGCGCCGAAAGCGTCTCTGCTTTTGCCGGATGGAAGTGAGATGTCCGGCCGGATCCGTGAGATCGATGAGAAGATCCGGGCGATCGTGGGCGTGGACCGCGATCAGTTTTCGCAGATCACGATGATCGCGCAGGGCGAATACATCCGTCTGCTCCATGCATCCTCCAAAGAAAGAAAAGAGATATTTTCGCGCATTTTCCATACCGGGATCTACGGTAGAATCCAGCAGAAGCTGCGGGAGGCAGATCGGACGCTGTATGGAAGGCTGGAGGATAACAAGACCCGGTGCGAGGAAGTCATCCGGCAGGTGACGGTTCCCAGGACGGAGGAGGCGGTAGCTTCGGAGTGGGAAGAAAGATGGCAGTCTTTGAAAGAGCGGTACCGGACAAATGGAGCGGAACTGCTTGCATTTCTGCATCATTTGTCGGAGGAAAGCCGGAGGCTCGAGGAAGAGACGGGGAGACTGGAAGAGAATGCAATCCAGAAGCTTGCTGCCGGACAGAACCATCTGGAGCTTGTGAAAAAGGAAAAACGGGTACTGGAAGAAAAGAGCCGTTTGGAAGCATTTGGACGGGAGATGGAGGCTAGGCGCCGGGAAGCTGCCGCAGCCTATGAGAGCCGGAAACCGGAGCTGGAGGATCAGATCCGGCGGATGCAGGATGCGCTTCCGCTCTATGCGGAGCAGGAGAAAAAACGGCAGGCATATGAAACTTTGGAACATCAGCGGACGGCTCTGACCCAAAACCTGAAAAAAATGCAGAATCAGCTGGAAACGTGCCGTACACAGGAAGAAATACTTCGAAACCAGGAGCGGGAGGCGGTAGAGGCGCGCGCTGCCCTGGCAGAATGCCGGGGACGGCGGGAGCAGATGGAACGGCGCCAGGCGGTTTTGCAGGAGTTAGGGAAATGCTGTGAAGCGGAGCGGACATGGAGAAAGTCACTAGAAAAACGCCAGGAAAAATTTCAGGCAGCCGCGCGGGCGTACCAGCAGTCAGATCAGTTGTATCAGGACGCGTCCTGCCGCTTTCTGGCGATGCAGGCGGGACTTCTGGCGGCAGAGCTGCAGGAAGGAAAACCGTGCCCGGTCTGTGGCTCGCTGGAACACCCGGCTCCCTGCCGTCTGGAGACAGAGCCGATCCGGGAGGAACAGGTGGAAGCGCTGCGTGCCGGGCGGGATGATGCCGATCAGAAGCAGAGGACAGCCGCTGAGGCGTGCCAGGAGGCGCAGATCTCGCTGGAACATGAGAGCAGACGGCGGATAGAGATCCAGGGAAAACTGTACGGCCAAAATCAGGACAGCCCGGCAGCCCAGTCGGATGTGGATGCTCTGGAGAAGGAGCTCCGGCAGATGGCACAAGAAATCCGGCGATGCAGGCAGGCGGAAACCACTTATACTGACCGGATTGCCATGGAAGAAACGATCCGGCAGAAACGGGAGGCGAACGGAGCCGGACAGAAGAAGCTGGAAGCTGCGCTGGAGCTTAAAAGAAGTGAGGTGCAGCAGGCGGCGATCGAGAGCCAGACGAGACGTAATGAGCTGGAGGAACTCTCGAAGCGGCTGGAGTGGAAAGACAGCCGGACACTCCAGGTGGAGCTTGAGAAGCGCAGCCGGGAGCTGGAAACACTTGCAGAGGCGGTGACAGCGGCTGATAAGAAAGCACAGGAGTGCCGGGAAAAATGCAGGGAGCTGGAGGGAAGCTTATCTTCGCTCCGGGAACATATGGAAGCAGATTCGGAAACAGATCCGGAAGAAAAAATCCAGCAGGCGATCCGGCACTGGGAAGAGGAAAAAACCCGCTGGTCGCGGCTTCACCGGGAACATATGTCGGTGCGGACGCGCAACGAGGATGCATATGCGGCACTTCGGGTGTATCTGCAGGAACGGGAGCAGCTTGACCGGGAAAAACAGCAGATCAGCGAGCTTTACCAGACGGCGGACGGAAAACTGAGCGGCGCGGCGCGGATCGATTTCCAGACGTATGTACAGCGCCAGTATTTCCGCCAGATGATACAGGCAGCTAACCGCCGCCTGCGCCGGATGACGAAAGGAACCTTTGAACTTCAATGCCGCGGTCTGGCCGATCTGGGAAAACAGGGAGAAGTGGGACTTGACCTGGATGTTTACAGCTTTGTGACTGACCGGGTCCGGGACGTCAAAACGCTGTCCGGTGGAGAATCCTTTCTGGCGGCGCTTGCGATGGCGCTCGGCATGGCGGATGTCATCCAGAATGCGGCAGGCAGCGTGAAGGTGGATGCGATGTTCATTGATGAGGGATTTGGTTCCCTGGATGAGGAATCACGGACGCGGGCGGTTCAGGTGCTGCAGGAGCTGTCCGGAGGAAGACGCTTGATCGGCATCATTTCCCACGTGACGGAGCTGAAAGAGGAGATGGGACACAAGCTGGTGGTAAAAAAAGGAAATGGTGGAAGCCAGGTGCATTGGGAGATAGAAGATTAGTAGGACGGCGCAGAGCCGTTGTGTGACGAAAGAAAAGAGGCTATTTACATATGACAATCGTAATTCCAGGAATGGTGACGATATCGCTCTTATCTCTGTTTTACTGCAGTATGCTGCCGGAGACGGGGCGGAAGGCGAGAATGCAGGCATTTGAGCGGCAATATATCGCCCACCGGGGATTTCATGACAACCGGGGTGAATGTCCGGAAAATTCGCTCCCGGCGTTTGAACGCGCGATCCAGATGGGATATGGGATCGAGCTGGATGTACAGCTGACAAAAGACGGGGTTCCGGTCGTATTTCACGACTGGGATCTGAAACGGGCGGCGGGCGTTGACCGGAAGATACGCGACTGTACCTTTGAAGAGCTGCAAAGCTATCGTTTGTTTGGTTCATCCCAGACGATACCAGCCTTTGAGACAGTGCTTGAGCTGGCGGATGGACGCACACCGCTTATCATCGAGCTGAAAGCGGAGATTGTCCACCGGGAGCTGTGCGAGAAATGCGCGGCGCTTTTAGACCGTTATCCAGGTGAGTACTGCATCGAATCGTTCAGTCCGCTGGCACTCGGCTGGTTTAAGCGCCATCGTCCGAATGTTTTGCGCGGACAGCTTGCGACCAATCACCGCGGCGAGGGATTGAAAACGCCGGTCATTGTGCGGGAGATGCTTACATACTGCATGCTAAACGGATTTTGCAGACCGGATTTCATTGCGTACAACTGCCAGTTCAGCAACACGCTTCCGGTGGAAATGCTGCGTTATTTCTACAAATGTAAGATGGCGGCGTGGACGATCAAAAACCAGGGCGAATTAAACCGGCACCGGAAACAGTTTGATGTTTTTATTTTTGACAGTTTCGAGCCGGATCAATTCGTGAATTTCAACAAAAAACATCCTAAAAGATAGTGAGAAAGTCCTAAATTATGCTGGAAAAGTTGATTTTCTATGAAAATCTGCTATAATGGCTAGGACAATTTAATAATGAGAGATTATTACGAATTCGAGAGGACAAAGATATGAAAAAGAAACAGCTTCTTTCAGGCGTAATGGCACTTTTGTTATCTGCTTCACTCTGTGCATGCGGAGGCAGCAAGACAGCAGAAGGCACCTCAGAAGCAGCTGGCGAGTCCAGCGAAGCAGAGACCAGTAATACTCTTTCAGAAGGAACACCAGTACCAGGCGGCAGCGTTGTGTATGGCATGACGCAGGACCTGGCTAGTCTTGACCCCCATGTAGATACGGACGCAGGAACTAGAGACGTGGTTTTCAATTTGTACGAAGGGCTTGTAAAGCCTACTTCCGATGGCGGATTTATTCCGGCTGTTGCCAGCGATTATACCATTTCCGATGATGCAAAGACTTATACTTTCACATTGAGAGATGGCGTCACATTCCATGACGGCACATCGGTTACCATCGAAGATGTCAAATATTCCATCGATCGTTATGCGGAGATTCAGGGTGAATCCTCCGCTTTTTCTTCGCTTGTAGATAGTGTAGAGGTGCAGGATGACAAGACACTGGTTGTAAACCTGAAAGAAAGTTATTCAGAGTTTCTTCCGATGATGACGATTGCCATCATTCCGAAGTCCAACGAGGACCCGGCAGGCAATCCGATCGGTACCGGTCCATTCAAATATGTTTCCTACACACCGGGTCAGAACCTGGAGCTGGAAAAATATGACGGCTACTGGCAGGAGGGCGTTCCGAGCCTGGACAGCGTGGAATTTAAATTTATTGCCGATGTGGACACCGCATTTGTAGAGCTGCAGGCTGGCACCATCGACATTCTGAAATATTTAACCGCCGCACAGGCGGAGACGTTGGGCGATGAAGATTACAACATCGTACAGGGAAGCATGAACCTCGTCCATGCGATGTACTTAAACAGCGCTTACGAGCCGCTTTCCAAGACAGAGGTGCGTCAGGCGCTCTGCTATGCGGTAGACCGCGATGCGATCAACAACTTTATTTTCGGCGGAAAGAGCCACATCATCGGCTCCCATATGATCCCGGCAATGTCGAAATACTATGAGCCGGAAGCAGAGACTGTATACAGCTATGATCCGGAGAAGGCAAAAGAGCTTCTGGCAGATGCCGGATACGCAGATGGCTTTGATCTGGAAATTACTGTTCCGAGCTCATACAGCCAGCACGTAGACAGCGCGCAGATCATCGCAGACGAGCTGTCCCAGGTCGGCGTCAACGTGACCTTAAATCAGGTTGAGTGGAGCACTTGGCTGCAGGATGTATACAAGGGAGGCAATTTCCAGGCGACTGTCATCGGTTTTGACGGAACGCTGGCACCAAGCGACTGGCTCAAGAAATATGTGACAGACGATGCGAAGAACTTCATGCATTACTCCAACACTGAGTACGACGATGTATTTAATACAGCATACACAACCGTTGATGACGATGTAAAAGTAGAAAACTACAAGAAGGCGCAGATGATCCTGGCAGAGGATGCGGCAGCCGTTTACATCGAAGATCCAGCGAACCTCGTAGCAGTCAGCAAGAAGTTTGGCGGCTACACCTTCTACCCGACGGCAGCAGAGGATATGTCCCTGTTATATCAGGTAGAGCAGTAAAATATACAGTTACAATCCAGCAAATTCCTGCTGCTACCACGTTTTCTCACGGCATTTTCGGTTCCAAAAGTGCCTGCCCGTGAACAGTAACCAGGAAATAACAACAGAATAAGAAGCGGTAAACGCAGGAGGGAATTATGAAATTCTTTATAAAAAAACTGATAACTCTCATTATCACATTGTTGGTCATATCCTTCCTGACGTTTACCGCTTTTTCTGTGATTCCGGGCGATGCGGCACTTTCCAGGCTGGGAAAGGACGCGACGGAAGAGCAGTTAGAGCGGGCGCGGGATGAGATGGGATTAAACGATCCACTTCTGGAGCGGTATGGAAGATGGGTGACCGATGCGATGCAGGGGGATTTCGGGGAGTCCTACCGGTATGAGGGAACCTCAGTCCGCTCCCTTCTGGCACAGCGGCTTCCGGTCACGGTGCTTCTGGCAGTCATTTCCCTGCTCATCATCACGGTGATTTCAGTTCCGCTCGGAATCCTGAGTGCCCGGTTTGCCGGGAAATGGGTCGATACGCTGACGAACTGCCTGACGCAGATTCTGATGGCGGTGCCGTCATTCTTTCTCGGCATGATCCTGACATACGTGTTTGGACTGATTCTTCATATGTTCCAGCCGGGTAAATTTATCGAACCGTCGGAAAATTTCGGAAAGTCTGCACAGTACCTTTTATTTCCGGCGCTCGCGGTGGCGCTGCCGAAGATTGCGATGGTGGTGAAATTCCTGCGAAGCTCGATTCTGACCGAGATGAACCGGGAATACGTGCGGACTGCCTACAGCCGCGGCAATACGGAAACGGCGGTATTGTACGGGCATGTGCTGAAAAATGCGATGATTCCGGTTGTGACGTTCTTTGCGATGGTAATTGCGGAGATCCTTGCCGGCAGCATCGTGGCGGAGCAGGTGTTCAGCGTGCCGGGAATCGGAAGACTTCTGATCAGCTCGATCTCCAACCGCGATTATCCGGTTGTGCAGGCGATCGTGCTGTATATCACATCGGTGGTCGTACTTATCAATTTTGCGGTTGATATGATTTATCAGGTTTTGGATCCGAGAGTCCGGACGGCGGAAGAATAGAGGGAAGACGAATGAAACGAAAGAATTATAATCTGATGATAGGGGGCGCGATCACGCTGTTCTTTCTGGCAGTTGCCCTGATCGGACAGTTCTGGACGCCGTATGGGACGACGACGATGGACTCCATGGCAGTCAATCTGGCGCCGTGTGCAGCACACCCGCTGGGAACGGACAACTTCGGGCGCGATATTTTGAGCCGTGTGATGGCGGGAAGCGGCAGCACCTTTTTTGTGGCAGTCTGCACGGTTCTGATCGGGTGTGTGTTTGGCACGATCGTCGGTGCGCTGACCGGCTATTTCGGCGGCTTTTTCGATAACCTGATCATGCGTTTCAATGATATCCTTTTATCGTTTCCGAGCATTCTTCTGGCGCTTATCTTCATCAGCCTGACGAAGCCGGGAAGCTACAACATCATTCTGGCGCTGGGAATCCTTTTTATCCCGAGTTTTGCCCGGATCGTCCGCAGTGAGGTGATCCGGTGCCGGGAACTGGATTTTGTCAAGAGTGCGCGGATCCTTGGCGCAGGGCATATCCGGATTATTTTCGCCCATATTCTGCCGAATGCGGCGGTCAGCCTTTTGACGGCGGCGGCGATTGGATTTAACAATGCGGTGCTGGCTGAGGCGAGTATGAGTTATCTGGGACTGGGAATCCAGCCGCCGGAGCCGAGTCTCGGGAGAATGCTTTACGAAGCGCAGTCGTACCTGTTCAATGCGCCGTGGTACGCGATCGGACCGGGCGTGACGATCATCCTGATTATTCTGGGATTCAGCATGGTGAGCGAGGGGCTGCGCTCGATGCAGCAGTAAGGAGGCGAAAAGATGGAACCATTGGTTGAGATAAAAAATCTGTCGATCCGTTTTCCAGAAGGAAATTCGACCTTTGAGGCAGTCAAGGGCATCAGCTTTTCGATCGGAAAAGGCGAGATCGTCGGAGTAGTCGGCGAGTCAGGGTCAGGAAAATCCATGAGTGCGCTTGCGCTGATGGGGCTGCTTCCGAAGGACGCCGAGATTGCCTCCGGATCGCTCTGTTTTCAGGGAGAAGATCTGGTGACCATGAAACCGGAAAAGCGAAGACAGCTATGCGGCAGCAAAATGGCGATGGTCTTTCAGGAGCCGATGACCTCCTTAAATCCGGTATTGAAAATCGAACGGCAGGTCGGGGAAAGCCTGCGGATCCATACGAAACTCGGAAATGCTGAGATCCATGAACGGGTCGTGCAGGCACTCTCAGAAGTCGGTCTGCCGGACCCGGAGGGGCTGTGCGGTAAATACCCGCATGAACTTTCCGGCGGCATGCGCCAGCGTGTGATGATCGCGCAGGCGATGATCAATTCTCCGAGTCTTCTGATTGCGGATGAGCCGACGACAGCGTTAGACTGTGTCGTTCAGGCACAGATCCTGGAGCTTCTGCGGAATATCCACCGGACCAAGGGAACGTCGATTCTCTTTATTTCCCATGATCTGAATGTTGTGCGTGCGCTCTGCAGCCGTGTGATCGTGGTTTATAAGGGCGAGATCGTGGAAGAAGGGCAGACGGAAGACGTCCTTCTGCATCCGAAGCATGAATATACGCGCCATCTGGTGGCGTCGATTCCGGAGGGAGAAAAAGGGGAAAGCTCCGGCGGGGAGATCCTGCGCCTGACGGATTTGAACGTATTTTACGATGTGCGTGGCGGTCTGTTCCGCAAAAAAGGAAAAAAACACGTAATTCACGATCTGAACCTGTCGGCAAGAGAGGGAGAGATTGTGGGGATCGTGGGCGAGAGCGGCTGCGGCAAATCGACGCTCAGCAAGACGATCCTGGGACTTCATGACAATTATACGGGTGAGGTGAAAGTGCGTGACGGCGTCCGTCCGCAGATGGTATTTCAGGATCCGGCGGGATCGCTCAACCCGGCGCGGACAATCGGATGGATTCTGGAAGAACCGCTGCGCCTGCGCGGCATCAGGGACCGCGCAGAGCGCAGGCAGCTAGTGAAGGAAATGCTTGAAAATGTCGGACTGGACGAGTCCTTTGCGGCGCGCCATCCGAGAGAGCTTTCTGGCGGTCAGAAACAGCGCATCAGCATCGGCGTGGCCCTTCTCATGGATCCGCGCCTGGTGATCGCGGATGAGCCTGTTTCGGCGCTTGATGTGACGGTCCAGTCCCAGATTTTGAACCTGCTTTTGAAGCTGCACGCCGAAAAGCAGATGACCATCCTCTTTATTTCCCACGATCTGAACGTCGTGCGCGGGCTCTGCAGCCGTGTCATGGTCATTTACAGGGGTGTGATTGTGGAAGAGGGTCTGGCAGAAGAGATCTATGAGCATCCGGCGCACCCGTACACGAAACTTCTGCTGGAAGCGGCGATCGGCGGGGATACAATGGAACTGGATGCGGAGGCAGGAAAGCAGAGTGCGGAGCCGGAGAGAGACAGCCGGATGGAAAAACCTGAGCGGGGACAGACGAAAGAGAACCTTTTGGAAAATCAGGAAAAAGAGCGGTCCGTCCAGAATGCACCAAAGAAGATAGCGGGCAGTGGGGAGAAGTGTATCTTTTATGAGCGATGTCCGAAGAGAAGAGAGGCGTGTGCCCATGTGCCGCTGTCACCGGAGGCAGTACAACTTTCAAGGACACACTGGGCGCGGTGTATTCAGATAGAAGCATAATCTGATAAGCTGAAATAGAGAAAAACGAAATAGCAGCCGAAAAAAGACAGACGGTTCAGCCTATGCCAGGGAAAGCGGCATGGCTCGAATCGTCTGTCAATGTTTTTTCCTGCGGTGGGAAATCAAAGTGCGCGGCTGCTCACTGGAAGAATCCTGCTGCCCCTGCTGTGCCTCACCGGAAAGCTGCAGCGGCTCCCGGCGGTGCCGGAGTGAATGGTAAAAAAGCCAGATCAGATCCACCAGGGCGATCAGAAACGCACATCCGGCTAATAGATGAAATACCTCATGCGTCAGGGCGGGATACGGCAGAGCGGATATGATATAAGGAGAAGTCATGTTCCGCAGGGAGCTCACCGTCCAGGAGAGACTGTCCGCCATCGTCTGGAGAAGCGATTCATAGGTATCCTCGTTCAGGCGGATCAAACGCCCGTTTAATGAAAGTGCTTTGCGTTCGGGCGGCTCTGGATAGCCGGAAGACGGATCGAGCAGATAGAAATGGCAGGTTCCATTTTCCAGAGAGTAATAATAATATCCGGTCTCTTTCTTTCCATCGTAGGCAGCGCATCCTGTATAATATAAGGAAGGAGCGTTCACCGAGACATAGGGCTGAGCCGGGTTATAAAAATCTTCAAACTTGCACTGGCTGTTTATCGGCCGCGGGGAGTGTGAATGTTCCCCGGCATTCTGCCACAGGAGCAGGATGGACGCGATCAGCACCAGCGCCGGAAGCCACATCTGCCGGCGGTAAAAACGGCGGCTTTTGATGGGGGAATGTTTTTGTTTTTCAGTCAAATTTTTCATACGCTCTAGTATAGTCAGTTCTGCGTGGAACGTCAAGAGTTAGTGTATACGACAAAATCCTGCTGCCACCACGTTTTCTTACGGCACTTTCGGTTCCAAAAGTGCCTACCTGTGAACAATTACTCCATTCCTGGTCATCTGCGCGTGCTTTTTCAATTATTCTTGCAAACAGGGCGAAAAATTGCTATGATGGGAGTGCTGGCATCGGAAGGAGATTGTGCAGTAGGGGAAAGCTTTCGGTGCATGGCAGTCATTTTTGCATCGGCAATATAGAAGGAGAGGCTAAATGGACGCTTACACGAGTTTTGCGGAAGTATATGATATGTTTATGGATAATATTCCCTATGAGGACTGGTGCGGGTACCTGACTTCTCTTTTAAAGGAATATGGGATCGACGACGGTCTGGTGCTGGATCTGGGATGCGGAACCGGCACGCTGACGGAGCTTCTGGCAAAGGAAGGCTATGATATGATCGGCGTGGATGTCTCGGAGGATATGCTGCAGGAAGCAATCGAAAAACGGGCAGAATCCGGGCTGCCAATTTTGTATTTATTGCAGGATATGCGTGAATTTGAATTGTACGGGACGGTCCGGGCGGTCGTGAGTATCTGCGATTCGCTGAATTATATTCTGGATTATGACGATCTGGCGCACGTATTTTCGCTGGTCAACAATTATCTGGATCCGAAGGGAATGTTCATTTTCGACCTGAACACGGAGGCAAAGTTTCAGGCAATGGGAAGTGAGACGATCGCGGAGGTGCGCGACGAGGGGAGCTTCATCTGGGAAAATGAGTATGATGAAGAGGAGAAAATTAACTCCTACGATTTGACGCTCTTTATCCGCGAGGAGGATGACTTATACCGCCGCTATCAGGAGACGCATTTTGAGCGCGCGTGGTCGTTGGACGAGATAAAAAAGGCGCTCACAGAGGCGGGCATGGAATTTGTGGCGGCGTATGACGCATTTACGAAGAATGCGCCGCGAAAAGAGAGCGACCGAATCTATGTGGTTGCGAGAGAACATGGAAAAGAGGTATAAATGATGGAAAAGATAAAAGCAGGTGAAATAACGGGACAGACCGGAGATTATATGCTCCGTGCGACGGCGGCGCATGGTCAGATCCGCGCATTTGCGGCGACTTCCCGTGATCTGGTGGAGAAAGCCAGACAGGCGCACAATACCAGCCCGGTGGCGACCGCAGCGCTGGGACGCCTGATGACGGCAGGGGTCATGATGGGATCGATGATGAAAGCGGACAGTGATCTTTTAACCATCCGGGTCGAGGGCGATGGTCCGATCGGCGGTCTGACGGTGACAGCTGATAAGAACGGCAATGTCAAGGGCTACGCGTTCCACCCGGAGGTAATGCTGCCGCCGAATGCGAAGGGCAAACTGGATGTGGGCGGTGCGCTGGGAGTCGGCGTCTTGAGCGTAATCCAGGATATCGGTTTGAAAGAGCCGTATGTGGGACAGACGATCCTGGTAACGGGTGAGATTGCGGAAGATCTGACTTATTACTATGCGACCTCCGAGCAGACTCCGTCCTCCGTGGCACTGGGCGTTCTGATGAATAAAGAAAATACGGTGCGCCAGGCAGGCGGATTTATCATCCAGCTGCTTCCGGGAGCAGAGGAAGCGACGATCGCGGCACTTGAAAAGACGATCGGTGAGCTGGAGCCGGTGACGACGATGTTAAATAAGGGAATGACCCCGGAGGACATTCTGGAGCTGATTTTAGGACAATTTGGTCTGGAGATTCTGGATAAGATGCCGATTCAGTTTACCTGCAACTGCACCAAGAGCCGTGTAGAAAAGGCGCTGATCAGCATCGGCGGCAAGGAGCTGCAGGAGATGATCGACGAGGGCAAGAGCATCGAAGTCAACTGCCAGTTCTGCAACAAGCACTATGAATTTAGTGTGGATGAGCTGAAAAAATTGTACGAGAAAGCTAAGAAGTAAAAAGAAATGAGATAATAGATATGGCTGCTGTGCGGAAAAAGGATATTTGGATATGTTCCGCATGGCAGGACAGAAAAAAAGGTAACTGTTCACACATGTGTGAGCAATTACGAAAAAAGGGGCTGTCGCACTAAGGTGCGGCAGCTTCGTGTTTTTATCCAACAC